>JAJDCO010000062.1 GCA_029260795.1 Planctomycetota bacterium | reverse complement strand
TGAAGTCCGCCCTCCGGTTTGGCCATCGTGTCAGTCCGATTCGCCGTCGGTCTCGCGTGAGGATGACCGTCGGCGGCTCTGCGCTCTTACGCGTGCATGGAGTACAGAGACCCGAACGGAGTTCGACAGGTCGCGCAATCTGATCCTCGTGGCCTGTCGGCGGGGCGATTTGCTTTCGAAGAGCGTGGGTGAGAGAGCGGTGCGCGAGGAGCCCTCCCGCCCGGCTTTCATCCTGGCTTCCCCGATTCAGTCTCCGCTCAGCGTCCACTGGCTCAAGAAGCCGAAGATGTCTTCGTTGAGGTTGCGGTTCCAGAAGTGCTGGAGGCGTGGCATCAGCAGAAACCCTGAGTGCTGGGCGGGCCAGCCGGCTCTTCGAAGCTCGAACTGGGCGCGGCGACTGGCGTCGATGTTGACGTTGATGTCGGTGTCCCCGTGCAAGAACATCATCGGCGTGCGCCGGCCGTGCTCCTGCAACACGACCAGTGGGTTGGGATGAACCAGCGTCGGTTGGCCGTTCTGGAATCCACGCGCATCGCCGCCGGAATAGGGTGTCGCCGCAGCGAACACGTTGCCGTGATGCGTTCCGGCAAGGTAAGTGAAGAATCCTCCCGCCGAGAAGCCGCTGATCGTCACGCGCTCTTGGTCGACGTTGTAGCGCGACTCGACTTCGGTGAGGATCGACAGCACGAGCTCGATGTCGAGGTTGTTCTGGCGCCGCCAGTCGTGCCATTCCCACGCCAACACCACCGCCGAGTGCTGCTCTCCGTCGACTGCTTGCGGGTAGCAAGCGATGAAGCCGTGGCGCTCGGCGAGGGCGTCCATGCCGATGTCTTTTTGGAACTGATGATTCTGATCGCTGGAGCCGTGCATGAAGAAGGCGAGGCGAGTGGGGATCGCGGGGTCGTAGCTCGCGGGGACGACCAACCGGTACGTGCGCGTCAGGCCGAATGCCTGAATGTTGAAGTCGTTCTCGCCCAGGGGGCCGCCACTGCCGCCCGATCCGCGTGGTGCGGTGGGCACGGGCAAGCGATCGGGGTGGTAGCGCTCGACGCTCGTGCGCGCGCGCTCTTTCACGATTTGGCCCAAGTCTCCGAAGCGCAGTGCGCCCCCGAAGACGTAGTGCCGACCGCCCGCGTCGGCTTGTGCCGCGAAGGCTCGCGCCTCGATCATGTTGGGCCGATACATCCACGCGTCTTGGACGGGGTCGTACTCCTGGGCGCCGTTGTGGGTCATCGGCATCTCGATGCCGCTGCCCCGTGCGCCCGCCCACGAGCCTCCGAATCCCCCGGTGGCGAGCAATCGATCACCCGGCACGGGGAAGAGAAGGACTCCCGAGCGCGGTACCCCCAAGGGAGCGCTCAACGTTGTGACGACTCCGGTGACCAGGTCCAGCCGCTCGAAGATGTCGACGGTCTCACCGTCGGCATCGGCGCCGCCGAGCAGGTACCAATCGCTGCCGATGAGGGCGCTTCCGATCGCGGCCCGAGCCGCTCCCAGCCGCGCGTCTTCGAGCTGCCAAGCTCCTTGCTGCCATCCGAGGCTCTCGACCCGATCCGTCACGCGTCGAGTCGTGCCGTCGTCGAGGAGTCCGCCTGCTACGAAGATGCGATCACCGAGTAACGTCGCCGCCGCTTCGGAGCGAGGGAAGATCATCGGTGCGGTCGGCACGTACTGATCGGTGCCAGGAAGGTAGATCCATGTCTCGCGGCGCGAGGTCTGTCCGTCGTGTCCACCCAGTAGGAGGATCGAGCGACCGAGTGCGACTGCCGCCATTCCCGTGCGAGGCGCGGGAAGCGGCGTGCGCGCTTCATAACGATCGAGATCGGGATCGTATCTGAGCACGGAGTTGAGCGGTCCGTCCTTGTCCTCCCCCCCGAACAAGAAGATCCCGTCCTCGGTCGTCGCGGCCGCGGCGCGGGCCCGCGGATTTTCCAACGCCCGCCGCGGAGACCACGGCTCACTCGGCGAGCGGTCGAGTCGACCGAGCTGAGGCGGCTGTGCGAACGCGGTGGAGGACAGAGCGAGTACGCAGAGCGATAAACGAAGCAGGGCTCGGCTCATGGGGTTTCCTTGCTGGCAGGGTTTCGGCCCCAGGCTATCACTTCGAGCTCGCCACGAACAATGCACACCGGCAGGCAGAGGGAGTACCGCGAGCGTCAGAAGCGTACGGTGCGAGCTTCGAGCTCCTGGCTGGCCTCGAGGTTCTCGATCCGAATCTCGCGTCCCGCTTCCGGATCGCGAAGGCGCAGATGATAGCGACCCGCACGAAAGACGGGCGGACGGTAGCTTCTGCCGGAGATCCGACGCGAGTACACTCGCCTTCCGGAGGTGGCATCGATCACCTCGACTACCGGATCGACGACGTTCTCGAAGCGCAGCTCGGGGAGCCAGGCGACCGGCTTTCTTCCGTCGTTCTCGCTCTGAGTGATGATCTTCGGCCAGCCTTCGTACTGCGTGCCGCTTTCGGGATCGCGCGGATCGGCGAAGCGCGGCCAGCACTCCATGGTGATCGTACGCTGTTCCTTGTTGAAGCGGATGATGCCGTAGCCGGCCATGCGATCGTGGAGCGCCTTCGGCTCACGATTCATCGACCGAGGATTCGTGTCGGCATGCACCGTGACCCGGTTGCCGAAGCCGTCCACGTGCTCGCCGTGGTGAGGGGGCGACCCGGGCCGTCGATTCTTGCCTTCCGCCTTCGGCAGCCAGGCACGGGGATAGAAGTTGGCGACCGAGGGCACGCAGAACGACCAGCCCGCATCATTCCAGTCGTCGATGCCGTGTTGGACGATGGTGGAGAGATGCTGGTCGCCGCCGATCATGAACACCTCGGCCCGTCGCAGCTCGGCGAGGGCTGCATTCCGACCGGTCTGGGGCCAGCCGTTGGAGTCGTAGTCGGCGACCAGGAACTGCTGGTCGGCTCCGTGATGGGTCGCGAGACCGCCGAAGATGGTCTGAGACAATGCAACCTTCATCACTTCATTCTTCCACTCCGACGTCCAGTGCCGCAGGAACGCGAGCTGCCGCTCGCCGAGCAGCACCGCGCCCGGGAGATCGGCCGACTTCGGGTCGAACTCGGGATCGATCACGTGGTCGGGTCGATGGGTCTGGGTGGGAGGTGCCAAGCCATTGGGTCCCGACTTGAACTTGCGATCCTCCAGAATGGCGAACCCGATGCCGCCCCACGAGAGGTCGGTGTAGTAGACGCCGATGCCTTGGTCGATCGGCGTCGGATCGAACGGGTCGGGCAGGTGGCTAGTTTGCGTCCGCTCGCTCATGCGCACCCACTCGGCCGGCATGATGTAGCCACCATCGTGATCCCGCTTCGCCCAGCGACCGCCTTGGCCCCAGAGGTTGCCTTGATAGATATCATGATCGTCGGGAACCACGATCGACGGGATGTCCTTGGTCAGGTCGCGATAGGCCCAGCACCAGAGAGTCCACTTGTAGAGATAGTCGAGGTACGAGCTCGGCCGCCCCGATCGATCGGCCCGCGTTGGGCTTGCCCCCTCGTAGATCTGATCGCCCGAAAAGAAGAGCAGGTCGGGCTCCTGGGCGGCCACCGCTTGTGTGATGTCGGTGTGCGGGAACCAGAGGCCGTCCCGCGTCCAGTCGAAGCGCGGCCGATCGACCCCCGAGCGCGTGTTGTGATTGCCGGTGAAGGCGGCGACGGAAATGACGTCCTGGTCTACGGGGTCGTGGCGGATCGTGCCGGTCCACTCGTACGACGAGCCGGGGCCCGAGCGCTCGCCCAGCTGGTAGACGACTCGGTAGTCCGTGTCGCGGGACGCGTCCCACCCGGTCACGCGAAAGGTGGCCGAGTAGCCGGGTGCGATGACCTCGCTCCGCGCGATCGTGCGAAGCTCTCCGTCTCGCTCGACCTCGAGGGTGACCGTGTGATTGTCGAGCTCTCCGATCGGGAACAGCTGCGCGGTCAGCTTGAGCACGCCTTTGTCGAGCGTGTACTGCGTGGAGAGGATCGGACCCAGCTCGGTGGCGGCTCCGGCCGATCGGAGCCCGTGCACCTGCCAGCTCTCGAACCAGAAGCCCGTGCCGCCGTCTCCACTGCCGGGATGCGAGACCAGTGCGACGTTGCCGGCCCAACGCGACGCCGGAATGTCGGTCCGCCGGATGCGCGCACGCACGTCGCCAGACTCCGGGTCCCGGACCTTCAGATCGAGCGTCCACGATCCGTCCGCCGCCCATTCACCCGATGCCTCGATGAGGACCTTCGCGAGCGGCGATGGAGTCACCTCCTGGTCATCGGGCTCCGAACGGTCGGCACGGTGGAGCAGCCACAGCTCGGCCAGCGTCGTGCTTGGTCGATCCCGATGAGACGACCGCGCCACGAGCTTCAGGAAGCGCGCCGTGACCGGTGAGAAGTCGACCCGCTGGGGCTCGCTCACGTCGGGCCAGCGACCGATCGCGATCGGGGCGCCCCAGCTCTCACCGTCCCGACTCGCATAGATCGCGTACTCGTGAATCCGGCCGGCGGCCTCTCCGATTCGCGGTTGGGCGAGGAGACCTTCGAAGGTGCGAGGCGCTCCGAGATCGAGCTGGATCTCGTGGGGCGGGCTCGGCCGATCGGTGCGCCAGGCCGTGTGCCAGATGGTGTCGGTGTCTCCGTCGAGCACGTTCGCGGCCGGGCTCTCCGGCTCGACGCTGTCGACGGCAAGGACCTTCCATTCGGTGCGAGGCAGCCGGCTCTCCTTCGGGGAGTCCATCGACGCGGGACCGTCTTCGAGATCGACGATGAAGGGCAGTCCCCGACCGTCGAGGCCGACGAAGAAGCCGGCTCCGGGACCGGTCGCGTGATGGACCAGTGCCGCCGCCGCGGGGTCGACGTTGGGTCCGGCTCCAATGAGGAATCCCGAGGCCGCAGTCGGATCCAAGCGATCGCCACCGATCACACCGGTCCGCACCGTCATTGAAAAGCCTTCGCTGCGCTCGAGGCGATGTCCCACCAGGTGCACCGTGCGCCGCGGAAGCTGGGAGCGAGTCTCGACGCACTCGAGTCTTCCGTCGCGCACTCGCCAATCCTGGAGCCGGTTCGCCCAGAGCTTGGGTCCGACCCAACGCCGATCGTGGGCCACGTCCCAGCTGCTTTCGTAGTCTTGAGCCAGAGCACCGTCGAGGCCACCGAGTGCCATCCAAAACGCGATCCAGAGTCCGAGTCGATTCACGGCAACTTCCTCACGGCTCTTTCAAGATCTCGGTGGGACTCACGGGATGTCGGGAGACAGGTTGAGCGCGTGCAGGCGCTTCAGGGAGTCGGGGCGAGTCTGCACGGTGATGCGGTCGCCCATCTCGAATCGGGTCTGTGCGCTCGGGTAGAACTGGACCTCCTCACGGCGCCGATGCGTCAGGACGAAGGTCCGCTCCGACTGGCCGAGCTCACCGATGCTCTGGCCGATGAGCTGGGAGTCTGGCCGCACGCGGAGGTCGGCGACCACGAGGAGCTGATCGTCGACGCGAAAGGCGTTGACGATCGAGCGATCGGAAGAGGCGGTCGCAAACAGAGGCGCCGAGAGCTCCGAGGTGCTGAAGGCGAGGTGGATGTCGAAGGCATCATGCACCTTGTCGGCGAGCTCCTGATCATACATGCGCATCACGACGCGAATGGTCGGACTGAGCTTTCGGGCGTCGAGTGCCATCTCCAAGTTCGCGAGATCGTCGTCGGTCGCGAGGATGATCGACTTGGCCTTCTCGATGTTCAGCTCCCCGAAGATGCCCTCCTCGCGGCCGTTGCCGATGCGAACCGGAATGCCGTGATTGCGGGCCACGGCGAGGTTCGGGCACAGGGGGTCCTTCTCGAGCACCAGGACGAGCTCGTGAAGGCGCAGGAGCTGCTCCAGGATTCGGGTGCCCACCTTCCCGAGCCCGCACAGGATGACGTGATTCTCGAGTGTCTTCGACATCGCGATGACCCACTCTCTCCCGGTTTCGTTTCGATTGAGGAGATGACGGCCGAACCGCACGATTCCGTCGAGGATCACGACGAGACCGAGCAGCGGAACCATGAAGTACAGCACCTGGATCCAAGGGTGCGTCGGGAAGTGCTCGCCGTGCACGTGCTCCAGGAACACCAGGCAGAAGGTCGTGTACAGCCCCGCCACGTAGCTCGGGCAAGACTCGGAGTCGAGGTGCCGGAACGACACCATCCCGATGAGGAGCACGATCGAGAGGATCAACGCCGACGCTCGGAAGTCCCGGAGCGGACGCTGGAGGTAGTAGAGATTGGCGAGGAAGCGACGGGTTCGACTGCGCACGAGTCCGGGATTCCCCCACAGGACAGCGACGAGTGCTTCAAGAAGGCTCGATCATACGGATTGTCGAACCCGGCTGCAGGTGAGAACCCGTCGACCAGCCCCTTGCCGGCCAGGCGCCCGGGCGGATTCAATGGGGGGACCCGGAGAGCGAGGCTAGCCGGGCAAGAGGAAGACGACCGGCGAGGGGAGCTCCAGGCGCCAGCATGAACGAGGAATCACGGGCAATCCGCGCCTGGATGCGGCACGGCGGTCTCAGGCCGACCTCGGAGCTGCGGCCGCTGCCGACTCCGGACACGCTGCCGGAGCCTGTGGATGTCGAGGTCGAGACGCGGCAGGGAAAGTTCTTGCACCGTCGCACTACGTTGCCGCTCGACCATCGCCATGGGCATCGCCTGCTCGACTCGATCCACGGCGTCTCGTCGAGTCGACTCGCTCGGCTGGCGCGGGATCCTCGCCTCGATGAGGTCGACTTCAGCCGCTGCTTGTTCTTCGACATCGAGACCACGTCGCTCGAGATGGGCGCCGGCGTGTGCGTGTTCCTGGTCGGCTTCGGGTTGATCGAGAGCGACTCGGTCGTCGTGCATCAGTACTTCGCTCGCCATCCCGGGGAGGAGGCGGCGCTGCTGGCGCGTCTGAACGATTGCTTCGAGAGCGTCTCGGGCGCGGTCAGCTTCTTCGGCAAGAACTTCGACAAGGTCCGCGTCGAGGACAAGATGCTCTTTCATCGCATCTTCTCGGCGTTTCCGGCCGAGCGTCACCTCGATCTGTGTCACGTCAGCCGCGCCGTGTTTCGGGATCGCTTCACGAACTGCCGACTGAAGACGATCGAGCGTCAAGAGCTCGGCTTTCGCCGGATCGCAGATCTGCCGGGCGCCGAGTGTCCCCAAGCTTACTTCGACTACGTGCGGGCCGGGCGCTTCGAGGGGGACATCCTGCGCGTCTTCGAGCACAACCTCTACGACGTGCTCTCGCTCATCACGCTCACCGCTCGCCTCGACGAGATCGCGACCGCCCCGCGCGACCTCGCCGAGCGGCATGCGTTGGCCCGCATCCAGCTTCTCGGGGGATACAAGCCCGAGGCCCAAGAGCTCTGGGAGCGCGTCGTCGCCGACGAGGACCTCGCGGTGTTCTCGCGCGCCAACGAGGCTCGGCGGCAGCTCTCGCTGCTCTATCGATCGGCCCGGGACGAGCGAGCGGTCGCGCTTTGGAAGGACATGCTTCGAGACGATCCGCTCGACCTCTTCGCACCACTCGAGCTCGCCAAGTGGTTCGAGCATCGCTCCGGCGAGCCTGAGCGCGCACTCCGAATCGTCGAGGAGCTGCGCGAGCGCATCGCGGGCGGCAAGCTCGGCGCCGACCTCGACCGTCGCCGTGCGCGACTCGAGGCGAAGCTCGGGCGCTGAAGTGGGTCGCCCGACAACATCACCCTAGCGTTGCAAAACGAATGGCATCCAGACCGTCCCCTCGGAGGCCCGAATTCATTCGGGTGGGAGATCGTCAGCTTCGAAGCGGCTCGTCGAGACATCGGCCGCGTTTGGACCAGATTGGCCTCGTATCGATCGATGTCGGAACGAGACGAGTGGGCGAGGTCGGGATGCCAATTCTCTTGACCCGGTTTGATTGGACGACCTCCCAGCGGACTGAAGTCCGCCCTCCGAAGCCCGCGGCTACGGCTTCAAGATGACGGTTCCATCTCGGCGGATCTCCAGGAGTCGATAGTCGCGCTTCGAGAAGCTGAAGTGCTGCGCCGCGATGAAGCCACCCAGGATCGGGTTGACGGTCTTGTCGACGACGACCGGCCCAGGGCTGGCCGGGTTCTGCGAGGGGAACTCGACGCGGATGTCGACCGCCTGGAAGGGGCCGATGCCCCCCAAGTGCACCGGGTACTGGTCCTGCTGGAGGTAGCCCGAAACGCTGCTCGTGAAGTGATGGGCGAGCAGCTGGCGGGTCACGGGTGCCGTGACGAACACCTGGGCTCCGAACTCCGACTCACTCCCGTTGGCGGTGGTCGGACGCACGACGAGGTACCTCTTCTCGGTCTCGGAGGTATCACCCCGATAGAGCTCGTTACGCCAGAGCTCGAAGGTCGAGTCCATGAAGTCGAGGTCGCCGTCGCGATCGAAGTCCGCGTAGGCGGGCGCGGTCCAAGTCGACCTGGGCACGTGGCCGCCGAGGCCTTCGCTCTCGAAGCGCTTCGAGAGGTCGGTGACGTCGAAGAACTCCGGTGGGCGACCATCGAGATCGTTGCGCCAATACTCGTGGTACGAGCCATTCGGAAGCGGCTGGCTCGGCCGACCCATCGCGAAGTCCATGTCCCCGTCGTTGTCCCAGTCCGCGAAGCCCACACCCCAATAGAGCACCTGCGGATCGAACTCGGGGAACACGGTCCACGTGAACTGGCCGTTCCCGTCGTTCAGGTAGATGCGAGCCCGAGGCTGAGTGAAGCACGCGATCAGGTCGAGGTCCCCGTCGAGATCGAGATCGGCGAAAGCGGCGCCTTCGTCTTCACGATTGGTGTTGGTGAGGGCCGTCTCGGTGAAGACCGCTCCGCCTTGATTCAGGTAGATCCGGTGCTGCAAGAAGAGATCGAGGAATCCGTCTCCGTTGAGGTCGACGACCTGCACTCCCTCGGGACGCGGATAGCCGTTGGGATACGTGCCGAGCGGCAGGCCGGTCTGTGGGGCCGTCGCCTCCTGGAACACGAGGGGTGCCACCTGCAGGAAGAGATGGTTGCCCTGCGGGTTGTAGAAGGTCAGCAGGACGTCGAGGAGGCCGTTCTGATCGTAGTCGGCCCACGGGAACGCTTCGGCAGCACCGCTGAGATTCATGCCGAACTGCGGAGCCACGTCGAGGAAGATCGTCCCGAAGTTGGCGAAGAGGCGAGTCGGTCGCGTGCGACTCGCGACGATGATGTCGAGCTGGTTGTCGTCGTTGAAGTCGCCCCAGTTCGCCCCATACTGATCGCCGGTCGGGGCCTCCTCGAGACCGAGGCCACCCGGCACCTCGACCAGCCCCTTCCCTTGGAGGTTGTAGAAGAGCTTCCCTTTGAGTCTCGGATGCCCGACCCGTGGAAACCAGTGGTGAACGAAGAGATCGGGCCAGCCGTCCCCATCGACGTCACCCCAGGTCGGGACGCGCGGTGCGAGCAGACCGATGGCCGGATGCGGCGCTCCCGACATTGTCTTGAGAAAGACGCGGGTCACATTGACGAATTGAGTCACCGGAGGCTCGGAGCCGGCCTGGGACTTGATCGTGGTCTGCGCTGGGGCCGGGTTCAGGAACGAGGCCGCCAGCAACATCAGGACGACCAGGGCGAGGCGGAAAAGCATGGTGAGGCTCCGGGAGAATTCTCGAAAGAAGGGCTCTTCACCCTAGTCGCGGTGTGGGACGAGGTCCACCGCTCTCCCCCGGGAGCGCGGGCGGCCCGCCCGCTCTTTTCGGGGCGTCAGCTCCGCTTCGCCGCGACGACCTGTGCGAATTCGGGAGACGTCGTCGGCTGCGCTGCGCGGACGCACTCCGGTCACTTTCGTGGGCGTCTTCCCCGGGAGCGCGGGCGGCCCGCCCGCTTCCCTTTCCTGTGCAAGCATCGTGCTCAGGCTACGTGTGGACGGTCACGCCTTGCGAGCGGTCACGAAGGTGTAGTCGCCGCCGGTCCAGTCCTCCGTCCCGGCGCGGGCGTCGTGAATCGATCCGTCGGCCAGGTCGGAGGCCAACGCGCTCAAGCCTGCGGCGAGCTCGCGCTCGGAGCACAGGGCGGCGAATGACGAGATGTTCGCGCGGAACTCCGCTTGGAGATAGAGCTCGGGGCGCTGCTTGCCCGAGTACAGGAACAGATCCTGGAGGTCCTCGGTGACCGAGAACGGCGTGACGCTCTCGAGCTCGAGGCCCGCCGATTCGAGCGTCTATGTCACCGTCTCGCGGGCCGGCATCTGCTCGATGGAGCGTTCCATCATCTCCGGGAAGTAGTGGCACTGCCAGTAGCGTCGCGTCTGATCCGGGAACGACGTGAAAACGACGAACCGGCCCGCGGCAAGCACGCGGGAGACCTCTCGAAACGCGGCCGGCAAGTCGGGGAAATGGTGGATCGCCAACGTGCAGATCACGCCCTCGAAGCTGCCCGCCTCGAACGGCAGCCGTTCAGCGGATCCGAGCCGCCACGCGATGCGATCGCTGCCGGTCGCCGCCTGAGAGAGCATGCGCCCCGATACGTCGACGCCGTGCCACCGACCCCCGATCTCAGCCAGCGCGCACGTGGTGTACCCGGTGCCACAGCCGAGGTCGAGGAACGCTCCGTCGCGAGGCAGGCCGAGTCCCGCGGCGAGGGTTTTCAGAATCCCGGGTTCGGCGCGACGCGTCGTGCGGTAGCTGCCTCCGATCGCGTCGTACAGCGGGTTCACGATCCTCTCCGTTTCTCGTCTCGGCGAGAGGCGCGACGGACGCACAGGAAGTCGGCGCACCGACGGACGCGCGTCCACTCGTCGGGCCGGGCGTCGAAGTGATCCCGAATCAGGCTGCGGTGGCTGGCCGTATCCGCGATCAGAACGAAGCCGCCGACACGCGTGAGTCGATCGAGGCGCGCCAGCATCTCTCGGCGCTCGTCGTCGGTGAGCAGCAGATGCAGGACGCGGTCCAGGAGCACGACATCGAAGCGTCGCCGAGAACGGAAGTGGCTCACGTCCGCGAGCCGGCCTTCGACGTCGAGCGACTCGGCGCGGGCTTGCTCGAGCATCTGGTCCACACCGATCCGCGAAAGGTCGACGCCGAGGACGGAATGCCCGAGCCGTGCGGCCATCAACGCATCTCGCCCCTGGCCACAGCCGAGATCCAACACCCGCCTCGGTGCCGGACCCAGGCTCCCGAAGAACGCGACGAACTCCGGGAACGGCTCGCCGCAGGCGTTCGGTCGGACGCGGTAGTGCTGGTCGTAGTCGACCTGGCTCGGCATGAGAGGCCTCCTTTCGACGCGACTCTCAGCTCTCCGCGACTCGGTAGCGATACGGGCTCAGGTCCAGCTCCGGCTCGCGGCCGTCCAGCAGCGCTTCCACGAGCAGCGCCGAGATTGTCGAGAGAATGACCCCGCTCCGGAAGTGTCCGGTCGAGATCACGACGTTCTCCCAGCCGGGAAGCCGATCCATCGTCGGCAGATGATCCGAGCTTCCGGGCCGCAAGCCGGACCAGGTCCTCAGGAGGGGTCGCGTCGCGAGCTCGGGCACCAAGCGTTGCGCTTCGCGAAGCAGGAACGAGATACCTTCGAAGGTGTTGCTCTTGTCGAACCCGACCCGCTCGACGGTGCTGCCGACGATCGTGCGGCCGTTCGGGCGCGGCACGAGGTAGGCCTCCCCAGCCACGACGATGTGCCGGAGCAAGGGCGGAAAGGTCTCCGTGAGCGCCACCTGTCCGCGCATCGGCTCGACGTCGATCGGTCGCGCGAAGAGCCGACCGAGCTGGCCGGACCAGGCGCCCGCCGCCAGCACGAGCTGGCCGGGCGAAACGCGATGCGTCCCGACTTGGGCCTCGACCAGGCGGTCGCCCGCGCGGCGGACCTCGGTCAGGGGAGCGTCGACCAAAACCGTCGCTCCTCGTCGAGCGGCACTCGTCACGAGCGCTTCGACGTAGCTCGGGTTGTGGATCTGGCACGCTTCGGGGCAGTGGAATCCGCCCGCGACGTCCGGGCTCAACGACGGCTCGCGCTCGAGCACTTGCCGCGCATCGAGCTCGACCGCGTCCTCGAAGGGAGAGGCCTCGACGGTCTCCCAGGCTTCCTGGCGAGGATGATCGTCTCCGTCGAACCAGACCGAGAGGACGCCGCTGCGCCGCAAGCCGATGTCGATCCCGGTCTCCTCGAGGAGCCGAGGTGCCCACTCCTGATGCAGATCGTATCCGCGCCGGAGCAGCGATCTGAACGACGGCTCGGCGTGGCCATGTGCCGGAAACAGCACCCCGGCGGCGGCCCAGGAGGACTCGCGACCCGGTCGCTGCCGGTCGGCGAGCACACAGCTTCGTCCGGCGGCAGTCAGCACGTGCGCGAGGGCGGCACCCACTGCGCCGGCGCCGATGATCAAGATGTCGGGCTTGAGAGTCATGGCGGTCCTTTCGATTCGCCGAGCGCCGAGCGAGTCCGTCGGGCTCCGGGCGAGCCAGACACCATAACTTCCTGGGGTCCGAGTTTCACATTCCCCGTCGAACGCCTTTCGCAGTGCGAGTGAATTCGCGCCGCGCGTGTAACCGCCGGCGCCGGCCTGCGACTGGTTCTCTGGAGAGGGAGCCACGGGCTGGAGGGGGAAATGATCGAGACGCGGGATGTCGTCGGCGCTCGGGGGCGCCGAGGCATCGAGCGATTGGTGAAGCGACTCGGCTTCGCAGGGCGGATTGGAGAGCACGCGGAGTCGAATGGGCTCGGCGAGACTCCGGGTCGACTGTTCGGGCTCGGCGCTCACCGAACGCTGCAGCTTTGGGGGTGCGAGATCCCGCGGGATCGCTCGCCGCGCGAGGTGGCGGCCGCCCTGGTGCGCCGGGCGCTGTCGCGGCGACCGGGTCGACCGGTGCTGGTCTTCGCGTGGCACCGCGGATGCGCCGAGCTGACCCTGGCGGGTCGCACTCAAGGCCCCTCGGGACCGACCGTGCGCACGTTGCGGATCGATCGCTCGGCTCCGGGGCGGACGGACGTCGAGGTGCTTCGAGCGCTGGCTCCTCGGGGCGAGGAGTCGGGTGCCGAGCTCGCCGCCCGGGTCGGGCTGGCGCTGGGGCGCGAGTCGGTGAGCCGCAGTTTCTTTCGGCAGTTCCGGGCTCATCGCGACCGGTTGGCGGAGGCGCTCGAGGGCGTACCCCACGGCACCGCCCGCGCCACGCGGCACCGTCGGGCCCTCGCGCTCTTGCAGATGTCGCGGCTCGTGTTCCTCTACTTTCTGCAACGCCGCGGCTGGCTCGACGGCTCGCCGCGCTTCTTCGCGCGTCTCATCGCAGAGCCGGGATCGACGCGCGCGAGTGTCTATCGAAGTCGCCTCCGAGTGCTCTTCTTCGAAGTCTTGAACACGCCGGTGACGCGTCGCACTGTCGCTGCGCGTCGCTTGGGTCGCATCCCGTACCTGAACGGCGGGCTCTTCGAGAAGGACGCTCTCGAGTGCCGCTACCCGGGCCTCGACGTCCCCGACACCGCGCTCGTCCCCCTCTTCGACGAGCTCCTCGAGCGTTACAACTTCACCGTGCGTGAGGACCGGCCTGACGACCCGGGCACGTCGGTCGATCCCGAGATGCTGGGCCAGGTGTTCGAAGAGCTGATGGAGTCCGATGCCCGCAAGGGTGCGGGAGCTTTCTACACGCCGCGGCCTCTCGTGAGCCTGATCGTCGACGACGTGCTGGTGGCAGCGCTGGCAGCGCAGAGTGGCGTGGCGCTGCGCCGCGTGCGTCGAGCCTTGGAGGAGCCCGCGGCCGTCGGGTCCTTGCCGGCCGAGGATCGACGAGCGCTGAGCCAGGCCGCCCGTGCGCTGAAGGTGCTCGATCCCGCCTGTGGATCGGGGGCCTTCCTCCTGGGCGTGCTGCAGCGCTTGCTCGCGCTGCGCGCCGCGCTGTCCCCGGAGGCGTCCCGGTCGACGCTCTCGCGCGCCATCGTGCAGACTAATCTCTTCGGCATCGACATCGACCGCGGCGCCATCAAGCTGTGCGAGCTCCGTCTCTGGCTGGCCATCGTCTGTGAGGCCGGCGACTCGCTTGCACCGCTCCCCAACCTCGATCATCGGATCCGCCAGGGAAACGCGCTGCTGCCCCCCTTGCCGTTTCAGCGTGGTCGCGCACCACTCCCGGTCGAGCCGGTCCGCCGGTTGGAATCGCTCCGACGCAAGTATCCGGCGGCCAGTGGCGCCGAGAAGCGCACCCTTCAAAAGGAGATTCGCGAAGCCGAGCGCGCTCTGGCGCTCTCGCTGGTCGAGACGCGGTTGGCCGAGAACGCGCGCGCCGCACGACAACGATTCGCCGAGGCCCGTGACCTCTTCGGGGGCCGCAGCCCGAGCCGCGACGACCGGCGCTTCCTCCGTCGGCTGCGCCTCGAGCGCGGACGATTGCTTCGATGGCGGCGTCGAATCCACGAAGCCGACGAGCTGCCTTTCTTCACGCCCGAGGTGCATCTGTCGGACGTGCTGGAGCGAGGCGGCTTCCATGCCGTCGTCGGCAATCCGCCGTGGATTCGATGGCAGCGCATCGCCCGCGACGATCGCGTGCGGCTCGTCGAGCGCTACGAGGTCTTCGCCCACGCGGCGTGGCAGCGAGGCGCTCGCCTCGGAGGTGTCACCGGAGGCTTCGCGGCTCAGCCCGATCTGGCAGCCGCCTTCGTCGAGGCCAGCCTGGCTCTCTGTCGCCCGGACGGTCAGCTCGGCCTGCTCTTGCCAGCCAAGCTGCTCCAGTGCCTGAGTGGGGGCGGCCTTCGCCAACGCCTGGCCCGAGCGACGGTCCGACGCCTCGAAGACTGGAGCCGCGCCCCGACGGATCTCTTTCGCGCCGATACCTATCCCATCGCCCTCTGGCTGCGCGCCGCGCCGACGCCCGGCTCCGGCGTTCCGGTCCGCGTGCGCAGTCATCTCGGCCAACGCCCGCGGTGTTGCGATGGCAAGGCGTCCGAGCTGCGCGTGATCCCCGATGATCCTGCCTCGCCGTGGTGGCTCGTGACGCGACATCAGCGCGAAGCCCTCCGAATGCTCCAGGGAAGCACGCGGCCTCTGGGTGAATGGAAGCTGGGGCGGCTCGGCCGGGGAGTGCTGACAGGCGCCAATGAGTGCTTTCTCCTCGACCAGGTCGAGCCGGTAGACGATCAGACGGTGCAGGTCACCGATCGGCACGGGCGAAGTGGGCGTGTCGAGGCGGGAGTCGTGCGACCGGTGGTGCGTGGACGAGACGTTCAGGCGTTTCGGATCCGGACTCGGCAGTGGATGGTCTGGACCCACGAAGCAGGCGGGACGCCGCGAGCCGATCTGCCACCGCTCCTGACCGAGTGGCTCGCGCCGCACCGCTCTCGCCTGCAGCGTCGTCCCGACGTGGGTGCTTCGCCATGGTGGAGCCTGTTTCGGACGCGGGGCGCGGCGTCCGAGCATCGGTTGGTGTGGAACGACGTCGGCCGCCGGCTCGAGGCGGCCGCTCTCCCTCCGGACGCAGCGGTCCCCCTCAACTCGGTGTACTACCTCGCCGTACCCTCCGAGGAGTGGAGCCAAGTCCTCACGGCCTGGCTCAACAGCGCACCGATCCGTGCCTTCGCGGGTGCCCTCGCCGAGCCGGCCAAGGGGGGATACCGACGCTTTTTCTCGTGGGTGCTCGGTTGCTGTCCCGGTCCGGGCGCACTGCGCGCTCGCGAGCGCAGCACGCTCGCCGCGCTCGCTCGTCGAGGCGCTGCGGGTGAGGACGTCTCGACCGCGCTCGATCAGTGCGTCGCGTCGGCGATCGGATTGAAGGCGGAGCAGCTCGAGGTCTTGAGAGCGATGGTGGGATCGGTTCGGTGAGCGGCTTCTGGGATGTGATCGCGGGTCTTCTGGAGGCCCGCGGCGCGGCACTCGATGAGCGGCCCGCTTCGGAGCTCGAGCGTTTGGCTCCACATCAACGAGCCGCGGTCTTCGAGATCGAGGCGGCCTTGATCGACTGGGGCGGGGTGCTGCTGGCGGACGCCGTCGGGCTCGGCAAGACGTGGGTCGCGGTCGCGATCGCGGTGCGCGCTCATCGCCGCGGCCAGTCGAGTGTCGCGTTCGTGCCGGCGAGCCTCGTCGAGATGTGGCGAGACGTGGCGCGGCGCTTCGAGGTGCCTTTGACGGTGCTCGGGCACGATATCCTCGCCCGCCGCACGGTGGACCTCTCCCGGATCGGAGATGCCTCGCTGGTGATCGTCGACGAGGCGCATCGGTTTCGCAACGCGGCCACGCGTAGGTACTCGGGGCTGGCACGGTTTGTCGTGGGACGATCCGTGCTGCTACTGACCGCCACTCCGGTCAACAACTCGCCCGATGATCTCCGCTCGCTCCTGAGCTTGTTCCTCGACGGCGCCGGTGAGCAACGACTGGGGATCGAGAGCCTCGAGGCGGCGATTGGAAAGGTGGTCGACGGAGGCGATGCCGCTTGGCTCGGCCGCGTGATGATTCGTCGGCGACGTCGTGACGTGGTGCGCTTCATGTCACCGAGTGGACGCGGCTTTCCCCGGCGGAAGCTCGCGTCGATCGACTACTCGCTCGACGAGGTCTATGGCGGCCAGCTGGCCGAGCACGTTCGGCGTCTCGAGGAAGCCAGGCGCTGGCTGCCGGTCGAAGAGCCGGGCCGTGACGGTTGGGGAGCCCTCCTGGCTCTCGGGTGGGTCCGCCGCCTCGAGAGCAGTCGGGCCGCATTCGCGATGTCGCTGGCGCGTCAGAGTCGCTTCTTTCGGCGCTGGGTCGAGGCAGCCCACCAAGGACGCCGGCTGACGCGCGCGTCTCATCGGCGCTGGTTCCGGAACGAGCGAGCACAGCAGGGGATCTTCTGGGAGTTCTTGCTCGGCGAGCGCTTGGGTGAGGCTCGACCCGAGGTCGCGCGGGCCGGACGAGCGTTGGAGGAATGGTGCGGATCGATTCGGACTTGGGATCGTGACACGAAGGCCGAGGCCCTGATCGCGCAGCTTCGGGAGCTCCCGGAAGGTGAGCCGGTGGTCGTCTTCAGCGAGTTTCGAGACACCGTCGTCGACTTGGCTCAGCGGCTGCTCGAGGTCCCGCGGCGAGTCGCTCGTCTGGACGCGCGCGAGGCGCGCTTGGACGGTCGCCCGATCGATCGCCAGGAGCTGCTCGGTCGATTCGCCCCGCGCGCTCAGGGCCGGCTCGTCTCGCCTCGGGAGCGGATCGACGTCCTCGTGACCACGGATCTTCTGGCGGAAGGTACCAACCTGCAAGATGCTCGCCATGTCGTGAGCTACGACTTGCCCTGGAACCCAGTGCGCCTGGAGCAGCGCGCGGGCCGCGTCGATCGGATCGGTGCCTCCCACGACTCCGTCTGTCTCTGGACGCTCCGTCCGCACGAAGCCGACCTGCTCGCTCCGATCCTGGCCGCGCTCCGACGAAAGCGACTGGCCGCGATCGAGCTCCTGGGAATCGATGCACCGGTCCTGGACGACGAGCCCTCCGACGCGGGGCCGGCGAGTCGAACCCCGGCGCCGACGCTGTCGATCACGAGCGGATCGGCGCTCGAGTGGCTCCGGATCGAGGTGGTCCGGCGCGGCGCTCGCCCGGCCTGCGACTGCCTGGCGGCGACGGGAGCGCCCGCGCAGGCGATGGGAGAGCTCGTTTGTCTCCAAGGCGTCTCCGGTCGACCCACACTTTGGAGCTTTTATCATCGATCGAGTCGCCAGCTCTGGTGGGAAGCCGAGCGGATCGCCGATCACTTGAGGCGCTTCGGGTCCTCTCTTCGGGACGCGGGAGCCGTCGACGACCGCTTCGCCCGAGCCGTCGCACACAGTCGCCGAGCGTGGCCCGAGATGGGGAGCACGGCCCCGAGCGATTCGGGGCCGGTGCCTCCGGCGCGCCGACGATTGATCGAGCAGCTCGAGCGACGTCTCAGTGAAGCTCTGCGCCTCGAGAGACTCGGCGCGGTGGCGCGGCTTGGAAGTGTCCTCGATCGGTTGTCGATGCGACCGATGGCCGGAGTCGAGCTGCTCCTCGATGATCTGGAGCACCGCGCCTCGTCCGTGACCGAGGACCAGCTACTCCGCGACCTCGAACGCTGGCTACCCGAGCGGCCGGACACTCCTGAGACTGCTCCCAGCCCGCTCCTGATGGGTGGCCTCCAGATTCGGTGAACGACCGCGTGGCTGTCTCACGGCGGTGCACACCTCATCGTCCCAAGCGTCGTGAGTTCTCGAGCGGATGCGGTCGTTGCAGCGGTTGCGACGGTGGATAGTTCTCCATGTTGCGGTACGGAAGCGGCTCGACGGTGTCGGGGAACGCCGTGTAGAGGTCCATATCCTTGCAATAGCCTTCGGCGTGGAGGACGAGGGTTCGGGACCAGCCAGGGGCGAGCGGAGGGAGGGCGCTGGCCTCGAACTCGAGGGCGATTTCTTCGCCGCGTCCCATGATGACGAAGCGATCATCGACCTGGCTCAACAGAGCCCGCACGTCGCCGAATCGCGTGTGGTCGCCGGCGAGGCTCTTGAACGGGAGACCGGGATCCACGCGGTCGTAGTCGTAGAGCGTGGGATCCGCTCCGTCGGGAGAGTACTCGCGAGGGTAGCCCAAGAGCCGGAGCTCCGCACTGAGCGGACGCAGGCTGTGACGACGAATCGTGGCGTCTGCCACATCGATGGCCACGAAGGCCTCGTCCCAGAAGACCTCCATGTTGGTTCGAATTCGTAGGCGACCCTGTTCTCGAACGCCCGCGTCCGAGATGTCCACGGTCATCATGCGAGGGAGGCCTGCCGGAAACCCCATTTCGGCGAGGCTCGTGCGCCAACCACCTTCTGCGGTCGGAACCTCGAGTGAGGGCGAGCGCAGGGACAAGCCCGCTTGGTAGGCGGCGTAGTTGACGTGGGAGTAGGTGTACTCCACCCAGCCGTAGAGGTAGAGGATGATCCGATCGCTGGAGGTCGCGCTCGCGAGCTGATCTCCGAAGTCGAGCTCGAGCCAGTGCTCGCGGGCGTATCCGACGAAGCGCTCATCTCGGGGAGGCTCGACGTATCGGCGATCGATCGCCTCCAGGCGCTCGAGCACGTTCGACCCGCGGTCGGTCGTCGCGCGCCGCGGCCGGATTCTCTGGGCGACGGCATGCGGCTCCCCGGTCGCGAAGGGCTCACTTCCCGAGAAGCGCTCGTCGGGATAGACCTCCCAGCCCTCCGGATGATCGTAGGCGATGAGGTGTAGCTCATCGAGATAGGTCACCTCCTCGAGGGGCTCGGCGACCCGCAGGAGATAGCGCCCGTTCCGAGGCTGGATGAGCTCGCTCGGAATCCGGACGTCCTCGGTCGGATCGGGGGGAGCATACTCGCCCGGCGCCACGAAGAACCCGAGGCCTCCGACTCCCAGGAAGTCCGTCACGAAAGCGAAGCGCTCCCCGTCCCAGCTGAAGAGGACCGGACAGGAGGAGGGCTTCCGGCTGACCTTGTGCACGCGCCAAGGATGGTCGCTGGCGATCTCGAGCTCGCTTTGCAGTACGGCATCGGGCCAGGTGAGGCGAACGTAGTCGGCGGTCGCGGCGTTGCCGAGCCCGAAGTGCTTTCGGGGCGGCAGGCTGGTGAGGTATCCGTGGCTGGGCGTCACGCTGCCGGCTTGGATCTCACGTCCGGTCTTGACCTCGACTCGCAGCCCGACTCCGGTCGGCTCGGGCCAGGGCTTCTCGCCGCCATCGAGACGAGGGCAGACTTCGAGCCAGTGGCGATCGGGGATGGCGGTCGCCTTCCAGATCTCTGGGGGAGCGCCGACGCGAGCGACCAGGATCTCGAGCATGCCATCACCATCGATATCCCAGGCTGCCGCACCCCGGGCCCGGGCGATCGAGCCGCCTTCGCCCAAGCTCGGTCCGAGAGTGAATCGCCCGCGACCGTCGTTCAACAGCACGCGATGAGTGAGGGGCTGGCCCACCGGTCCGGCATCGAGCAGGACCAGGTCGAGGTCGCCGTCCAGGTCGAGGTCGCCCAGGCTGGCGCTGGTGGCGCCGCCCAGTGAGCTGGCCGTCTCCTCGAAGTGACGGTCCACGACGAACTGACCTCGAGCAGGTTGGAGGACGCAGCGAGGCGGCCGGGATCCGCGCAGGAGGAAAAGGTCGTCGTGCCCGTTCCCGTCGACATCGCCGAGGAGCGCGCCGATGGCGAAGCCCGGGTTCGCGAGCTCCGGGAAGTGCTGCGTGATCTCGGTGTACTGGCCGACGCGGTCGTTTCGATAGAGCCGATGGGACCCGTCCGAATCGATCACGTAGAGATCGAGGTCGCGGTCGTCGTCGGCATCGAAGAACAGCGCCGACACCGAAGGCGAGCCGCCGCCATCGGTTCCGGTCTCGACGGACACGTCGGAGAAGGTCCCATCGCCGTTGTTGCGCCAGAGGGAGTCCGGAGCGCCGTGCGGCGCGTTCTCTTCAGTGCGTCCGAAGTGGGCGACGAAAAGATCGAGATCGCCGTCGTGATCCGCGTCGGCCCAGCTCGCGCCCACGCTGACCTCGTTCGTCCCGGCGATCCCGCTCGAGTCCGTGACCTCCACGAACTGCCAGTCCTGATCGTTGCGAAACAGGCGATTCGGTCCCGAGCACGTGAGGAAGAGATCGGGATCTCCGTCCCCGTCGTAGTCTCCGAAGAAGGCTCCGTTGGCCCAGGTGCCCTCGAGGGCTTCGATCGAGCGCTCGACGAAGCGACCCGCCTCGAGCTCGTAGCACAAGACGCTTTCATCGGGGGCCGTGATCAGGAGGTCCAGGTCCGTGTCGCCGTCGACGTCGGTCAAGGCCAAGCCGGGACCGAAGGACGGCAGCACGTCGTCGACCGGCTCACAGGGTCGACCGGGTCGTCCTCCCGCTGAGGCGGTCAGCCCGAGCTCGGCAGCGACGTCGCGGTACGTGAGAGGGAAGGGCGCATTCGGCGACGGGGAGGCCTCGAGGTCGAGGCGGCGCACGACGTCGGCATAGCGACCCATCTCGCCATACTTCATGCCTGAGTGCACGCCGGCGCCGGACTTCTTGAGCGCTTGGAAGCGGAGAAGCAGCTCGCGCGATCGCGACGACTCGTTCCGCGAGACGAGCGATTGGAGGCGGTAGGCGGCGGACTCGTGATGGGGGATCTTCTCGAGCGCCTGCTCGAGGTGGGTGGTGGCCGCTTCGGGGTCGTCGGCGAGGATCAGCGTGCCGAGCTGGAAGTGGGCATCCCCGTCCTCAGGGTCGAGCTCCAAGACGCGTTCGAAGAGCTGGCGGGCCTCTTCGAAGCGGGCGAGGTGGCGAAGGAGCATGCCGAGTGAGTAGAAGGCGCGAGGGTTCTCGGGATCCGCCTCCATCACCGCTCGCAGGACCTCCTCGGCGCGAGCGTAGTACTCGTCGCCTTGTGCGTTGAGAAGCGCGATTCCCAAATTGAGGCGGCCCGTCAGCCAGTCGGGTCGGAGGCGCACGACCTCCTCGAACTCGGCGATGGCGTCGACGGGCCGGTACTGGTCCATCAAGCTCACGCCCCGGTTGAAGTGACCGATGAGGCCGTCGAGCTGCTCGAGGGCGTTCGAGGCCGCCAGGTCTTCGCTCGGTTCCGGGTTGGACGGCGCACGGTCTGCTGAGGGTGGGCTCGGCTTCGAGGCGACGTCGTCATTGTCGGGGCGGCAGCCGCCCCAGAGACCGGCGGCCAGGGCCAGAGTGGCCACGAGCGAGAAGTTCCGGCACATCGTCAATCCTCCTTCGGGCTGTCGGGCTCGTTCGAATGTCGCTCAGCGGTCCTGAGCTGATCGATCTTCGGATTGGGGCTCGGGTGCCTCGATCGTGATCACCTTCGCCTTCTGCCAACGGTGCTCGGATCGCTGACCGGACGGCCACCTCACCTCGAGGCGACCTTCCGAGTCCTCCGCACCGAGTCCCAAGTGAATCGTGGGGTCGCTGCTGCTGAGGTAGGAGCTGGAGAATCGGACCTCGGTCGTGTGCCGACGCTGGGCGAGGAACACCGTGACCCGGGCACCGATGGCGAAGACGTTGGGCGCGGGACCTCGTAGACGGAGCTTCAGCCACCGGTCGGTCGGGGGAAGATCGTTGCGCAGGAGCTCGGCTCGACCGCCCGAGTTCGAGATCAGGAGATCGATGTCGCCGTCGTTGTCGATGTCCCCGAAGGCGGCGCCTCGGCTGACGCGTTTGTTTCCGAAGCACTCACCGACTTGGTTGGCGACGTTCTCGAAGCGGCCTCGGCCGTCCCCGAGGAAGAGCATGTTCTGCTGTCCGTAAGTGATGCTCTGAGAGAAGCCTTCGACGTAGTCGACCACGTGCCCATTGGCCACGAAGCAGTCGAGATTGCCGTCCAGATCGAAGTCTTCGAATCGCGTCGCCCATCCGACGTGGCGATAGTTGTCTTCATCGAGCCCGAAGGCCCGCGTGACGTCGTCGAAGACGAGATCGCCCCGGTTGCGATACAGGTTGTTGAACTCGAAGACCATGTTCGTGACGTAGAGGTCGAGGCGCGCATCCCCGTCGAGGTCGGCGATGTCGACGCCCATGGCGGCGGTCTCGACACCGTCGGGGTCGTACGCGGTGCGAGACTGGAGGGCGATCTCGACGAGCTTGCCACCATCGTTGCGGTAGAAGAAGTTGGGTGTCGCATCGTTGGCTACGAACAGGTCCGGGTCTCCGTCGTCGTCGAAGTCGGCAGCCACGGCATTGAGGCCCTTGCCACCCGAGGCCAAGCCGACTTCGCGTCCCACGTCGGTGAAGGTGCCATCGCCGTCGTTGCGATAAAGCACGTCCTCCTCGGCCTCGTAGTCGCGGGGGCCCGGGAAGAACCGGAAGCCGGTTCGCTTGGAGAGCGCCGAAGCGTGCGCCTTGGAGTCGGGCTGGAACTGGACGTAGTTGGCGACGAACAGATCGAGATCTCCATCGCCGTCGTAGTCGAAGAACACCGCACCAGTGCTCCAGCGGGTGTCCCCGGTGCCCGAGCGCTCGGTCACGTCCTCGAACGTGCCATCGCCCCGATTGCGATAGAGCTTGTTGGCCCCGTAGTTGGTCAGGTAGAGGTCGACGTGGCCATCGCCGTCGTAGTCACCGCAGGTGACGCCTTGTCCGTAGGTCGGCTCGACGAAGCCGGCCTGGCGGGTGACCTTCTCGAACGTGCCGTCTCCTCGATTTCGAAACAGCCCGTGACGCGTGATCTTGTCGCGGCGTCGTCGACCGTGCTCGTCGAGGAACGTCCCGTTCACAAGGAAAGCGTCGAGCCAGCCGTCGCCATCGTAGTCGAACAGAGCACAGCCACTGCCAGTCGTCATGAGGACGTGCTCGAGCTGGTCGGCCCCGAAGTTGTGAGAGAACTTCACTCCCGACTCGGTGGCGATATCGGTGAATCGCAACCCGGTCTCGGTCTGCGATTCGACGTCGGAGCTGATCAGCACGACGAGCAGTCCAGCCAGTCCAGCCAGATGTCGGAAGCGCGTCGGGCGCCGGTAGTCAGAGACCGTAGTAGACGAAGGTGAGGTAAAAGGCATCGTTTTCGCCTCCCATGGCGCGGTTGAGCTCGACGCGATAGTCCAACATCAAGGACACCTCCGTCGTGAGCGAGTAGCTGATTTCGGCGATGAGGGCCGTGTCGTCCGAGTGAGAGACCGAGAGATCGCGGAGGATCGACTCGAACTGCGCGCTCAGGCGCAGATCGATCAGAGCGGGCACGACCCAGTCCACCCACCCGCGGTAGCCCAGGACGTCGGACGGGCGTCCTCGGCTAATCATCTGGAACCGCTGGTCACCGGCGAATCCGTCCTGCCCGTAGGTGACCTGAGCGCCCGCCATCAAGTAGGTCCCGGCCTTGTAGAAGGCATCGAGTCCGGCTCTCCAGCGGGAGAGAGCGGGTTCGAAGACTTGGGTGGCGCCGCGAATCGTGGAGAGGTCGCCGTACAAGAAGGAGAGGCCATACTGGAAGTCCCAGTAGTTGGGGGCACCCACCCGGCCGGTCACCAAGTAGCTCGTCTTGTCGTTGCTCTGGAAGAGGTGCGTCGAGTGGAGCGCCTCCCCCGATCCCACAGTCGCGGCGAGCTCCCAGTCGTAGTCGCCCAACGGACCCTTCAGCGCCGTCCCCCAGTCCCACTTGAGGCCCAGGTCCGTCGCCTCGATCGGGAGGATGAAGCGCTGCCGCGGTGCCAGCGTCGGGTTCACGCCGTAGGGGATCACGAACTGTCCGAGCCGCCAGCGCCATCGGTCACTGCCGCCGGGATCGAAGCGGAGCCAAAAGTCTTGGGGCGCGAACTTGAAGCGATGCGGATCGCCCTCGGGCTCCATCCGGTCGAAGACGAGGCGAGGATGGAGATCGACGGCTCCCAGCGGAAGCCCATTCGGGAAGACCGAGCGATTCAGCCAGGATTCCTCCGTCAGCGTGTGCACGAAGTCGAGGCCGAGGTAGTTGCCGGGTGGGCGCGGGTTGAACTCGAAGTGGTCTGGGCTCTCGTCGCCTGGCGGGACGTTGCGGACACCGTCGGGCGAGTAGAAGCCCGAGAGGACGATCTCCTTGTACAGGAAGGTTCGCCCCGGAGATTCGGAGTCGTCGTCCGCTGCCGACACGGACTCGTCGTCTCCCTCCACCGCTCCCCAGTCGAACTCGTCCTGAGAGGCGGACTCGGACGGCGAGCTCTGCTCGTCCGGTTCGTCCTGGGCGACGGGCTCGCTCTGGCGAGCAGCGAGCGAAGGCGAGAGCGCGTGCCGCGGGAGTGAGATCGGCTGACACGCGTTGACCGTCCCGATGAGGACGGCCAGCCCCACGAGCCACTTCAGAGCGTCGAGCCGCTCGCCGGCACCGGAGGGTGGGGGCGGCGAGATCGGGTTCTGTTTCATCGATTCTGCCCAGCTTCAGGGTGTTCGTGCCGTTGTCTCGGGGGGAGGCGTTTCCTCAACTATCGTTATCGGCCACTAAAGTCAAACACTTGACTGACTATGTCGAGGATGTCGAGGATGTCGAGGATGTCGAGGAGAGAGGCCGGTGGCCGGGCGAGGCGCTTTTCCGGCTTCCTGCATCACCGTCTCCCGCCGGCAGTCTATACTCGCGGTCGACGTTCTGACTCAGGAGTCGCCATGCAGATCAATCGAGGCACGGAATATGCCATCCGTGCGATGCTCCATCTCGCGCGGAATCACCGAGGGGACCCGATCCTGCTGGCCGATCTGGCCCAGGCGACGAACGCGCCGGCAAACTACCTCTCGAACGTCTTCCAAACACTCTCGCGCTTCAGTCTCGTGCGATCGCACCGAGGTGCTCTCCGCGGTTACTCCCTCGCCCGCGAGCCCAAAGAGATCTCGTTGCTCGACGTGGTCGAGGCGCTCGAAGGACCGCTCGTGCTCACCTGCTGCATGAATGATCCGGAGAACTGTCCGATGAGTCAGGGTTGCCTCGTCACGAAAGTTTTCAACGATCTCCGGTCGATGATTCGAAAGAAGCTCGAGAGCCAGACCTTGGCACTGCTCACTCGGCAGGGACGCCACTTCGAGCCCAGCTCCGAGTAGCGAGTCACCCTCCCCCGGGCGGTCAGGGCGGAGTCACCGAGTTGGGCCCGAGAGGCCAACGGATTCCACGAATCGTCGATCTGCGTGGCCCTGGACACTTGGCGCGCCAAGCTCACCGCGGGAGTGCTGCGCGTAAGGTGTGTAAGCTCCGGGGTTTGAGGGGCATGTCCTCGTGGTGTCGCCAGGGCCCTCATTTGCTTCACTCAACTCAGTGACTCTGTCGAGTAGTATTGTGGAGCGGTTCCGGTGCATCGGCCTGAGTGGCTGC
This sequence comes from Planctomycetota bacterium, assembly GCA_029260795.1. Taxonomy (GTDB): domain Bacteria; phylum Planctomycetota; class OFTM77; order OFTM77; family OFTM77; genus OFTM77. The sequence goes on along the minus strand of JAJDCO010000062.1, from coordinate 21,077 downwards.
CCCGCACCTGCCGATCGGTGCCCGAGGCAGCGGAGATTTTCGAATGTCGCCCCCGACTCTATCGGCCTTCGTGGTGCCAGCATGCCGCGAACGCCTCGGTGAACAGCCTTCGAATGGCGAGGGAATGAGCGTCTCGGCGGGAGGCTGGCGATGACGCGCCGCAGGTGGATCAGTCGCCGTTGGCAGAAGATTTGGATGGCGATCGGAGTGACGTGTCTCGTCATCGCCATGATGGTGGCGTTGGGCCTATGGGTCGATCGTCAGCGCAATACGGACTTCGCGGACGCCCGAGGGAGCGTGGTGAGCGAGCTTCGTCACACTGAGCTTCCCGAAGAGGCGCCTCAGCTCCGTTTCGTGGAGGTCGCCGAGTCACTCGGCATCCAGATGCGGCATGGCCCCGGAGCTCGTCGGCGACTGCTGACCGAGGACTCGGGCTCGGGCCTCGCCTGGGGAGACGTCGACGGGGACGGCGACTTCGATCTCTACGTGGTCAACTTCCCGGGCCCGGACGGACCATCGGAGGAAAGCGCCAACCGTCTGTTTCGGAACGACGGCGGCGATTTCACCGACGTGACTGATTCAGCCGGCGTCGCCGATGCGGTGGGCTTCGGGATGGGCGCCTCATTTGCCGACTACGATGGCGACGGCCATCTCGATCTCTACGTCACCAACGACGGAACGAACCGCCTGTTTCGGAATCGTGGCGACGGCACGTTCGAGGATGTCGCCCTATCGGCCGGAGTCGCCGATGGGCTGTGGTCGACGGGAGTTGCGTGGGGCGACTTCGACCGCGATGGTGATCTGGACCTCTACTTGTGCAACTACGTTCACTTCCTCACGCTCGAGGAGGCGGGAGCCATCGATTCCGGAACGCAGTTCGAGGGTGTTCCTTTCACCCTCAATCCGAACTCCTATAACGCCCAGCCGAACCGGCTGTATCGCAATCGCGGGGACGGCACCTTCGCCGACGTCGCGGTCGCCGCCGGCGTGGACGATCCGGAGGGACGCAGTCTCGGAGCCACCTTCTGCGACCTGGACGGAGACGGATGGCTGGACCTGTACGTCAACAATGACGTCTCTCAGAACAGGTTCTTCCGAAACCTGGGACACGATGCCCTCGAGGGGGAGCTGCAGTTCGTCGAGCTCTCGGCCATGACCGGCACGGCAGACCCCCGAGGATCGATGGGGCTGTCGATCGGGGACCTCGCGGGCGCTGAGGACGGGGGCCCCGATGGGCGCCCCGAGATGTTCATCACGCATTGGATCGCCCAGGAGAACGCGCTGTACCAAGCAGTCGTCACCACAGGGGGGGCGCTCGAGTTTCGGGACAAGACACGGAAGTACCGGCTCGGAGAGGTCTCGACCGACATGGTGGGGTGGGGCACCGCGATGGTCGATCTTGATCGGGACGGGCGCCTCGACATCGTCGCCGTGAACGGAAGCACCCTCGAGCGGCCTAGCGACACGTCTCGGCTCATCGCCGACAAGATGTTCCTCTTCTGGAACGACGGAACCCGCTTCTACGACCTGGCTCCGCACGCGGGTACGGCCACGCGCCGGGAACATGACGGGCGCGGTCTGGCGGCCGCCGACTACGATGGCGACGGCGATGTCGATCTCGCCATCTCTACCAATCGGAACCGTCCGCTCCTCCTTCGGAACGATACCGAGACCTCGCATCGCTCCCTCACCGTCCGGCTCGCTGGTCCGGCGTCCGCTCGCTTCGGCGCCCGCGTCGAGGTGCGGACCTCGGCGGGGCCGCAGTTTCGCTGGTGGGGAGCCGATGCATCCTTCCTCTCAATGCATGCACCCGACTTGATCTTTGGCTTGGGGCAGGACGCTGCCGTCTCGTCGATCGAGGTGCTCTGGGCGGACGGTCAGCGCTCGACGCGGCAGGAGGTTCGGGCCGGGCTCGTCGTCCTCGAGCATCCCGGTGAATCGGGCGATACACTTCGCTGAAGTGGTGAGGGCTCGGCTCGATTCACTGCCTCGAGAGCCGCCGAGAACCCTCCTCTCCGCGTCGATCTCGATCAGGCGTCGGTGACCCGAACCCGCGAGCCTTCGATCTTCAAACGACCTTCCGCGTAGAGCTGAACGGCACGCGGGTAGGCGACGCTTTCTTCTTCGAAGACGCGCGCCGCCAGCGAGTGCACGTCGTCCTCGAACTTCACGGGCACCGGGCGCTGGAGGATGATCGGACCGGCGTCGTACTCGTTGTTCGCGAAGTGGACCGTGCATCCGCTGACCTTCACGCCCGCGTCGAGCACGGATTGATGGACGCGATCACCGTAGCAGCCCGGTCCGCCGAAGGCCGGGAGCAGCGAAGGGTGGATGTTCATCACGCGGCCCTCGAGCTCGCTCGGAATGCGATAGAAGGACAGAAAGCCGGCCAGCGTGACCAGCTCGACCTCGTGGGCCCGGAGCGACTCCGTCAAGGCGGCGCTGAACTCCTCGATGTCGGGAAAGGCTCGCCGGGAGATCGTCAGATGCGGAAGCCCGAAGCGCTCGGCTCGCTCGAGGCCGCCGACACCCGGTCGGCTCGAGATGACGACGGATACCTCGGCATCGAGCGCACCGGCCTTGGCCTGCATCACGAAGTTCTCGAGCGTGCGACCGCTTCCCGAGATCAGGACTCCCAGCTTCAGACGCCGCGTCATGGACTCTCTCCGGCAAGGGCGCGTCGAAGGCGGTCTCGCGCCTCGAGGAGCGACAGATCTTCGACGGCGACGACCTTGTCGCGAGCGGTCTCACCGGACACCAGGCGAACGCGCGAACGAGAGACGCCCAGGGTCTTGGCGAGCACGGCGACGATCTCCTTGTTGGCGGCCCCCTTCTCGGGTGCGGCATGCACGGCCACTTTTACCGCCCGACGGAATGCTCCCACGACACCACGACGGCTGGCGCCCGGCTGCGCGCGCACTGCGATTCGGACGCCGCCCTCGATCTCACGAATGTCGAGCTCGAGCTCCGCGTCGGCCGCCATCGAATCAACGGTTGTCGTTAGTGGATCGCTGCAGGCTCCGATTGTCATCGGGCTTCCCGTCCGAGCTCGGCGTCGGTCCGTTGCCCGCCGGCTTCTTGGAATCGTCAGCGGCGGAGGGCGGATTCTCACGTCCCTCGTCGCCGTTGTCCTCCTCCGACTTGCCGCCGTTCGAGTCCGGGTCTTTGGAGACCCCCGACTCGTCGTCGTCCTTGACAGGCTCCTCCGTGGGCGAAGAGCCGGGTCCGTAGATCGGCTGGGAGCCATCGGAGAGAAACAGGTAGACGTCGGTCTGCCGGTGATCGGTCGGAATCGCATCCAGCAGGTCGATCGCGAGCTGGTATCGCTGCTCCGTGTATGCGGCGTTGCCGCGCAAGTAGAGATCGGCAGCCGCCAGCTCGGCCCCGATGCGCGCAACGCGCTCGGCATCACCCGACTGGCCGGCGAGGGCGAGGCCCTGCTCGAAGAGGCGACGGCTCGCCGGGTCACCGTTGAGTGCGAGGTGGGCGAGACCGAGATCCGCGAAGAGCCCTGCGGCGGCGGCTTGGAGATTGGCCGGGATCTTCCATCGATCGATCAAGAGGTCGGCGATGCGACCCGCGGTGTCGAAGTCGGCGAGGGGCACGTCCTCGGGGCGATTCCGGCGGCGAACGACGAGCGTCTCTCCCGTGATCGAATCGATCTCTCCCTCGATGCGATCGTTGGCGAGCTCCCGTCGAGTCAGCGTGTTGTCTCGCACTGCTTTCTTGAAGGAGTCGAGGACTCGCTGGTCCGCTTGCAAGCGATCGCGCATGTGGGTGAGGCGGGTGCGGTAGAGATCGGTCTTCAGGGTGGCGAGCGGTGCCTCCAGCCGGCTGGCCGCATCAGCCGGCCGGAGCTTTCGGACGCTCTCCAAGAGGGAGGCATCGCGACCGATCTCGGTGAAGACCTTCTGATCATCCTGGTAGAGCGCCGCCACCCAGGCGTTCTCGAGCTTCGTCAGCTCGGTGTTGAAGGTGAGAGCCTCGGCGACGATGTCCTCGAGATAATCGATCGGAGTGCCTTCGATCCGGTATCGATCGACGAGCTCGTTCATGATCTGGCGCGTCGCGGCGAAGTCGTTGTCGACCTGCAGCCGTCGAGCGCGCTCTTGGATGTCTTGGAAGTGCAGGTTGGCCTCGGTGCGGAGCTGGCGCCGAAGCTCGTCGATCTTCGTGCCGTGGTCCTCGCTCTGGGCGAGCTCCTCAATGCCGACGAAGCCTTCGAGCGTCGAGTGAGCCTGGGCGTATTGGTGTGATTGGAGCAATGGCCGGAGGTCGGACTCGAGCGTCTGCATCAGCTCGACGAGATGAGCGCGCTCGGCCGCTTCTGCCTCGACGGCCGCGGCGGCCGCGGCTCGAATCTCGTCGGCGCGTTCGGAGGCCAGCTTGCCGTACTCGGTTTCCGGGTACTGCTGGAAGATGGCGTCGAACGGAGCCGCAGACGGCTCGGAGCCGAGCTCGAGATAAGCCGCCTTGGCGCGCGTCTCACGGAGCTGTTGCTCGAGCTCGCGATCCCGGTTGGGCGTGTCGTCCTCTTTGGGGTCCTTGGGCTGAACGACCGCGGGCTTCTTCCCGTTCTCGGGATCCCCACCGCCTCCGAAGAGGGCGTAGGCCCCGCCGGCCAGGACCAAGAGGGCAATGATGCCGGCAGCGATCTTCGCGCCCCCGCCCGAAGTGCTGCCACTTCGAGCGGCTTCGAGATCCGCGATCAGCTCATCGGCGGTGCCGTACCGCCTCTCGGGGTCCTTCTGCATCATCCGATGCACGATGCGCTCGACGGACTCCGGGACGTCGGGGTGCTCGTCCTTCAACGACGGGCAAGGCTCATTGACCTGCTTGCGGAGGATCTCCTTGATGTCACCGCCCTGGAAGGGGGTGTGTCCCGTCAGGAGGCGATAGAAGGTCGCGCCGAGGGAGTAGACGTCCGAGCGGTGGTCGACCTCTTTGCCGAGAGCCTGCTCGGGCGAGATGAAGTGGGGGGTGCCGAAGACACGTCCCCCTTTCTTGCCTCCTTGGCGGCGAGTGGCGAGGCCGAGGTCGGCGATCTTGGTCTTGCCTTCGCCATCGACCATCAAGTTGTCGGGCTTGATGTCGCGGTGAACGAGGCCCTTCTTCTCGGCGTACTGCAGGCCGCGGGCGGCATCGAGCACGATGCGTACGGCGGTGTCGACGGGCAGGCGACCCTCGCGCTCGAGTCGGGCCTCGAGGCTGCCACCCGGGAAGAACTCCATCGAGTAGTAGTAGAGATCGTCTGCTCGACCGACGTCGTAGACCTGAGTGATGTTGGGGTGGTTCAGGGCGGCCGCCGCTTGGGCCTCACGCTGGAACAGATCGACGAACTCGCGGTCCTTGACCAGCTGCGGGGAGAGAACCTTGAGGGCAACCTCCCGTTCCAGGCCGAGCTGCATGGCTCGGTAGACCGTTCCCATGCCGCCGCGTCCGAGATGGGCAGCGATGGTGTACTTGCCGTCGATGGTCTTGCCGACCAGGGGGTCTTGGGACCGGCCGGCGGCGGGATCGTCCAGGAAGGAGAGGATGGTCTCTCCGACTTGGATCTTGTCGCCGAACTCGAGCCGAACTTGGTCGACGGTGTTGTCGTTGACGAAGGTGGTCTTGCCCGATTGGCAATCGCGCAGATAGAAAGCGCCTTTGGCGCCCTTTAGCTTGAAGTGGGCAGGCGCGATCAGCGTGTCCGTCAGAGCCAAGTTCGCCTCGGTGGACCGCCCGACGACGAACAGCTCCCCCGCGGAGACGTGAATCGACTTCCCGCGATCGGGGCCGGACTCAACCAGAAGGATGGGCACCTTGATCGTTCCTCGTCAGTTGGTGCTTCGCACCGAGTTCTCAAGACCCTCGAGCAGTGCCGAGCCGACGCGCACGAGAGTGGCACCTTCCTCGATCGCCAGCTCGTAGTCCTGCGTCATTCCCATGGACAAGTGTACGAGCTGAGTCTCGAATCGACCCCCTCGATTCATCTCGTCTCGCAGCTCTCGCAGCTGGGCAAAGACCGACCGCAGCTCGGCCTTGGCCGAGTCGTCTGCGCGGGGCGCGATCGTCATGAGCCCACGTACTCGAACCGACTCCCACCGAGCAGCGTGCTCCAGGAGCCTACCCAGCTCGTCCGGGTGGAGTCCACCCTTGCTCGACTCGCCCGCCACGTTGATCTGAATCAAGGCCTCGACGGGCCGGGTCGACCGCCGGTCCAGCTCGTCGCCCAGGCGGGCCGAGTCGAGCGAGTGCACGACGTCGTAGAGCTCCAGCGCTTTGGCGACCTTGTTGCGCTGGAGATGCCCAATCAGGTGCCAACGGGTGTGGGCGGCCCCGAGCACGGCTCGCTTCGGGGCCGTGTCTTGAACTCGACTCTCGCCGATGTCCTCGACACCCAGCGCGATCAGGGCACGCATCACCTCGACCGTCGTGTACTTCGTCACGGCGATCAGGCGAACGTCGCCTTCGGACCGGCCGACCCGTTCACAAGCCGCTCGGATTCGCATCCGTACCCGCTGGAGATTGGCCTCGAGGGTCCCTATCTCTTGCGGCTCCATGCTGCGCTCGAGCTATCGATTTCGGAAAGGAAGGAGAGTGGCACCGTTCTGCCTCGGCGCGACTCGAAGGGGTTGCCGGGGGCAATCCACCTGAAAACGCGAGGGTATCAGACGTTGCAGAGACGATCAACAGCAGGTGAGCGGCGAGGTGTCCAGAAGACCGTCGACTCGGCTTCGGCCCCCGGTTGCAGGCGCTCGTCGTCGCACTCGAGTTTGGCTCGGCGGGGCGACAGCACTCCGAACTCCCGTCCCTATCATCCTTTGCTTGACGGCAACGTGCCGAACCTGGTAGATACCTTCCCGGGTTTCCCGCGCAGCGTGGCTTCCGGCCGTCGATCTGCGCCCGGAGCTCCCAACGAATGGAATATGGAGGAGATCGCGATGGTGGCACATCGGTGGGCCCTCGGGGTCGGTGCACTCGTCCTGCTCTGGGCGACAGGTTGCACCAATACGACGACCCGGCCCCCCAGCGTTTCGCTGGACTGGGGACGTCATGCTCCCGAGATGTTCGGCAAGCAGCAGGTTTGGTCCTTGCCTCTCGAGGTCGAACGGGGTGGTTCCGTCGACAATGTTTATCTTCGCGGCCCCTTTCTGGTGGTGGTCACCGGCGGCGCGAAAGACCAGGCGATGGCGGTCGAGCGCTTCGTAGGAGATCCCTCTTGGGTGCTCTACCTCGACGCTCCGCCGATCTATCCGCCGGTCGTGCGCTCCGGCGTTCCTACAGGTCGTGGATCCGCTGAGACGCTCTCCCCGGCCGATCCGATCACCTTCGTGATGCGGCGCGGAATGATGGTGGCCGGATTGCGCTACGGCGCATTGCGGTACAAGGCATCCTTCGACATGGTCGCTCCGGCAGGAGCTCCCGCGACCAACGGTCGCACGCTCTATCTGCCATCGCTCACCGAGAACAACATCATTACTTTCGACCTCGCCGGCGGCAACTTCGGCTGGGACTTCCGCGTGCGGGGCGGCTCGACCGCGTCGCCGGCGTCTCCGCCAGCTGCGTCGGACATGGTCGTGATCGCCAGCAATGATGGGCGGGTCTACGGTCTCTCGGCGCGCGATGCCCTCGCCCTCGCTCCTCGCGAGCCGGTTTGGGTCGACCGCGTCGGAGACGCGATCACCGCTGACCTGGGTGTCGCAGGCTCCAGCGTCTTCGTCGCGTCGGACGACACGTTCATCTACGCCTATAGCGCCGCCACCGGATCTCGACTTTGGTCGTATCCCGGCATCCGGCCCTTCCGCCGCGGTGACCGGGATCTCGAGACGACTCGCATCGCGATCGATGGGGCACCGACCGAACGCATCGACGGATCCCCGATTCACGCTTCGGGCATCGTCTACGCCGCCAACCAGCTCGGCCTCCACGCCATCGACGCGACCACGGGCATCGGCCGTTGGGTTCTCGCCGACGGTCGTCGCTTCGTCTGCACCAACGATGATGGCAACGTCCTCATCGTGATGAAGGACGGATCGATCGCCGAGGTGGACGGCAGCGGGCAGGTCGTCGGCCAGTCGGACCCGATGCTCGGCATCATGGTCTTGACCAACACCGTCGATAACCATCTCTACCTCAGCGATGGCTCCCGAATCTGGGCGCTGCGAGAGGCTCGTCCCGAGGAGCGCTGAGCCGCTTCACACCAAAGAGCAAGAATCACGCACGGAGCAGGCCCCGGCCTGCTCCGTTTGCATTGGTTCGTCCTCAAAGCATGCGTGCAGTCGCATCGGAGGGCGGACTTCAGTCCGCTGGAGGGTCGGGCGGCATCTTTCAAATCTTGAAGTCGGTGTGATGGCGTCGCTCAGGTCGCTGGACGTTGAAAGTGGGTGCGCGAGGTCGCCGCAACAACCGACAGAGACGCGAACGGAGTCCGTCACGCCGCTCCCTTTCTGTCGTCGCGCAACGTCGGGCCGGGATGCCTTTGGACGACCAAGGTGAGAGAGCTGGAGGATCGATCGCACCGGAGGGCGGACCTCAGTCCGTTGGTGGGGCGGCCAGCATCCACGAGCACGCGACGCCGCCTTCCGAAACCGGGCGTCGATTCGATCGTGTGACGAGACGCGGGCGACCTTCCACCCGGCTGAAGCCTGGCCTCCGAAATGGCCTGGCCTCTGAGGCGAAGGAAGCCTGGCCTGCGGCTCATGCCTGCACGAAACTCAACCGCAACCACCGCCGCGTCTCTTCCCGCACGCGACACCGGTGATCCAGGCGCTCGCCGACGATCCAGATCGGACCTTCGGCGCACTCGAGGATGAGGATGCGCTGGCGTTCCTCATCGGTCAGCTTGCGATCGGACAGGAAGTCCTTCACCTTGCGGCGCCCGGTCATTCCGAGCGGTCGAAAGCGGTCACCGGGTCGTCGGGAACGCAGCCGCCAGGGGAACGGCGCCGAGTCGGCGTCGATCCACTCCGTGTGCGAGTCCTCGAAGACATCGGGGGCATGATCCCATTCCTGGATCTCGAGCGTGCCTCCGACGACCTCGAGGCGACCGGGGCCGACGACCGGGACGTCGAATACCGCACGCGTCGTCGGACGGCGCACGCGCAGCGCGCCGTACTGCACCACCAGCTCGAGCCCGGCACCCAATGACCATCGATGATGCGTTGCGCTGTGAGCAATGAAGGCGTCGATCGGATCGAGAGACAGCTCGGGAGCGGGGTGCTCTTCGAGAATCTCCTCGCACCAGGTGAGCAGGATCTCGCGCCGCAGGACGGCCGGCGCGGCCCAGTAGTCCTCGATCGGGAGTCGACGCTCCGCGGTCGGCCCGGCTGCAGCCAACACCCGGCGAGCTTGCTCGCGAAGCGTCGCCGATAGGAGTCGCGCGGACGCGGCTAGGCCGAGGAGCCCCACTCGCCAATCCTTCCCGAGGCGGTCCTCGATCATCGGGATCAATTCGTGGCGGACGGCGTTGCGCGCGTAGCGCGGATCACGATTGGTTGCGTCGAAGCGATGACCACGGCCGTGCTCCTCGAGCCAAGACCGAATCTCGGTCGCGTCGATCTCGAGGAGAGGGCGGATGAGGCGAGTGTCCCGATCGTTCCGCAACGGGCGCTCGGCCGGCATGCCGGCCAAGCCGCGCACGCCGGTGCCGCGGAGCAGGCGCAGCAGAAGCGTCTCGATCTGGTCGTCGCGATGATGACCGACCGCGATCGCCTCGAGGCTTCGCTCGCGGGCCAGGTCCGACAAGGCTGCGTAACGTGCTCGCCGCGCGTGGTCTTCGGAGTGTCGACCCGCTTTCAGCGTCACTTCGGCAAACGGGAGCTCGTAGTGGTCGGCGAGCTCTCGCGTGAAGCGTGCATCGGCTCGGGACTCGTCACCCCGCCAGCCGTGGTCGATGTGCAGCACGGTCGGCCGCGGGTCACGGCGGAGGTGGGCCAGGCTCGCGTGTACCTCGAGGAGGAAGACCGAGTCGGGGCCTCCCGAGACGGCGACGCCCACGCGGGTCCCTTGGGGGGTCAGCTCCCGGGCGCGAGCCAAGGCTCGTCGAAAAACCGGGGCCTCGGTCGCCTCGGGCTCGCTCTGCCCGGCGTTGACAGTCGTAGGCATTGTGATACAACCCGCTCTCGATCCAACGAACGCGCGCATTCCGACCGCGAGGCACAGGCGGCCCGAGGTGCGGCGACGCCTCGCGCGCGAGTATAGGCGAACGCATCCCCTGAAAACGACGCAGTCGGAAAGGAGCCTTAGTCATGGCGATTCGAGTGGCGATCAACGGTTTCGGCCGCATCGGCCGAATTGTGGCCCGAGTAATGCTGGAGCGCGGCGGTTTTGAGATCGTCCAGATCAATGATCTCACTACTCCACAGACCTTGGCTCACCTCTTCAAGTATGACTCCGTTCACGGTCGGTATCCCGATGCGGTTTCGGCCGACGAGGGCAGCCTGACCGTCGGTAAGAAGAAGATCACGGTCTCCGCCGAGCGCGATCCGAAAAGCCTGCCCTGGGGCGATCTCGAGATCGACTTCGTCGTCGAGTCGACCGGTGTCTTCGCCAAGCGCGAGCAGGTGGCTTGGCATCTCGAGGCCGGAGCGAAGAAGGCGCTGCTGACCGTCCCGGCCAAGGACGAGATCGACGCCATGATCGTGATGGGCGTCAATCATGAGTCGTTGAAGCCGGGCGACAAGATCATCTCGAATGCTTCGTGTACGACGAACTGCCTCGCGCCAATCGCCAAGGTGCTGCACGACCACTTCGGCATCGAGCGCGGCCTCATGACGACGGTTCACGCCTACACGAACGATCAGCACGTGCTCGATCTGCCGCACAAGGATCTGCGCCGCGCTCGCGCGGCCGCCCAGAACATCATCCCGACCACCACCGGCGCAGCGCGCGCGGTCGGCAAGGTCATCCCCGAGCTCAACGGGAAGCTCGATGGCATGGCTATGCGGGTGCCGGTACCCGATGGCTCCGTCGTCGACTTGGTCGCGACACTCAAGAAGAGCGCGAGTGTCGAAGACATCAACGCGGCCTTCCGCGGCGCGGCCGAGGGTCCCATGAAGGGCATCCTCGAGTACTGCACGGATCCGATCGTCTCCTGCGACATCATCGGCAACCCGCACTCGAGTATCTTCGACTCACCGTCGACCATGGTCTCCGACAACTTGATCAAGGTGGTCTCGTGGTACGACAACGAGTTCGGCTACTCCAATCGCGTGGTGGACCTTCTCACCTATGCGCACGGCTTGGGTGCCTGATCTTCGAAGGAAGCCGAGGGCGGTGATGACCGCCCTTGGCACCGCTCGTCTCGACCGCGGTCGTTCCGATACGACCGCGGTGTTCGTTTACTGCCCGGCTGCTGGTTTGAGGCGTCGATGATGAACAAGCTCACGATCAAGGACCTGGATCTCGACGGACGGCGAGTGCTGACGCGCGTCGATTACAACGTGCCGCTCCATGAGGGAGCCATCACCGACGACCACCGCATCCGCCAGACGCTCCCGACCCTTCGCGCCATCCTCGACGGTGGCGGGATCGCCGTCCTGATGTCGCATCTCGGTCGTCCCAAAGGCCAAGTCGACGACGCTCTGCGACTGACTCCGGTCGCCGCTCGGTTGGCCGAGCTGCTCGAGCGCCCCGTGAAGAAGCTCGACGTCGTCATCGGACCTGCGGCCGAGGCCGCCGTCCAGTCGGCCCAACCGGGCGACGTGATCCTGCTCGAGAACCTGCGCTTCGAGCCCGGCGAGACCGCCTGTGACGACGCCTTCGTCGCGCAGCTCACGGCGCTCGGCGAGCGCTACGTCAACGATGCCTTTGGCGCGGCTCATCGTGCTCACGCCTCGATCGTCGGACCGCCGCGCACACTGCCGGCCGCCGCGGGTCTCCTCATGGAGAAGGAGATCGAGTACTTCAGCCGTCTCCTCGCCAGCCCGGATCATCCCTACGTCGCCATCCTCGGCGGGGCGAAGGTCAGCGACAAGATCCCCGTCATCGAGAACCTGCTCGACAAGGTCGATCGCATTCTCATCGGTGGCGCGATGGCCTACACGTTCCTCGCCGCCCGCGGCGAAGAGGTGGGGGCCTCTCGAGTCGAGAGCGATCGGCTCGACCTCGCCCGCCAGACGCTCGCCCAGGCCGAGGCGGCCGGCGTCGCCTTCGATCTGCCGAGCGATCACGTGGTCGCGGCCGACTTCGCCGAGGGCTCGACGCCGAGCGTCGTGGCGGGCGCGATCCCGGCCGATCGCATGGGGCTCGACATCGGTCCCGCCACGGCCGAGCGCTACGCGGCCGCGATCGGTGAGGCGAAGACCGTGATCTGGAACGGCCCCATGGGCGTCTTCGAGTGGGAGGCCTTCCGATCCGGGACCGAAGCCGTCGCGCGTGCTCTGGCCACCAATCCGGGCACGACGGTGGTCGGCGGCGGCGACTCGGCAGCCGCGATTCGTCTGCTGGGTTTGGACGACCAAGTCCGCCATGTGTCGACCGGTGGGGGGGCGTCCCTCGAGATGCTCGAAGGCAAGCAGCTTCCCGGCCTCGAGGCCTTGAATGATCGCGCGAGCCGTTGAGCGGTCGTCTTCGACATTCGGAGCCGTTTCCGCACCCGAGACGTCTCTTGTGCGGGCCCGAGCCAAGCTCTAGCCTGGGTGGTCGCTCGACCTGGACTCTGATCGAGGAGAGACCTTGAAGCCCCATCTCGGACCCGATCGGGTCAGGATCGCGCCTTCGCTGCTGGCGTCCGACTTCGCGGATCTCCGCCTCGAGATTCTCCGCGTCGAGAACGCCGGTGCCGATTGGCTCCACGTCGACGTCATGGACGGGCATCTCGTCCCCAACCTCACGATAGGTCCGCCGGTCGTGGCGGCGATCCGGGCGGCCTCGACCCTGCCGCTCGACGTGCACCTGATGATCGAGGACCCGATACGCCACGCGCCGGCATATGTTGATGCGGGGGCGACGATCGTGACCTTCCATGAAGAGGCCGTGGTCGATGCCAGCGACGCCGCGAGGGCGATCGGCCGAATGGGTGTCCAGGTCGGGATGGCGATCAACCCCGACACGCCGATCGAGCGCGTCGTGCCTTTTCTCGAGCACCTGGACCTCGTGTTGGTGATGTCGGTGTTCCCGGGCTTCGGCGGCCAGAAGCTCATCGCGAGCGTCCTCGAGAAGGCCGACGTGATTCGGGGCCGCGAGGGCTGGGAAGGGGATCTCGAGATCGACGGAGGGATCACTGCCGAGACGCTGCCACTCGCCGCCGAGCGCGGCTTCAACGCGTTCGTGGCCGGGACGGCCATCTTTAAGTCTGGTGATATCCCCAAGACTATCAAAGAGATGCGGCGGCTGGCGGAGGCTGGACTGCAGGCATCGGCCCTTTGAATTCACTGGGGCGATCTGATAAGGTCGCCGGAAGTATCGCGAGCAGGCCAAGGTGCGACCGTCTGGGTCGTCCTGCGCTGCGCTCGAACTCGCTTCGGTAATGAGATGACCTCGCCTACTCTCTCTCGAATCGTGCTCGTGCGTGACGCCATGAGTCAGTGGCAAGTCGAGGAGCGCCTCCAAGGGCACCTCGACATTCCCCTGTCGATGGAAGGTCTGCAGGAGGCGAGTCGGATCGCACAGCAGCTGACCGATCTGGTGAAGGGCTGTCTGTATTGCGGGCGAGGCCAGACCTCTCGGGAGACCGCCGACGCCGTCGCGGAGCGCCTGAAGGTCAAGGTCAAGCCGATCGACGACCTCGAAGGGGTCAACTTGGGCATCTGGCAGGGCCTGCTGCTTTCTGACATCAAGGCGAAGTACAAGCGAGCCTATCGGGCCTGGCACGAGGATCCCTCGGCGATGACGCCGCCCAGCGGCGAGGACATCCAGCAGGCGGCGAGGCGAGGGGCTCGAGCGATCCACGACGTCGTCAAGAAGCTCGATGCCGACGAGACGGCCGTTTTCATCTTGCCGCCGATCCTGAAGGCGGCCGTGATCTGTCGTCTCACGAACCGCGATTACTCGGATGTCATCGAGCTCTACGAGGAGAATGAGCTGGTCACTCGCCTTCCCGAGCAGACGGCAGCGGGAGAGGTGGCTTCGGCCGCGGCGGTGGCGCCGCGACCTTCGGACTCGACTTCGACCCGACGCCCGGCTTCCGATGGCGGCCGGGTCGCCGACGCCTGAAGCGCGGCGCAACCCTACGGAGGAACCCCGACGTGGCGATGGGATGGAATCGCTTCCGCAAGAAGAAGGACATGCCCTCCGGGCTCTGGACCAAGTGCGACCAGTGCGGGGCCATGATCTTCAAGCGGGACATGGAGAAGCGGTACAAGGTCTGCCCCGAGTGCGACCACCACTTCGTCCTGACCGGGCCGGAACGCGTCGAGCTGCTGATCGACGAGGGCACCTGGATTGAAGAGTTCGCCGAGCTCTCGGCGACCGACCGGCTGCACTTCGTCGACAAGGTGCCCTACACGGACCGGATCGAGAAGACGGTCGCCAAGACGGGTCGCAATGAAGCGATGATCATCGGCTCGGGCCAGCTCGGAGGCCGACCGATCGTGCTCGGCGTCCTGGACTTCGCGTTCATGGGCGGCTCAATGGGTGTGATCGTCGGGGAGAAGGTCACCCTGGCGATCGAGCACGCCGAGCGCGAGAAGCTGCCGCTGATCTTGGTGACGTCCTCGGGCGGGGCCCGCATGCAAGAAGGCACCCTGAGCCTCATGCAGATGGCGAAGACCTGCAACGCCCTGGGCCGCTTTGACTCGGCCGGCGGCCTCTACATCTCGGTCTTGACCCATCCGACGACCGGAGGCGTGATCGCCTCCTTCGCCCCAATGGCGGACATGGTCCTCGCCGAGCCCGGCGCCCTGATCGGCTTCGCCGGACCGCGTGTGATCCAGACCACGTTGAAGCAGGATCTGCCGCCGGGATTCCAGCGCTCGGAGTTCCTGCTCGAGCACGGTCAGATCGATCGCATCGTGTCGCGGGAGGACCTCAAGGAGGAGATCGGCCGGCTGATCGACTTCGTCAAGGGCCCGGTAGTGCGGGCCCGCGAGGCCAAGGTCGCAGAAGCCGAAGGTTGAGGCGGTTTCTGGATTTCTGAAGCTAAAGTCCGCGGCCGTCCCGGATCGAAAAACCCCCTTGCAGTGGTGATGGGTCGAGATATACTCACCCGTCCCACGGGAGGGGCAGCCCTCCCGTTTTCATCGATCCCCGGTAGCTCAATGGTAGAGTACACGGCTGTTAACCGTGGTGTTGTAGGTTCGAGTCCTACCCGGGGAGCCACAGGTTCAGGCGTAACGCCCTGAGCAAGAGACTCGAGACGAGGCCTCGCCGGCAAGCCCGACGAGGCCTCGTTGCTTTGGTTCGCGGCGCTGGGGAGGCGTCGGCGGCGTCGGCAACATCGGAGGCCAGGCCCTTTCGGAGGCCAGGCTATTCCGGAGGCCAGGCTTCAGCCTGGTGGTTGGTCGCCCGGCACCCTCTCCGATTGATGCGATACGTCGATCGCGAGCCGTAGCGCGATCAACCTCCGCCAATCCGCCCGACCTTCCAGCGGACTGAAGTCCGCCCTCCGGAATCGGTGGCCAGGCTATAGCCTGGCGTTGCAAATCAAAATGCTCCAGACCGTCCCCTCGGAGGCCCGAATTCATTCGGGTGGGAGGTCGTCAACCTCGCATCCGCTCGATCAGGCGGAAGCAGGCCAGCTGCCCATCTTGCGGCAAGAGTGTTTCAGTCGTTGCTCATGACTCATCAAGATCTCGACATGTCGCCCTCGCCGTGAGGATTCAGTACTTCGTCTGCCTAACTGATTTGGATTACTGCTGCCGCACCGTCGCGACTATCCTGCGAGCGTAGCTCGCAGGGCCACATGAGCCAACGCGGACAGCAGCAGATCTGGCCCTGCCTCCTTGCCTTCGGCCGGCGTGGACTCGATCCTGCGCTGGCCCCACCTACTAATCCTTGGCCAAGGCACACATGAACGAGTTGCCGGGATGGCGCGATCTCATGAATCCGGTACTCAATGGGCTGCGCTCGCTCGGGGGTTCCGCGCGGCCCGGCGAGGTAAACGACTGGATCGTGGCAACCCTCGAGATTCCTGATGACCTGGTAGGGCAGGAGAACCAGAACAAGGTGCCGACGCTCTACAATCGCGTCGCCTGGGCACGATTCTATCTCGCGAAAGCTGGGTATGTGGACAGCTCGCAACGCGGGGTCTGGGCCTTAACCGAAAAGGGCGCGGACGCGGGCAACCTTGGCGACGACCAAATCACAGTCCTCTTGCGTGAGGTACAGCAGGCGACCCGGCAGGCGTCCGAGGAGGACGGAAATAATGCACTCATCACATACCCTCCGGCGGGTCCAGAGTCGGACGATGAAGCGCTCGAGCCGAGTCTCGGGGGCCACCGGGAGCGGGTGAAGGTTCTGCTCAGGGGGATGTCGCCGTCCGGCTTTGAGCGTTTCTGCCAACGCCTTCTCCGCGAGGCGGGATTTGAACGCGTTGAGGTAACTGGAAAGAGCGGCGACGAGGGTATCGACGGACGCGGCGTGTTGCGCGTCAATCCGCTCGCTTCCTTCAACGTCGTCTTCCAGTGTAAACGCTATAAGGGCACGGTCGGATCACCGGAGGTGCGTAACTTCCGGGGCGCGATGGAGGGTCGCGCGGACCGCGGCCTACTCTTGACCCCCTCACAATTCTCGCGTGACGCTGAGCGTGAAGCGGCCCGGGACGGCGTGATGCCGATCGAGCTCGTCGATGGCGATGGGATTCTCGACCTGTTGGAGCAACTCCAACTCGGGCTCTCGCCGGTATCGACGTTCAACATCGACCCGGGCTTCTTCGAGCCATTCATGGATCGTCCGTCGGCTTAGAATCCGGACCATTGCGGCTCTCCGCGGGTCGACCGTCGCCGTCGAAATTGGGTAGCTCGTCCACGCAGGCACCAAAGTGCTCGTTCGGGTCGCTGACGATCACTGGTGTCCGCACGTCGCGCCCTGACGAGGCGCCACCTCGCCATCCGAGGGGCTTGTCCATCGCGTCGAGTACGCATGCGAGTACTTACACGGGTGAGCGGCCGTGGGTGCTGAAGTGAGCCGTTGGGCCGGAGCTGTCAGCGAAGCTGGCTCGCGAGGGCCGTACCGTACGCGACTCCCGACGCATGCAGTGTAGAGACCGCGAAGAAGAAAGCTGCGGCCGCAGCGACGAAGAAGGTGCGCAAGAAGACGGCCGCAGAGAAGAAGTCAACTGCAAGGAACGCCGGGAAGAAGAAGGCGACAACGGCGACGAGAAAGAAGAAGGTCGCCAAGAAGAAGGCCCGATCGCGTCGCGGACTCCGGGGATGAGGTTTCCGGAGAGATGCAACGAGCCCCGAGGAACGAGGGGCGGCAGACCCGGACGATCGAGTCGGCGTCCAGCGCCGGATCCGCGACGGACGATCGACGGAAAAAACAGAGCCGCGAACGGATCTCGTCACGATCGCGCGCGAAGTCCCGAAGCCAGGTCGGGCTCGTGGACGCTCACCGGCCGCCTGCGAGAGAGCGTCGCCGTCCGAAGGTTCGCAGATGCGATCCCATGTGAGAAGATGCGCCGACCGGTGTACCTTCCAGAAGGAGGACCATACATGGAGCCGGCGTCCGAGAGAGCGCGAGCCCGTTCCTCGAAACGGAAGCCCCCGAAGCAACGGGGCGCCGATTCACGCGTGACGAAGCAGAACTACCGTCGCCACCGCCTGTATCCTGGGATCGTGAAGGCCGTCGATACGCTGCTGGCCCGCGGCGATGTCGTGGCGCCGGTCGACGTGCTCGTCGAGACGGGGCGGCTGGACAAGGACAAGCTGCTGGACTGGCGCCGGGGGCGAGTACCGAACCTCGAGAAGGTCCTTCGCGGGAATCTCGGACGGCTAGGGCGCTTCCTTCGCATCTTGGGCATGCACGCCCACGATCTGGGCCTGATGCCCTCCGAGACGGTCTACCGCCGCTGGGGAAAGGGCCCCAAGCAAGTGTTGCGCTTCACGAAGACGAGAGAGCCCAACCTCGAGAAGGCCTACTCCCGCCACTTCGTCCGGCCCGGAGGGGACCCGACCCACCCGCCGCGCTCGAAGGATTCGACGACGACGCCGAGCAAGGATGGGAAAGATGCCGGGCGTGAGGGCGAACGCACCCAAACGCAGGGAGAAACGACTTGAGACAGCGACTGATCGTCCACGTCAATGGCCCCCCTGGAGCCGGCAAGACCCGCTTCATCGAGACCATGCTCGAGGCGGATCTGGGCCTCTCGATCTGCGTCCGCGGTGTCCAGGAAGCAAAGCGCCGAAAGGTGCTCGAGACGATCGAGGAGAACGACGAGGAGCTCCGCCGATACGCCGAGGCCGGCGCAGTTGCCATCGTTCGTTTTCGATTCGGTCGTCCGGACGGTAATGCATTCTTCGGAAGCCGAGTGATGCAGGACTTCTCCGAGGTCGTGATGATCGAAGGCGATTGTCCGATCGAGTGGGGGGCGGACCTCGAGGTCTTCGTCGCGCCCGTCCCCACCGGAAAGCAACGCTTGCTCACGAAGACGACGAAGAAGCGGCCAGGCTCTCGGCAAGCCCAGGCCGAGATCGAAGAGGCCCTCGAGACACGAGAAGGCTTCGCCCGAATGATGACCGATCCGATCGGGATCCCCGTCGATCGGATCCAAGACCCTAAGAAGGTCGACGCCATCCGCGAATGGGTGAAGCGCGAGCTCGCCCGCCAAAAACAACCCCGGACGACCGGCTCCAAGCACAATGCCGCAGCGCGCTGGACGCTGAACGAAGCCTACGCCGGCATCGAGAGAGCCAACGTCGTCATCGTGAACATCCGCGACGAGTCCGAGCGCCCGGCCACCGAGAGCCTCCTCGAAGACATCGCCCGCCTGCGACAAGACGAAGCCGTCTTCCAAGACATCCTCGGCCCCACCGGTAAACGAACCCGCATCACCGCCCTCGCCGCGGACCTCTCCAATCAGAAGGACCCCGGCACGAAGAAAGCCCACACCCGCCTCCGCCGCGCGGTGAGAAGCGCGCTGGAGTGATCGTGCACGCCCCGAGGAGCGCGGGCATCCTGCCCGCCTGACGTTTGGATATCTGAAAGCGAATGTAGCTGAGCGAAGGCGAGAAGCCCTTGATTGTGAGGCTGGATCTGGGGCCAAGAAACCGAGAGCTCAGCACCGAGGCCGAAGTAGACGCGCTGGTGGAGGAGGTGAGGGCAAGGCTGCTGGAGAGAATCCACCAAGGCGTGCGAGTGAGGTAACGGTGCCACCCTGGGAGCGCAGGCGGCCCGCCCGCAACGTAGAGCCCAAAGGGCGACCAGCGATGGGTGTGGTGCGGCTTGGAGTCCCTCGAGACTCAACCGCAGAGGACGCTGAGAAACGCAGAGGCAGAGGGTGGGTCAGGCCAACCCACTGGAACGCGAGCGGGCTGCCCACATGCAAGGCAGCCCCCGACCCAACCAGGCGAGAGACTTGATCCGGAATCCAAAGAAGTCTTGATGGGCAGGGAACCCATGCAGCTCCCAGCCGCAGACCGCGCAATGATCTCCGAGGTGAAGATCCGAGACTACATTCTCTCAGCCGAGCATCCCGTAGGCCGGTTCAAGGCGATGTTCTTCTTCGCGCTCGGATATGCCCAGGACCGCTGGGACACTTTGGCAGCCGATCTGCGGTCGCACGCCCGTCTCGTCACTGCCTATCCGGGACAGACAGTGACCACCCTGGGAGCGCGGGCGGCCCGCCCGCAACTAGAGCCCAAAGGGCGACCAGCGATGGGTGTGGTGCGGCTTGGAGTCCCTCGAGACTCAACCGCAGAGGACGCTGAGAAACGCAGAGGCAGAGGGTGGGTAAGGTCAACCCAAAAGAACGTAGGCGTCCCGACTGCCAAACCCCTGGGATCGCAGTATCCCTGGCGGAGTAGGGCGAGGAAGTCAGCCGGCTCAGAGGTTCATCCGCCGTCAAGACCGCCCGGGCTGCGCCAAGACGGCCTTCCTTGCCGCTGCGGCCGTCCAGACCTGCACATTCCGAATGACGAAGACGGGCCCGAATGCCGTCTCGACCCGGTCCGTTCGAAGATCGAGCGCGTCGCCCCTGGCGCCGAGCTCTTCGAGGATCTCGTCGCGGATGAGGTCGTACAGGCCCTCGCCGATGTCGTCGATCCCCACGGCGCCCACCTTCATCAGGTCCCGAGTCGCCGCTCGAGAGTCCACTCCGGGCACGATGTGAATCTTCATCTCCACGACCAATCTCCTGTCTGGACGTAAGAATCGACAAGCGGCACAGGGACTTGCGTGGGCAGGCGTCGCATCAACTGCGCCTTTTGGCTCGGAGGATTCGTTCAGCGAGGTCCGTGTAATCCGGGCAGTGCTTCTCGATGAATCTCCGCATCTTGGTCAGCGGCGCACGCCCTTTGCGATGTGCCTCCCATTCCTCGAGGAAGATGCAGAAGTACTCGGCAGGAGCGTCCAAGGCCCAGTCCTTGAACTCCGACGTGGACAACTTCTTGAAGTCGTACGTTCCCTTCAAGATCCCTAGGCAGTAGGAGTCGGCTACCTGGCCGATCGCGAGCTCCAAGCGCTTCTTCAACTGGGTTCGAAACGGCTGCATGGCCTCTTCGAAGATCTCCCAGGCCGCTTCGCCAGGTTGAACGTAGCCGTGCCTCTTTCGGCCCGATCGATCCCAGACGTCTTCGGGCTGCAAGAGCTCGAGCGCCTCGCGAACTTCTGCGGCAACCTCCTCGGAATCGACGTTGCTCATCAGCTCCCGAGCCGCTGCTTCGATTGCCTCTTCGAACTTCGCGTCCTGTGCGGCGAGCCTCTCGAGAACCGCCAAGGCGTCCGCTCCCGACAGGGAATCGAGGACTTGCGACTTGCCTCGCCTCCTCGACCGTTGGCTCGGGGGAGCAACGGCGGCCCGTGTCTGCCGGTTGTCTTTCGACTGTCTCATGTTCATGTCACGACGGGCTCGGAGTCTCTAGTAGGGCGCTTCTGAAATGCTGTATCAATGAGCGCCTGGCAGGTCGATTCCGTGTTTCCAGCGATGGATCACGGGCTCTCGGTTGACCTGCTGAATGTAGAGCAGGATGCGCCTCCTGAGCTCGTCCTTCGAAGAG
>JAJDCO010000061.1 GCA_029260795.1 Planctomycetota bacterium | reverse complement strand
TGCCCGTGGATGCAAGGAAAGCGACCGAGCACGCCGCAGTCGACCTCGCTGCAGGTCGTCGAGGCGGCGCAGGAAGCTTGACGCAGCAGGCATGGGTAGATTCGGCGCCGCAGTAGATGGCTGGTGAGAAATGCGGGTTAGAGCTGCCAAAGGCCGTATTGAATGCCGCCCTGGAGGTAGATGGCAAACTTGCCTCGCCCGGGGATCTCCGTCGGAGGGAGCGCGATCTCACCTCCAGCCGCCCGGGCCGCCTCGACTGTCGACTCAATGTCAGCGACCAGGAAGTAAGGCCGCACGACGGGCTCTTCGTCCTCGCGCATCGGAGCCCGCACGCCAATCAGGCCGCCGCCGTCCAGGGCCGCCGTGCGCGCGTTCCCGAACTCGGCCACCGGCGAGCTGAACTTCACGCCGTGCACTTTCTCCAAAGCGCCGCACTTCGCATCGACATCGGGGGTGACGATCTCGAGGTATTGGACCTTCATGGCGATCTCCTTTCCGGCATCTTGCGCCTCGGACGCGGGTCGATCCTGAGGCATCCTGGCTTTGATGGCGCTGGGAGCGTACAAGGCCAACGCGGCTACAGTCCACAGGGCGAATGAACGAAGATTCGATGCGAGCATGGCTGTCACTTCTCCTGTGCGATCTGAACGCGGTCCACGGGTGCTTTCGTCGCGACCACGGTAGCGAGTTCGACGCAGGACTGCACGTCGCCAGCCGGGATGTCGATGGCGGTGTGAAACCGCGCGAATCTGGCGGTGAAGATGTGCGAGCGGGATTTGATTCCGGGGATCGATCTGTGAGGTGGATCTGATTCCGGATCTGGTTCGGGGGAGCTCGAAGGGAGAGTCGAGGCGGGAGTCGTATCGAAACGTCCTCTGGTTTCGAGGCGGGCAGAGCGCGTGGTCAACTTGACCACCGATCTCCGATCGCGATACTTCGCCACCTCAGCTCCTGAATGTCCTGGTACACAGCACGGTCGTGTTTCACTCCAAGCACCTCGAGCGCTCTCGCGAAGCTCAGCTTCGATCGACAGGAAGTGTCCGGACTCGAATACGCTCTCGGGTGATGACGACGACCGCACCAGCGGAAAGAACGTCCTCCAACGCCGGCAGCTCTCGCACGAGAATCAACGCCTGCTCCTCCGGTCGCCTTTCGATGTCACCTCGCAGAAGCACGAACGAGGGCTTGGTCTGACGACGCAAGGCCAAGATCGTTCCGAAGTCCGTGTCGCAAGAAACGACGACTCGGTCCTGCTGCACGGCGGCTTCGATAATCTCGACATCCGTGGCCTCTCCGAGGCCGATCTCGCGGACATGAACGACATCGTGCTCCGCGGCGAGACTCTTCGCGACGAGCGGAGAGATGGCACTGTCGATGAGCAGTCTCATGTGCCGGTGCGAGGGATCTCCCGTTCGCGCACGGCCTCGGCCGCGAAACGCAGGGCCTCGTGAATGTCCGCCTCTTCGAGGTCCGGATAGGCCACCACGATCTGGGTGAAGGTCATCCCGTCAGCGACCATTCCGACCACAGTGGCGACCGGGATACGAAGACCCCGAATGCAAGGGACGCCCCCCATCTGCTCGGCGTCGACGGTGATTCTCTCGTAGGTCATCGAACTCTCGGCTCAACGTGACGGGTGGATTCCAAAAACCAGCTTACACCAGGCACGCTGTGCACGGACTCGGATTCCGACTCCTTCCCGTGCCCTGGAACAGGCGGCGATTATCGAGGCATGCTCGATCTCACGACGAAGCGGCGAAGCTGACGGTTCCAATCCGACAGACTGCGCTGGACGAGCGCGACCGACACCTCGCCTTCAAGCGCGGCGGCGATCGGACGCCAGCACGCCGAGCGGAGGCCGCGTTCGGGGTGGCGGGCCGCTTCGGACGAGCACCACAGCAGGACCGTCGACAGTAGACCTTGCTGGCGTCGGCTGCGCTCGCGCCGGCGTCGATTTGGGGTCGCGCGCCCCAAGATCTCAATTCGTTGCTGGACTGCCGCAGTGCCACCGATGGCCGTGTGGCAGCTGCCTGCCGCGCGACGCCGATTGGGGCCTCGAAACCCTTGATTTTTTGCCGCGGTTGCCTCGGCCGACGGTGGTCAAGTTGACCTCCGAATCGGAGTCGATCGCGATCCCACCACGGAGAGTCCGATCACTATCCCGGGCAGGGTGAGCAGTCAGTGTTATCCGCGGAGGGTCGGGAGCTCACCCTTTGCGCGCGGCGTCGGCGTGGTCTTATGATGGGGCGGGGGAACAGGCGCGGCGTGGATCGCCCGGACTGCGTCGAGAGCGAGCGGGCACCGCCTGCGTGCACGAGATCCTCGGAGAACGTGATGGCCCGAGGTGCAACTCTCTTACGAATCGTCGCCTTGCTCTTGGCGCTGACCGCTTCGACGAGGGCCGACGACTTCGACGTCGATGCCGTCCAGGGCAGCGACACGACCGGCGACGGCAGCAAGCAGCGAGAAGCCGTGGCAGACGATTACCTTCGCCTTCGCACAGATCGCTGGCGTGGACAATGTGCTCAACGTGCGACCCGGCACATACGACACAGCACTCGGCGAGTCATTCCCCTTGACGCTTCCCAGCGCACTCACGCTGCGGTCGACCGCTGGACCTGATGCGACACGACTCGTTGGCGATGGGACGTCCGCTGTCGTAGCGATGCACGACACCATCTTCCTCTCCGAGACGCGAGTCGAGGGCTTTACGATCACGGGTGGCCGAGACGGAGTCGACTTACACGATGTTTCAGGGAATTACATTTTACATGGGTCTAAACCCGTGCTCAGTAACCGCGACCTACTCGGACGTCCAGGTGGTTCTCGGGCCTCCCTACCCCGGTACGGGCAACAAGAACGCCGATCCCCTCTTCATCGATCCCGCCAACGGAGACTTCCGTCTCTCCTGCAGCTCGCCATGCATCGACGCCGGGACCAACTCCCCGGGCGTCCCTCTCCCCCCCACTGACATCGAAGGCGATCCCCGGATCGTCGACGGAGAAACTCCATCCGTCGGCACCGCGACTGTTGACATGGGGTCCGACGAATTCGACATGCTCTGGATCTTCAACGGCCCCGCGAAGACCGGAGGCACGGCGAGCTTCACGGCACAGGCCCCGCCCGCCCAGAACGGGAACACGGCCCTCGTCTTCATCAGCCTTGGAGATGGGAGCAGCTTGGGTGGGATCCCCGTCCCGATGAGCGACGGCAAGACCCTCGGGCTCGACCTCTCACCTCTCTTCAGCCTCTGGGCCGGGCTGCCAAGCGGCCTGCGGCAAGTCACGCTGACTGCCTGCCCCGGAGCCACCACGATTCCCCTCTCGCCCATCCCGTGCGGTCTAGCGGTCTTCTTCGCCGGCTTCTCTATCGATGGCGTTGGAGCTGTGCCTTCGGTGACGCCGACCCGGAGCTTCGTGACCCTGTAGCACGATCGAGTTTGCATGAAGGGAGCCGGGCGTCAGCCTGCCTATCGGACGCACCCCCAAAGGCTCGGTCTGAGCTAACGGACATAGGCTTCATCGAGAGACTCATCGTTCCCAACCAGTCGTAGACCCAGCCGGACGATCTGGCGCCTCTAGCCGCCACCCCAGCTGGGCGGCGCGAAAGTCCGGATCCGCGGTAACGGCCTGCGATCCTTGGTGCAGGAGCTGGCGGGCGAGGAGCCGGAGGGCGGACACGAGCCCGAGCGCACGACGCACGCGGAGGCCAGAACAACAAGCCGCGAGTCGAGGTCGACGCCGAGGCGATCGTCATCACGGTGCCGACAATGCTGCGCCGGCACAGCGGGCGGAAGGAAGTGCACGTGCGCAGCAGCGGATTGCCACGATCGACAGCTAAAAAGACCGCGTCCAACTCGATAGCGCTCGCGCTCGCCCACTTCTGGTATGAGCTGGTCGAGTTGGGGGCTTACGAATCCACGACCCAGCTCGCCGACGTCCTCGACGTCAACCGTTCCCACGTCTCGCGAATCATGCGGCTCACTTCACTCGCGCCGCATCTCGTGGAAGCACTCGTTCAGGACGACGGCTCCCTCGAAACGAGTCTCACCCAGCTCCTGAAGCTCCCGCCTCAGCCCTGGCACGCCCAGAAGAGCTGTATTGGCCGGCCTTGACAGAAGCTGATCCGCCACCTCAGCTCCTGAATGTCCTGGGTCACAGCACGGATGATAGGCCAGGGGACTCCATTTTGCCTTTCTACTTCATAATCTGGTAGGGTGCGATCTGATCGTTCGGAAGCGAACTTGCCAAATGAGAACCTGGTGGGAGGACAACATGGATTGGATTCGCATCGGTATCGGCAGCGCGTTCATGTGCATCGCAAGTCTATGTGCCACCGTCGTTGCGCAGCCGACTTCGCGGGTCAGCGTCGATTCGTCTGGAGTTGAGGGCAACGACTGGAGCAGGTCCCCGTCGATCTCGTCCGACGGCCGGTTCGTCTCGTTCACGAGTTCCGCCCACAACCTAGTGCCCGTGTTTGCCCCACACGACCAGATCTACGTCCACGATCGCCAAACGGGCGCCATCGAGCGGGTGAGCGTCGATTCGGCGGGTGTGACGGGCGACTACGACTGCAGGACCTCTTCGATTTCTGCCGACGGCCGATACGTCGCCTTCGACAGCAAGGCCAGAAACCTCGTGCCCGGAGACACCAACGGGCACTGGGACATCTTCGTCCACGATCGTCAAACGGGCGTCACCGAGCGCGTCAGCGTTGATTCCGCAGGCACAGAGGGCGAATTCAACAGCGATTACCCGTCGATCTCAGCTGACGGCCGATACGTCGCATTTGAGAGCTTTGCCAGTAACCTCGTGCCCGGTGACACCAACGGGAAGTTAGACATCTTCGTCCACGATCGTCTGGCACGCGTCACGGAACGCGTCAGCGTTGATTCCGCCGGCGTGGAAGGCAACGGCAGCAGTCGTTTCCCGTCGATCTCAGGCGACGGCCGCTACATCGCGTTCGAGAGCGAGGCCTACAATCTGGTACCTGGGGACTGCTTCTACTGTCCCGACGACGTCTTCGTCCACGACCGTTTGACGGGTGCTACGACCCGCGTGAGCGTTGATTCCACGGGCGTGGAGGGATTCTGGGGCAGCGGGAAGGCTTCGATCTCAGCTGACGGCCGCTACGTCGCATTTGAGAGCTATGCCAGAAACCTCGTGCCCGGTGACACCAACGGGACGGAAGACGTCTTTGTCCACGACCGTCAGACAGGCGTCACGGAGCGCGTCAGCGTCGGTTCTTCAGGCGCCGAGGGCAACTACGCCAGTCTCTACCCGTCGATCTCCTCCGACGGCCGCTATGTCGCGTTCGTGAGCGGTGCCACCAACCTCGTGCCCGGAGACACCAACGGGTTCGGTGACATTTTCGTCCACGATCGTCAGATCGGCGCCACAACCCGCGCCAGTGTCGATTCCGCGGGCGCGGAGGGCAACGGCAACATCTGGATCCAGTTCTGGGCGATCTCCTCCGACGGCCGCTACGTCGCCTTCGACAGCGAGGCCACCAACCTCGTTCCCGGCGACACCAACGGGCATTACGATGTTTTCGTGCGCGACCGTATCGACCTGGCATTTCACGGAACACCTCAGTCGGGAAACCCGGTTCACTTCACCGTATTGAACGCTCTCGGAGAGACCGGCAACTCAGCACTTGTCCTCCTTTCGTGCTCGGGAATTACTCCAGGCTTCCAGCTTCCTGCTGGCGACGGGCGCACCGTATACCTCAACCTGGACGCCTGCACCAGTCTTGGGCTTTCTTTCGGCGCGCTGCTGCAAGGCGTCGTAGACGCCTCAGGCTCGGCTACTACGCCCCCCATCCCATTCCCCCAAGTAAACCCGGGCATCACCATCAGCGCCGCAGCGCTGACATTCGCGGGAGGCAGCTTCGTGGCAATCACAAGCCCGATATCCTTCGTCACACAGTGACGGTAATCGCGGCTGATCATGCTCGCTCACTGATCGACTCTGGCGCCACTTGTGTCCGGCGGTGGTTTGTTAGGACAACCTGACACAAGTGAACCGGGGAGAGTGGGCTAAGCGGAAATCGTCGAGCCTGTCGAGCGACGTCACCTCCCTCTGGAAGGTGCTCGACCAAGCGACCCGCGAGCTGATGACCGAGTTCTACCGATGGCTTTGGGTGCTCAAGGAGCCGAAGGCAAGAGCGCCCTGGAACGCAAAGAAGAAGAAGCCGCGCGAGCAGCTCGATGTCGACGGGAAACCCGTCTACTCCTGAGTAAGTTCCTGCCGCTCCGCTACAGAGCGCCTACAACTTTCGGCTCGTGATTCCGCGACACGTCGCGCGCTCAGGCTCCGTTCGTGACTGGGCGGGCTGGGTGCTCAGCGGGGACCCGGATTGAGGCTGGTGGTCAACTTGACCACTTGATGCGTCCGCGAGCACGCCTGACGACAAGCTCCTTGCCCCGGCCGGTGATCCTCCTTCGCGGTAGATGCTCGGGGGTTCGGGGCCTACCATGGCGGGGGTCCGGGGAAAGACCTGTCGAGGGAGATCATGAGCGGGACCTGGCTGCCTCTGCCCGTCGCTCAGCTGCGGCGGCGGGCTTTCAATGCGAAGAGCTCGAAGGACCGGCACGACACGGCCTACTTTGCGTGGGAGGTGTCGGTGCGGCTGGCCGTGGCGGCCTCGCCTCCGTCGGACGTCGCGGTCTTGCG
>JAJDCO010000007.1 GCA_029260795.1 Planctomycetota bacterium | reverse complement strand
CCCGTGGATGCAAGGAAAGCGACCGAGCACGCCGCAGTCGACCTCGCTGCAGGTCGTCGAGGCGGCGCAGGAAGCTTGACGCAGCAGGCATGGGTAGATTCGGCGCCGCAGTAGATGGCTGGTGAGAAATGCGGGCTAAGGGCAGATCTCGATCGTGCTCACCGGTGCCGAGCCGCCCCCTTCACTCCGGCGAACGACATCTCACCTCTCGCTTCCACTTCGGCGGCCCCTCGGCCATTATGCAGACGTCGGCTCCGGAGGGGAGCTGCACCTCACCGGAATCCCGCCGAGCCCACGCCATGGAAGCCTATCGACGCCTCGTGACGAACGTCCTCGAGACAGGCGTTCGTAAGGAGAACCGGACCGGCACCGACACGCTCTCGTGTTTCGCCGAGAGCTATCGCGTCGACCTCGCCGACGGGTACCCGCTGCTCACGACCAAGAAGGTGCGATTCCGCTCCGTGATCCTCGAGCTGCTGTGGTACCTCCGCGGTGAAGGGCACATCCGCTGGCTCCGCGACGAGCAGGACTGCCACATCTGGGATGCCTGGGCGGACGAGAACGGCGAAGTCGGTCCGATCTACCCGGTCCTGTGGCGCAACTTCCCCTACGCGGCGCGGGATGGCGATCAGTGGGTCCGGCGCGAGTTCGATCAAGTCCAGAGCGCGATCGATCTCCTCAAGACCGATCCCATGAGCCGGCGCATCGTCGTCTCGGCCTGGCATCCCGCATTGCTCGGTGAGATGGCGCTGCCGCCCTGCCACCTCCTCTACATCTTCAACGTCAGCGGTGGCCGGCTGCACTGCCACCTCACCCAGCGCTCGGGTGACATCGCGCTCGGGATCCCCTTCAACCTCGCCTGCTATGCGGCTCTCACGACGGCCATTGCGGCTCAAGTCGGGCTCGATCCCGGCGTCTTCGCGCACACGATCGTCGATGCACACATCTACGTGAACCACGTCGACGGCTTGAAAGAGCAGCTCACCCGCGAGCCCCGGCCGCTTCCGAGGCTCACGATCGCCGACAAGCCGCTCGATGAGCTCGGGCTCGAGGACTTCGTGCTCGAAGGCTATGATCCGCATCCCGCGATCCGCTTCGAGGTCGCGGTATGAGGCTCGCCCTCATCGTCGCACACGATCGCAACCTCTTGATCGGTGCTGACGGCGGCCTGCCCTGGCGCTATCCCGAGGACCTGAAGCACTTCAAGCGAGTCACGGTCGGACACCCTGTCCTCATGGGCCGTCGCGTCTTCGAGGAGATCGGGGAGCGCCCGCTTCCGGGCCGCGTCAACATCGTGCTCAGCCGGACACGAAAGTACGAGAACGTCGCGACGTTTCCATCCTTGGAGCTCGCCCTCACCCATTGCGAGACGCTCGACTGCGAGATGGTCTTCATCATCGGCGGCGCTCGGCTCTACGCGGAAGCGCTGCCAAAGGCTGACCGTCTCTACGTCACCGAGATCGACCGTGAGTTCCAGGGCGATACCTGGTTCCCCGAGTACCGCGACCGCATCGGCATCGACTGGCGAGAGACTGGCCGCCGCACGAGCGACGAGCTGACGTTCGTCGAGTACGAGCGCCTGCGCTCGGATTGATCCCAGTGTCCCTCCAGCGCAAGACACGGAGCCGGCTCGACCCAGCGCGCTCTCTCCAAGGTGGCCACGGTATTTCGACCTCTTGGACAGCGAGCACGAGCCCAGGTAGCATCGACCTCATGGTTCGATTGTCCTTTCCATCGGGGTGGCGACGAACGGCAAACGCCTCTCGTCGGGCGGGTGGGCGCTGGCCCGCAGTCGCCCTTTTCCTCGCCACTCTCGCCGCCTGCGGTGACCGAGCAGAGATCGAAGTCACGAGCCCGCGGTCCGTCCCGTCGGAGACTTCGGGGTGGACGACCGATCCCGTGCTGATTCGTCGCCGCGGCGAGCTGAACCTCCTGCTGCGCACCGCCGATGGTTGGCGCGCCCGCCCCTGGCAGCAGACCACGAGCGCGACCGGTCCACAGGAGGACTCTCCCTGGGTGTCGGGCCTCTTGGACATCGGGGCGCTGCCGGACTCGCCCGTGTCCTCGACACCGTTGGCGAACGGGCTGCTTCTCGACGGGGAGCGCCGGCTCGGGTGGTCTCCCAGCCTCTGGATAGACGACGGTCAAGTCCACCTCGCCTTCGATCGATGTCAGAATGGACAGTTCGACGTCATCTATCGGCCGCCGAATCGGCCCGAGGAGCTCGTGGCCGGAACGGACGCCTTCGAAGCACACGCATCAGTAACCGTCGATTCCCAAGGACGGGTCTGGCTCGCCTGGGATCAAGGTTCCCGCCGATGGGGACAGCATCCCGGACTTCACCTCGAGCGCTCGCTGCAGCTGGCCGTTCGATCGCAAGGCACCTGGCACGAACCGCCCTCGGCCTGGCCCGACGAGCTCATGGCGGACGAGTCCGGCCATCCGTGTCGGACCGCCGAGCTACCGCACGTCGTCGCCGATGAGTCGGGTCCGGTCTGGCTCCTGTATCGTGCGATGATCGAATGGCCGCATTCGGCAAATCGGCGCGCCGCTCGTCGGTTCGCCTGGGTCATCCGAGCGCTCGTCTTGACCGACGACGGTTGGATCGGACCGGTGACGCTCCCTGAGAGCTCGGGGCCCAACCACGACACGCTCGCCGCCGTGCCGCTGAGAGATGGCGGGGTCGCAGTCGCCTATGCCACCGATCACCGACTCGAACACTTCGAGAGCGTCACCACCTGGGCCGAGCCAGTCGGCCGCAGCTCGAGCGTCGTTCAGCTCGAGCTTCGGGTGGAGGGCGGCTCCCCGGCCGTTGGAGCCCCGCGCCGAACCGAGCTTGGCGGATCGACCAGCACATCTCGACCGGACCCCGATCCCGACCCCGCCCTCAAACCGGCCGGCTATCGTCGCTTCTGGGGTGACCTGCATCGGCACAGCGACCTGTCCCGCTGCAAGATGGACATCGATGGCAGCGTCCTGGATCAGTATCGACAAGCCATCGAGGTGGTCGGCCTGGACTTTCTCGCGCTGACGGATCACGTGCAGCACCTGACCCTGGGAGACCAGGCCCACCTGGACGCGGCCGTCACGCGATTCCAGGGTCGCCACGCCTTGAGCACTCTCTACGGCTTCGAGCATGCGAACGAGGACGGTCATTTCAACTTGGTCGGCCTCGAGGGCGGGGCCCTGGCTCGGCTCAGCGGGCTCGCTCGGCCCAACTACGAGCCGACGCTCGACTCTTCGCGTTGGGTGGCGATCCCGCATCAGATCGCCGATCCCCCCGCGCTCCTGAACTGGCGTCGACGCCAACTCGACCTGGAGAGGCTCTTGGAGATCTTTCAGAGCCGGCGGGGCTCCTACGAGGAGCGCGATGCCCCCGGCCGGGACCTCGGAGGTCACGAGAAGGCACCCTGGGTCGTCGATCTGCTGAGCCGGGGCAAGCGGTACGGCTTCATTGCCTCGAGCGATCATGGAGCGGTCGGCCGGGCTTTCGCAGCCGTCCTGGCGACCGACGACCGACCCGCGTCGATCCTGGAAGCCCTCCGCGCCCGTCGCTGCTATGCGGCTTCGGCGAGGATTGCGCTCGATGTGCGGCTCGGTGAGCTGCTCATGGGACAAGCCGGATCGGTGCCCGAGAAGGCCGACCTCGACATCCGCGTCGACGCCGGGGCCGAGATCGCGAGGGTCGACGTCATTCGAAACGGACGCGTGGCACAGAGCTGGAGCGGACCGCCGAGTGGAGACGAGCAGTTGACGATCCGAATCGGCCGCGCAGAAGGGCTCTTGTCGGGAAAACTCGTCCTGGAGGACGGCCGGTTCGGCGAGCCCGTCTCGGTACACGCCGAGGCCCAGGATGTCATCGAGCGCGATCCGGACGGTCGCACTCTCCGCTTCGCATCTCAGTCGTCGCCAACGAAAGAGGTCGGCTGGATCCTCCCCTTGCGAGCGGGTCGCGACGCGCGAATCCACCTCGTATTCGCGGGCGACGAGCGGAGAATCGACGGCGATTCACTCCGCGCTGCTCCCGTGAGAGTGCGGGCTGGTCGGGCTCGCCTGGAGATCCGACTGGATCCTCCACCTCTCGGAGGCGTCCGCTTCGAACAGCGGTGGGTGCCCGGTGACTGGAAGCCGGGAGACTGGTGCTACGTCCGAGTCCTTCGGACCGACGGTGAGCTCGCCTGGTCTTCGCCGATCTGGATCGACTGATCCTCGTGCGCCCGCTCCCCATCGCACATTTGGTCCGGTGAGCTTCTTTCACCTCCGGAGACCTCGAACGCACATGAACCTGTCGAACTCAGACCCAGCCTCACCGGCTCGCAGTCGCTCCCGGACCTGGACGCTGCGATCGCTGGCCATCGTCGCATCGGTCCTGGTGTCCCTCACGATCGTGGAGGTCACCACCCGGATCCTCTACGAAGCGCCCTGGCACGAGCGCCTCGAGACCGAGCAGCGCCAGAGTCAGCAGCACGCCTATCGCAAGAACGCGCTGGGACTCCGCGACCTGGACTACGAAAGCCCCAAGCCACCCGATCACCAACGAGTGCTTCTCTTAGGCGACTCCTTCACTTTCGGGTCGGGTGTCTTCGATGACGAGCGCGTCTTCCCCGAGATCGTCGAGCGGATGCTCAACGAGCGAGAACACCCGCCCGGCGTGCGCCGGATCGACGTCCTGAACGGGGGGATCCATGGCAGCCTCACCAAGGACTGGCTCATCCTCTACCGACGCATCGAGAAGCCCTACGAGCCGGACGTCGTCGTGAGTGTGTTCTTCCTGCGTGACGGAACGATGACCGGATCCGTCCCCGCCTTCTTCGACCCGATCCGCAAGACGATCGTCGCACGCAACCGCGCGTCGTGGCCGTATCGAATCTCGTACGCCTTCCGGATGATCCGTGACCACTTCGACCGCCGACAGATCTCGGAGGCCTACACCCAAGAGTTCCAAAAGGCTTACTTCGGCGAAAAGTCGGAGACCGCCGAGTGGCAACGAGCGCAGAGGCACCTGCTTCGACTCCGAGACCTCGCCTCGGAACGCGGCGCCGTGTTTGGTCTGGTCGTGTTTCCCGTGCTCGTCGACCTTCGGGCCGACGACTACCCATTCCAGCGCATCTGCGACGAGGTGACTCGGTTCGCCATCGAACACGACATCCCGGTGCTCGATCTCCTCCCCGCCTTCCGGGGACAGGTGTCACCCGACCTGTGGGTCTCTCCGGTGGATCAGCATCCGAATTCCGAAGGACATCGCATCGCCGCCGAGGCTCTGCTGCCGTTCGTGAGCCGTCTGCTCGATGAGCTCGAGAAGCGGCGCTGACTCGCGCATCCAATGGGCGAACGTCTCGGGAGCTCCGTCCATTCGGCGAGCTCGAAGAGTGGGCACTTCTGATCCCAGGCCCCCCGACTGAGATGCGGGCTGGAAGTGGGGGAAGGAGGCAGTGGCACCTCCTGTCCCCCGACCGATTCGAGCTGATCCGACAGTTCAGCGGAGCTTCCCCGGCTTCAGCGCGGACGGTCCGAATGTGTCCGCATGGAGCTTGGAGGGCTTCGTCGACTGGTGCAGGCCGATCGATGCTCGCGTCTCTTTCGGGCTGGCATCGGCCTCGAACCAGAAGTTGAAGCAGGTCGCGTATCCCAGGGGATTCTGGTTCGGCTTCGGCTTCGAGACCCAACGGAGTCGGCCGACCTCGCGTCGGACCTCCCAGTCGTTGGAGGGGTTGTCATCGACGTCGCGGAATCCGGAGCTCGAAACGGTGATCCCGGATTCGACGGGAATCGAGAGCGACTCGGTCCCCGGAGACTGATCGAAGTTGTAGAGCGCGTAGTCGTACCGATGCTGCCCGGCGCCCAGATCGGTGGTTTGGACCGCGAGAATGATGTCACCGGCCACACGAGGCTCGGCGATCTGCTGTCTCTGCCCCCACGCGAAGATGGCAGGGCCCTGTCGAATCGAGCTTTGATCGTTGAAGCGCCATTGCTGCGTTCCCGAATTCCAGGTGGGCGTCATGGCCCGGTAGGTGATGTTGTTGTCTCGGAGATCGTCTTGATAAGCGATGTAGTAGGCCTCGTAGAAGTAGGCCTCACTGGCCGCCGCCAGATCTTCGTCTCGAACGACGATCCGATTCTGCACGGGATCCAACCCGTCGCCGAAGTTGCGCCGGATGCAGTCCGGACGTCCATCGGCGAAGTAGGAGCCCAAGCACTCCCACGTCCCCTTGAAGGCCTGCACTTCGCTACGCGGGGCGAGCCAGGTGCGGTCTCCGTTGTTGCTGACACTGTAGGTGTCGGAGCAACCCGGACCGAGTCGCTGCGAGGTCCCCGGATGATCGCAAGAGGCGCAGGCTTGATTGGTCGCGAAGAAGCCGTGCTTGACTCCTGAGACGCCGATCTGCTCGAAGCGTCCCTCGTGAACTCGGTAGACGCTCATCACGATCATCGGATGCCGAGTGTCCATCGGCGCCAGCCAGTCGGCGTCGGCCGTACCGACGTTGCAGATCGTCGTGCTCATCGAGAGCCCGTTGACGCCGTTGGGGAAGTTGCCTTGACGGCCCAGCATCGTCAGCAGTTCGAAGTTCGAGATCGCCAGGTCCACGACTCCCTCGCCGAGGGGACTGCGCCAGTCGTCGTCGTCGGGGTTCCCGCCGCTCCAGATGACGCTCGCCATCGTCGACATCATCCCGATGAGCTGCCCTTCGAGCTCGGGGCGCCCCAGCTCGAGCGCCAGATCCCTCGAGATCCTCAGGTCCATGCAGCCGACGGTCAGCAAGGCACGGGACCGATCGAATTGGATCATCGGCATGTCCAGCTCGAACGCGACAGCCGAGTCGCGTCCCGCTTCGCCGACGAACAAGTCACTGGGACCGCCTCTGTCACGGGGCACGATCGTGAAGGCCTCGATCCCCCGGGGAATGCCATCGACGGCGAAGGAGAACCCACCCTCATGAGCGATCTCGCCTCCGCGCCATTCGACGAAGATCCCATTCTCGACCGTGCACTCGAGCTTGGATTCCTCGGTGATCTCGAAGGCGTAGGCGCCTTCCATCGGAGAGACTTGCTCGCCGGTCTCGCGCACGTCGATCAGCTCCATGCCCAGCCCCGCCAGGCGAGTCTCATGAAACGAGACCTGAGTCGTCCCTCCGCGGACTCGCCAATGTTGCTGTGCGCTCGTGCTCGTGACGAGCGTCAGCAGAAGCACTCCCGCCAGTAGAATCGGTGCTCTCCGTTTCATGGTGCCCTTCTTCAACAGGTTCGGGTTGTGGTCTCTCGCCTGGGTGGGTACATCCGACCACCCCTCTGCCATGCTCGATTCGCTGTGCCGTGGGGAGCGCGGAGTGCTCCACCGGGGAGACTCCTTCGTCAGGGGGCTCCTCTGGGCGACCAGCTTATCAAGGAACCCCCGTGCGAATCCGACCCGGTTTCCCGGAAAGCACTGTGGCGTGTGCGGTGGAATGTGGGTGGAACCGCTCTCTCGTCGAGGTCATTCGCACGCCCCACCGCCCGCCGTGGCCGGTCGACGGACATCGAGCCGAGTGACGAGCTCCGTTCGCGTCTCTGTTCCCCACGAGCAGCGACCGCCTCACGGGATTCGACGAGGTGGGGGCTCCGGCTCGGGCTCGGCTTCCTGCGCTTCTTCGTGATCGGGAATCTGCTCCGACACGATGTGCAGTCGAGCATTCGCCGTGTTGAGGTGTAGATCGCGCTGCGGGAACGGAATGGTGATGCCGTGGCGACGGAAGGCCGCGTCGACGGCAAAGCGCAAGTCGCTCGAGATCCGCTCTTTGGGCAGCGAGTCCGAAACCCAGACCAGCAACACGAAGTCGAGTGAGCTCTCGCCGAAGTCGAGGAAGTACACGTCGGGCGCGGGGCGCTCGAGCACGCGACCGTCCTTGTGGGCGACCTCGAGCAGGGCCCGACGCACCAAGGCGGTGTCCGAGCCGTATGCGACGCCGACCGTGATGCGGATGCGCAGCTTGGAGTCGGTGTAAACGAAGTTGATGACCTCTTTGGTAACCAGGTCCTTGTTCGGGACGAGGATCCAGAGGTTGTCTCGGGTGAGCAGCGTCGTGGCTCGGATGTCGATGCGCTTGACGATTCCCTCGCGCCCCCCCACTTCGATGATGTCGCCCACTCGCAGCGGCCGCTCGAAGAGCAGGATGATGCCGCTGACGAAGTTCGAGATGATCTCCTGCAGACCGAAGCCGATGCCGACCGACAGCGCCGCGACGACGTAGCCGAGGTTCTCGAGGTTGACGAGCTGCGTCGCGGAGAGGTAGATCCCCAGACCCAGCAGGATGTACCCGACCATGGTCGTGATCGTGTATCGGAGTCCGGCGTCCAGGTTCGTGCGGGCCGCCAGGAACTCGCCCGTCGCCGACTTGGCGTGACGAGCCGCGGGCAAGAACACCGCCAGGGCGACTCCCGCCACGATCAGGTGCCACCAGGTCACCCGGCTCTCGGAATCGCTCGCCTGGAACGGCAGGGGAATCGACAAGAGCAGGCGAAGTTCGTCGAGGGGGAATCCCACCGCGGCCAAGAACATGCCGCCCACCCCGAAGATCACGATGAGCTTCAAGGCGAAGAGAGAGGTGATGCGGATCACCTCGCGACGGCGAACGACCTCGTCCCCCTCGTCGGCGGCGGCGGCCGAGCGAAGCCAGGCCTCCAGCGCCGTGCTGCCACCCAGGTAGGCCAAATACCCTCCGAGCGTCGCCAGGAGCACGAAGCCGGAGATGGTCCAGATGAAGCCGGCCAAGAACTCGTAGCGCAGCCCTTCGATCAAGAGCAGCGCCGGAATCAGCAACAGCAGGAACGGCCGCAGAGCGCGGAGAGCCCAACCGACCAGTCGCAGCCAGCTCTGCGACGAACCCGGCACCAACCCGGCGAAGGTCTGTCGACTCGCGACGATGACCAACAAGGTCAAGCCGGTCACGCACCGATAGATGAGATCCAGGAGCTCGAAGGCGCCTTCGTTCTCGTGCTGATAGCCGAAGTGAACGAGGGCGAGCTGAATCGGCAGGAAGATGACCGAGAACCACAGCACGAACGCGACGGCCGTGTACAGGCGAGCCGCGGACTTGGGGGCGAACCGGATCACGGCACGGCTGGGGGGATTCGGTCGGAGCAGCTCACGCGCCAGCGCTCGGCCGAACCAGAAGATTAGCAAGATGTCGCCGACGTCGGCCAGCCAGTCCTGCATGCCCAAGCCGAGACCCGGCAGCAGCCAGCGGGCGAGAGCCACCACCAACCAAATCGAGAACGCGGTCCCGGCTGCTCGAAGCAGGCGAAGGGCCAGGACGGCGAAGCGCGCCGGCATCGTCGTGAGCTCGCGCTCGAGCATGCGGCGGCTGCGCTTCCGAAGGCCCCGCGTGATGAGGCCCAGCAGGAAGGTCGCCAGCAACGCGGCGATCGCAAAGGTCATCAACCCCGAGAAGTGATCGGGATTCGTGCCGTAGTCGGTCAGATCCGCGATCGCCGTGAACGACATCTGGGGCAGCTCGAGCAGGTCTCGAAAGCCCTGAGTCAGAGCCGGCCAGGTGATGCGGCTCTCGCGGCGGAGGAACAGGTTCTCGCGCTGGAGCAGCACCAGCGTCTCTCGTCGAGTCTCCTGCAGCTCGGTGCGCGCATCCAGCGTCCGATCGAGGAAGCTGACGATCGAGCGCAACGTCTGCACCGTCTCCCCGAGATCTCGCTCCTGAGCGATCGACTGCTCGCTCCACCGAAGCGCTTCGGACTGCGTCCACGCCAGCTCGGCCTCGAAGGGTGTCTTCCCGGCGGCCACCTGGACGGCCTCGAAAGACTTCTTGGCTTTGGCGCGCTGCGCCTCGAAGTCCTCTCGCAGGCGAGCCAAGCGCCGCTCCGCCTCCTCGAGCTGTGCCGAGAAGTCCTCGTGCCGATCTCGACAGGCATCCATCGTGCGCGCGTAGTCGGCCCGGTCGGTTTGGCGCCGGAGGCGTCGGAGCTTCTCTTCGACCTCTCGCAGCTCGGGTCGAGGCTCGGAGCCTCGATAGGTGCTCTGCAGCGATTCGAGCTCCTCCCGGGCGATGCCCAGGAGCTCCTCCGCTTCGACGGCGTTTCCTTGAACTTCGCTGCTCGCTTGACGCAGCGTCTGCAGCTCCGCATCGAGCTTCAAGGACTCGAGCTCCGCCGTCAGGCGCAGGCGCTCATGCTCCGTCTCGGCCTCCTCGATCTCTTTCTGCTTGCTGGAGACCTGATAGGCGAGCGTTCGCTTCCGCTCCTCGAGCCGCTGGTCGAGGAGTGTCTTGGCGGCCGCCTCCAGCCGACGATAGCGACTCTCGACCGCGGTTTGTGCCTCTTGCTCGATGGTCAGGACGGCCAGGCTTCGCTCGAGCACCTCCTTGTGCAGGTCGAGGTATTGAAGCCGGCCCTTCTCGTGGGTGACCCCTTGCTCCCGCATGCCGACGCGGCGCTCGAGGAGCTTGCGATCATCCTCGGTCAGGTCCGTTCGCGTCTGCAGCTCCTTGCGGAGCTCCTCGAGTCGAACCTGGTGTGTGGCGAGCGAGCTCCGCGCCGAGGTGCGAGATGTTTCGCCGGCCGCCAACTCTTCTTGCTGCTGCTTGATGCGGTTGGCGAGTCGCGTCGAGGCTTCCCGCTCGACGCGGAGCCGCTCGACGAACTCGGCCTCGACTCGGGGGCGGAGTACCTCGACGTCTTGGACAGCTCGCAGGTCCTCCAGCTCGGCGTCGGGATCCAAGGCGTCCAGGCTTTTTCGTGCCTCGTCGCGACTCTTCTCGGCGGCCGCTTTGCGTTCCGGTGTGAGCTCCGCTTGCAGGAGCTGCAGGCGGGAGCTCGCCTCCAGCAGGGCGAGCTGCCCTTCGAGGATCTCGATCTTCGTCTTCAGCAGCTTCTGCTTGTCCGCTCGCCGCGGATCGTTTTCGGCCAGCGCCTCGAGCTCTTTATTGGCCGCCGCCAACCGCTCCTGCACCTTGTCCGGCTGGGTCATGTCGAGCCCGCCGGGCAGGTCGGCCGTCAGCCCGACCCCCAAGGGCTGCGTCTTCGGGCGCTCGGGCTCGGAGGGCACTTCCTGCGCGACGGCCGTCGCCGCCAGCAGCACTCCGATCCATCCGAGCGCGACCCACCGGAATCCTCGCCCTCGACGAAGTCTCGCTACGGCACCGCCCCTCGCTGCCTGGAACATACTCGCCGACATCCTCGCCAATCCGATCGTCCTCACTTCGGCGCCCACGCCCCCTATCATGCCTCCAGCTCGACTTGGCCGGCACTCCAAACCGCGATCACATTTGGCAGCTCGCGAACCAGCTCGTCGAGTCGCCCCAATCGCTCCGCCTCTTGACCTGGCTCCGGAGGCTCGAAGCCCATGATCACGATGGCCGCCTGAGCCGACACTCGACTCAGCTCGACCGAGGCGAGCGATTGCTCGGCCACGAGCACCAGAGGCTCCACGCGAATCCGCGCCGCATCTGCCGTCTCGGCCAGGTGCTGCCGCGCCTCCTCGACGCCATCGAGCGTCGGGAGCGAACGAATCAGCCGGATGCGACGACCCCGCCAGAGGTCGTTCTGTGAGAGCAAGAAGGCCAGCAGCAGCATCAACGATCCGTTGCCCCGCCCCCGCCACCAAACGTCGATCGGCCCGTCGGGCGGAAGCCACGGGTCCTCGTCTTCCTCACCCGACAACCGCGCGATCACGATGCTGCGGCCGAGAGCGCCGATCGTCCGCAGGCGGCTGCCGAAGTCGGCCTGGCGCGCCGGATCGGAGCTCCAGCCCGTCAGCACGAGATTCGGACGCAGAGCCCCGATGCCGTAGCACTGGACCAGGGACTCGATGCCTTCGTCGATTGTCGGAGCGACCAACACGACTGGAAAGGCCGGCAGCTCTTGCTCGCGAATGTAGCGGCGCAGGACCTGCTCCTGACCCGCGCGTCTCCCGAGATGGTCATCGACGTCTCCCGGAATCACTTGTGCCAACGTCAGCAGGCCTCGCCCTCCGGTGAGCCAGTGCCCGTAGACTCCCAGACGAGGTCGAATGCCCGCCGCACCGCTGAGCACCAGAATCGAGGGACGCCAGTTCTTGGGGTGGTATCTCTCTTCCTCGAGTGAGAGGAGGTTGCGGCGAGTGCGCTCGAAGGCGATACCGCGTCCGACGTCCCCGTACGTGGCCTCGAGCTCCTTGCGCGCCAGCATCCAGTGCAAGAACCCCATCGCGACGATCGAGATGATGGCCCACAACGGCTCGATCAAGAACATCACGACGACGCATCCCAAGGCGCCGAGCAGGGCCGTCGTCCAGTGCGACCACCGAAACGACGGTCGATAGCTCGGATTGCGAGTGACGGCCTCGTAGAACGTCGCGAGGTTCAGATAACCGTACGTGATCATGAAGAACATCGTGATGATCGGCGCGATGGCGTTGAGGTCACCGAGGAGGATGCCCAGCTGCGCGACGCCGAACGTCAGTAGCGCCGCTCGGCGAGGCTCCTTGGCCGGGCCGCTGCCCTGGCTGAATGGTGAGAGCAATCGGTAGACACGGTCGCGCGCCAAGGCCTGCAGGATGCGCGGTGCGCCCATCATGCTGCCGAGCGCCGACGACAGCGTCGCAGCAAAAACGCCGAGCGTGATCCAGATGGGTGCCACCGAAAGATTGCCCACGACCCACGAGTCCGTCAGCAGCGTCTCGCGATCGGTCGCGCCGCCCAGCAAGACGGCCATGCCGAGATAGACCGCGCCGGTGAAAGCGATCGCGCTCAACGTTCCGGAGGGGATCGATCGGCTGGGGTCTTTCAGGTCGCCCGACATGTTGGCGCCCGCCATGATTCCAGTCGCCGCCGGGAAGAACAGCGCGAACGCGGTGAAGAAGCTCTGCCCCTCAGGATAGGCGCCGAGAGCGTTCTCCTTGAGCTGGCCGAGGTCGAGTCGACTCCCCGCGCCGGAGAAGAACGAGACGAGCGCCAGCACCAGGACGCCGAGAATCACGTACTGCAGCTTGATGGTCCAGCCGGCACCGATGGCGACACAGATGAACACGGCCACGTTCACGCTGGTGGCGATTACCACGCTCGGAATGCCCAGATTCGGCACCGCGGCTTGAAACGCCTCGGTGAAGCCGAAGATGTACATCGCGACCGAGATCGCTTGCGCCAAGAAGAAGATCAACCCGATCGAGCCCCCGAACTCGGGGCCGAGCGAAC
The DNA here is from genome assembly GCA_029260795.1 of Planctomycetota bacterium. Lineage (GTDB taxonomy): Bacteria > Planctomycetota > OFTM77 > OFTM77 > OFTM77 > OFTM77. The sequence goes on along the minus strand of JAJDCO010000007.1, from coordinate 122,751 downwards.
GGCTGATCAGGAAGTACGCCCCGCCACCTCGCACGCGCGTGTTGGTCGCGATGGCCGAGACCGAGAAGGCCGTCAAGGTCGTGATCGCCTTCGACAGCAACACGATCGCAACCGCGCCCGCGACGCCGGCCATGCCGACGACCTGGCCGAAGCGGAGGAACATGATGACGCCGAGAATGGTCAGCGTGCACGGAGTAAAGACTCCTCCGAACGTGCCGAACCGACCCGTCGCCCCTTTGCCTGCACTCACGAGGCACCTCCCCGGCCTCTTCAGCATTCCCGACACCGACCGACTCGCCGGCTCCGCGGCATCGAGGGCCAAAACATTAACTCACGCCCGTCCGGTGCGCGCCAGCAATCGGACCGACGCGACAGCGAGACATGACGACGAATCCACCGATGCGAGCCCCCCGGGTCTGGTCGAACAGACGGCCGCGCGGCGGTGCCTTTCGTCAGACGCGCGCGACCTCTTCGCGGTAGCGTCGCCGGAATCGCTCACGCAGCTCGTCCGTGTCGAGCTGTCGCATGGTCTCCTCGAATCGCGCCCACAAGGTCTGCTGCAAGACCGGCTCGAGCGCCCCTTCGAGCGGCAGGCTGGCTTGCTTGCGCAGCGCCTTCGGCGCGATCGCACCCCAGGTCTCCTCCAGCCAACCCGCGAACGCCTCGTCGGGCGCCCCGAGGGCGCTGGCGACCAAGCCCGAGAGGCGCGCCAGATAGGTCTGATGCCCGACCTGGGACTCCTCTCCACCCGACCTCACGACCTCGCCCTGACGCTCGACCAAACCCGGCTCGGCGAGGAATCCCCACTGCTCGGTCACGCCACCGGCGCGAGCGGTTCCGACCAAGGCGCGCTCGACTTGCTCGGCGAAGTGCTGCAGAGACCGGACGACCTGACTCAGGTCCCGATCGACTCCGGGGCGCAAGGTCGAGACTGCGACCTGTTTGGCATCGAGCAGGCTGGCCGCCACCTCCGCGACGAAGCCGCGACCGGCTTGGCCCTTTCCGCCTTCCATCGCCTTACGCATGGCACCGAGCTCACTTTGCAGCGACGCGATGCGAGCCTCCCGATCGGCGAGCTTGCGCGCCTGATCGCTCTTCTCCGCGGGGGCGGCGGTTTTCTCGTCCCCGGGCTCGTCCTTCTGCGCTGCGAGCTGACCCTCCCGCTCCTTGAGTGCCGAGCGCAGATCGTCGAGCTCGTTGCGGAGCGTGATCTGAGTGTCGTCGCCCATGCTCCCGGTCGTGCGCAGACGCCAGTTGTCCCGCTCGAGGACGGTCAGCCGATTCTCCCGCTCGCGAAGCACGCGATGGAGATCGTCGCGCTCGCGCGTCAAGCCGAGCACGCTCCGCCGCAATCGGTGGATCTCGGACTCTTCATCGACTGCCAGCGCCGGATCGATGACCGCGACCGGCTCCGGCTCGGGCTCGGGCTCGGCCGGCAACGAGGATGCCTCGGCGGCAAGCGCCGCTGCCCTTTCGGCCGCTCGCTCGGCGCGGGCCACGGAGCGCTCGAGATCGAGGATCCGTTCACGCGCGGCCTCGAGCTGCTTCTCGAGGCGGCTGCTCCGATCCTGCGCCGCCTTCAGATCTCCGGTGGCGGCCCCGCTCGCGGGCGAGGCCGAGGGCGCCGGTGCGAGACCGAGCTGAGGCGTCTGTCGAATCTCGAGCGCGTGGCGATCACCACTTCCCAGACCAATCCGATCTCCGGCGACCAGCACTCGCGACTCGATTCGCTCGCCGTCGTGAAAGAGGCCGTTGGTGCTGCCGAGATCCTCGATCACCAAGCGCCAGCCGATTCGGCAATGACGCCGCGAGATACGAGTGTCGTCGACTTGGATGTCGGTCTCGGCATCGCGCCCGATCACATGATCGGTGTCCGCGATCGATCGATGCGTCTCTTGGCCATCCGGTCCGACGAATACGAGCTCTGCCATGTGAGGTCGCCCAGTGGTGTTCCGCGATGTGTTGCTCCACTCCAGGCGAGAGCTTCGCGACAAAGCTCGCCCGGCGGTGCTGAATCACCGCTCAGTCTTGCAGATCCATTCAGGAGAGCCAAGAGCGAGGGCGGAGCCGTTGAAGAAGGTCCGGGATCAACCGCTCTCGGACTGCTCCGCCAACTCTCTCTCCGCAGCGGCCACCTCGAGGTCGGCCTCCGATTCATCGGCTCGTTGCCGCTCCAGATCCGGCAGCCAGCGATCGGTCGGCGAATCGTCTCCGATTTGGTCCGAGACGATCCAAAGATCGGGCTCGGGAGCGTCGACGGCCCGGGGTAGGGAGCCGCGCCAGACCAGGACCAGCCGGAGTGCCTCCATGTCCAGCCACAGCGTGTCACAGCTCAATCGGGCCTCGCCGGTGAAGCCCGTGTGCTCCTCGTCGGCGACCAGGCAACGCAGCCGTGTGCCGGGCAAGCGGAAGCTGAGCTCGGGATGCTCGGGGTGCAGATTGGTGGCACGCACTGATTCGTCGCCTTGCAGATACCCCTCGAGCTGCTGATCGAGCGGCGCGCCGTTGTAGAAGCGATCGTCGAAGTCCTCGGGCAGCCCCGGCTCCTCCTGCTGGGCCCACTTCTTGGGGAAGGTGCCGACGAGCGCGCGACGGGGTAGCCAAGCGCGACCCACCGGCCCGAAGCTGCACGGGGCCGGTCGGTGCCGCCAGTGCCCGATCGGGTCGTCGGGGTCCTCGAGGTTCGGCAGCGGCTTGCCCGACAGGCCGGTCACGCTGCGGTGAAAGCCTCGCCCCAGCGGGTTGGCCTCGAACGAGTACTTGCCGTCCTTACCCCCGAAGGCCCGCTCGTAGGAGAGCGGCAGCGAGACGAAGGGCTGAGGTGACGACGGCACGTGGACGAGGCCCAGGAGCTTCTTTTGCCACAGGCGATCGCCCAGGACTCGGATCTTCTTCTCGAAGCGGCCGACGCCAAAGGTCACGACGACCTCGGAGGCCGGCTCCCCGCGCGGTGCCCAGGCCTGCCCGACGCAGAGCAGATCGGCGCGCGGCTTGGGCGGCACGAAGTCCGACTCGTAGCGAACGGGCGACTGCTCGGGCTCGCCTTCGTACTCGTCCATCCCGACCAACGGCAGCGGATCGGCGGCGGGCACGGGAGAGCCGGAGGCGAGGTCGAAGGTCTGCTTGGCGACGAGGACCCGGTTGGTGCCTTGCGACCAAACCTGCCCGAGTCCCGCGGTCTCCCGGTCGTGAAGTGGCATGCGCTCAGGCAACCTCTCCACCGGATTCCTCGAGAACGTACTCGAGGAACTCGGCGAGGCAGTAGACCAGGTCCTTGCTGGCATCGCTGCCGGCCAAGCGGTATGGCGAACCGGCGCCTTCGAGGATCAGCTCCGAGAGGTCTTCGGAGGCGAGCTCATCGTCGGTTCCCATGGCCCTCATCTCTTCGATGAGGCGCCGGGCACGATCCGGATGGGCTCGTACCACAACGCGATGAAGCAAGACGATTAGGTTCGGGCCATCCTCTTTCGGCCAGAATACGGTATCGAGGAAGTCGTGGAACACCGAGTAGCGAGCTTTGAAGGCAGCTTCGTCCATGGGTCAGCTTCCGTAGCAGGTCTGAATGTGGATTTTCTCGGCACCGGGTGTTCGGTCGACCACATCCACGATCACGACGGTCTCCCGCGAGGTGAATCGAGTCTGGTACCCCTGTCCGTTCCGGGCTTGGCGAATCGTCTCGGGCCCGGTCGTGGCGCGAATCCGGACGCGCTTCTTGGTGGGGTCGGCGTCGAGCTCGGCGAGTGCAGCTTGGCCTTGGGGAGAGTTGAGGGCGTCGGTCGCAGCTCGATCCTGGGAGGAGCTGCTTCCGAAAGTCGTCACGGTGTTCGGCTGACCGGGAGCATCGGCACGATCCTGTAGCTGCCGCGGAGTCTTCCCGACGTGCTGAGAACGCGGATGCCCATCGTACCCGGTAGTCGGACTCGGCCGTCCTTCGCTGTCATCGAGAGTTTGAGAGACTTCGTCTCGACCGAAGGCGCGCTGAAAGGCCAATCCCAGCGGATCCATCCAACTCAGCGGGTCGGCCACGAAGGCATACGTGCTGTCGGCACCGGCGAGACCCAACGGATCGGGACTAAGATAGGTGGCGCCTTCGGCCAGGTAATAGCGGGCGTTATTGTAGTAGAGGCCGATTTCGGCGTCGTAGTACTGCCCCTGGAGGCCGAATGGCTGCTCCTCAGTGGACTCCGAGTCGCGCTCGCCCCAGGGCATCGGAGAAGATTCGTCGTGGGCGTCACCGGACGGCGTCCAGACTTCGAGCGGGCTTCCGTTCGGAGCGTTCAGGAAAACCTCGAGACCCCACTCGGCACCATCGTTCCGCGCGTAGGTCGCCAACGGGCGATAGGTGCCGAACTGATAGATGTAGTGCTGCTCGTCGCCGTCGGGAGCGATGCTGTGCGAGAGGCGCGAATCCAGCCAGGCGAAGCGGGTGGTTCCAGTGGAAGTTCGCTTGGAGACCCGGCGCCCGAGCGGGTCGTACGTCATCGCGATCTCCTGGCCGTCGGACTTGCGGACCTTCGTGAGCTGGTTGAGCGCGTTCCATTCCAGCTCGGTCGTGCGCCCGTCCTCTTCTCGGATTCGCTCGACGCGACCGCGCGGGTCGTACTCGAGATGCCTCGAACCGACGCGAGTCGGCCGCCCGCCCGGGGCAAACTCGCACTCGTAGCTCTCTCCGCGCCAGTCGGTGGCTTGAACCCGGTTCGACTCGTCGTCGAACGCCCACTGGAACCGCTGGGCCTCGTCACTCCCCTCGACCGACATCTCGACCAGTCGATCGAGCTCGTCCCGGCGATAGGAAACCGAACTGCTCTCGGCATCGATGCCGGCGAGGAGATCCTGGTCATCGTAGCGAAACCGAAACTGCTCACCCGATCGCCCTGGGCGGAACACCTCCAGGCGCTCCGGGCCTCGCGCGGAGCCGTAGGCCCACTCCTGCCGATCACCCCGCGCTGTCTCGATCCTCTCGAGTCGATGACGGGCGTCGTAGTCGAGGCGGAGGTCGAGGCGGCCGTCTCGCGACGTCGCCCAGGAACGTCCGGCCGACCGCGGATGCCACTCGTGCTGCAAGGCAAGATCGTCGTTCCAGGCGTAGTCGACCTGCCGACCGCCCGCTGCGTACTGAAAGTGGTGAGCTCCGACTCCGCCCGACTCGGACACGAGCCGGCCGAGCGCGTCGCGCTCGAGCTCGACGTTCTCGCCGTTCGCGCCCCCTTCGGCGCGTACCAATCGACCGAGCTCGTCATACTCGAACTCGAACTCGTCACCGTCCCCGGTCCGTCTCCGAACGACCCTTCCTCTCGAATCGGCTTCCTGACGATAGACGAGCTCTCCATTCTCTCGCAGCTCGACCAGATGCTCACGTTCGTCGTACCGGTACTCGAGAGCCCGTCCGTCGGCGAAGGTCATCCGCACCGGGTGCCGATGATGGGAGTATTCGAACTCGGCGACTCGGGCGGATCCGAAGGTGGCAGACGAGAGGCGATGTTCGGAATCGTAGCTGAACGACCTGCGGGCGAGCACTCGTCCCTCGACGCCTCGTTCGATGATCTCCGTGATCTTGTCGACGAAGGGCAGGTAAGAGAACTCGGTCGAACGGCCGGAGCCATCGCTCATGCGGACGACACGGCCTTCGGCGTCTCGCTCGTAGCGGGTCGTTCGGCGTCCGCGGTATTCGATACCCGCGTACCGACCGAGCTCGTCATAGGTGACCTCCACCCGAGGACCGTATTGATCAGCCTCTCGGATCAGCTCGCCGAACGCATTAAAGGACCGATCGATGACGAGCCCGTCGGCCGCTTCGATCCGGACCAGATTGCCGCACAGGTCGTACTCGAATCGTGATTGGCTGCCATCTGGCTGGACGACCGAGATGACTTCGCCCTGCTCGTCAAAGAGCTCGACGGTCTCTTGACCGAGTGGGTCTCGGGTGACTCGCCGACGCGCCTCGTCCTCGAACTCGTATTGCCACACACCACCCGCCCGATCCGCGCAGGAGATCATTCGTCCGCGCTGGTCCCACTCATACGATTCGCTGGCTCCTTCTCCATCCTCGATCGCGACGAGAAGACCTTGGTCGTCGTACTCCTTCGTCCAGACCGAACCCAGGGGATCGCACTCGCGCACGAGATCGAGCGAATCGTTGTAGTCGAAGGTCCAGGCGTGGCCATCGGCGTTGGATGCTTCGGTCACGACGCCACGTGGATCATACTCGTAGACGGTCACGAAGCCGCCGGAGTCCGTCACGCGCGTCCGCTGCCCAACGGGGTCGTAGTCGAGCTGCCGAAAAAAGGCCTCGTTCTGACCCCACGTGCGGACGCAACGGCCGTCCGAGTCGTACTCGAAGCAGAACCAGTCACCCTTGCGGTCCTCCTCTCGCACAAGGAAGCCGCCGTCGTACTGGTACCGGCGAGAGTGACCGGCACCGTCGGTAGCCATCACAAGCTCGCCCTGGTCGTTGTACTCAAAGCTCCACAGTCGCCGCTGAAGGGCTCCCGATTCGAGCCGGAGTGCGAGCACTCGCCCCCGATCGTCGTGATCCAGACGTAGCATCCGATTCGTCGCGTCGCGAACGGAGATCAGCCTGCCCTCAGCGCCGTAGCCCATGCGAAGCGCGTTGCCCTGGGCGTCCTCGATGCGCCGGAGGCGCCAAAGCTGCGCGCCGCCGCGCGCCGCTTCCACTCGCTCGTAGTACTCCCGAGAGCCATCGCTCGAAACGATTCGGTACTCCTCATCGCCTCGCTCCAACCTCCGTTTCGCAGGTTCACTCCAAGATGTGCCGTCCGTTTCGACCGGAGAGAAGGCATGGAAGCTCCCCTGTTCGTCCCGATACACCACGAAGTCATGGTGAACGAAGAGCTCTCGCTCGAAGACGTGCCGCCAGGAAGTGCCAAAGGCGCCCGACTCTCGATACAATGACGAGTACGTCCGCTCGAAGAGCAACGGGAATCGCCCCGGAAGCCGCACGTCGAGGACGTCGATGAACATCCGGCCGGTCACGACATCGACGGGGTGACCAGTCTGAGTGCAGACGTCCTTGTGCGCTTGGTCTCGTGCCGCGCCCTCTGGCATGTTGGCGTCAATCCACTTGTGTGCCTTCGCAGCAGCCGCTTTCATGGCGTCCGCGCTCGCCTTGGCGCGGTCCGCGTCGCCGCTGCCGCTGCCGCCGCCGACCAGCACCAAGGCCGCGGTTCCGATCACCTTGCCGACGGGAGTGTCGCTCGGGTCGGCGCACATCTTGCCGGTCTCGCCGAGCAGCGTCGCGTCCTTGCCCTGGTACTTCACACCGGCCGCGCCCGTCATCACCTCGCCCTTGTTCCCGGGCGGCTTCTGGAACGGCCCCCCCATCGGGATGTGCGGGGGCGTGTGCTTGGACTTCGAGCCCTTGGTGGCGCCCGGCTGCCCCATCACCTTGACCTTCTTGGCCACCTTGTCCTTGATCATCGAGGCGCAAGGATGCGGGATCGGCGTGGGGATCGGACCGCCCGGAGACGGGATCATGATGATGTGCACGTCACCGGGCGTGACGCTGACGATCTGATCGAGCTTCTTGGCTCCGGGCTTGCTCATCGGTCTGATCCTCTCGGAGCCAGCGCTTCGGGCTGGCGGCTTCGCAACTTGGCTTCGATCACGGGCGGTCGAACGCCCTGGGGTCCATGGACGGTGTCGACCTCCTCGGGAAGGCGAGCGTGCAGCAGCACACTGCCCGGCGCTTGATCGGCCCGGAAGTCCGTCCAGTAAAGGTCGGATTCACTCAGGCGTGCCTCATCGAACTGCGCCCCGCTTAACCGCGAGCCGACCAGGCTCGCGCGATGCAGGTCCGCCTTCCGGAAGGTCGCCCCTTCGCAGTCGTTCTCCTCGAGCGTCGCGTCCGTCAGCTTCGCGCCGTCCCAGGTGGAGTGACCGAGGGCACAGCGCTCCAACGTCACGCCGACGGCGGCCACGTCTCCGGCGTCCACCCGAGACAGGTCCGCATGGATGAAGTCGGCGTCCGCGAGCTTGCCACCTCGAAGGCAGGCGCCTTGCAGGACGGTGTCCTCGGCGTGGACGTTCGTCAGGTCGGCCTCGGTGAGGTCACTCTCCTCGAGACGAGCTCGAGTCAGAGTCGCTCCGGCGAAGCAAGCGCCGGCCGCGCGCGCGCCGTCCAGCTTCGCTTCCGTCAGATCGACATCGACCAGGCGCGCGTGCGTCAAGCCGGCGCCACTCAGGACTGCGCCCGCCAGGTCGGCCGTCTCGGCATCGATGCCGGTCAGGTCGAAGCCCGTCAGATCCAGGCCGGCGAGGATCGACTCTTGGAATCGCGCTCCGGTGAGCTGCGCCCCGCTCAGCTTCGCCTCCCGCAGATCGGTCTGCGAGAGATCGGCCTGTCGGAGATCGGCGTCGACGAAGATGGCTCGATCGAGGTTGGCCCCGCGCAGATTGGCACCTCGCAGGTCCGCTCCGGTGAAGTCGGCGCGGGCGAGGTCGGCGTCCTCGAAGCCGGCACCGGCGAGGGACGCGGATCGAAAGGACTGGTCGCGGAGGTCGGCTCCCGAGTGATCGGGAGCGGCAGACTTGGGGCTCGGTTGGCTCGGTGGCTCGTTCATGGCAAGGGCCTCAATTCAGCTTGATCGGCTTGCCCTTTATCTGAACGGGCGCCTTTCCATTGATGTTGATCTTGTTACCGCTGATGACGATGTTGCCGGACTCGGCGAGGGAGATGCTCGCCTTGCCGCACTTGAGGAAGATCTGCTTGGCGGCCTTGATGAAGACCTTCTTCTGTCCGGCCTCGATGACGAGATCCTCGTCCTCGGCCTTGATGCTGATCTTCTTCTTGGCCGTGACGTTGATGTTCTCCTTGCTCGCCTTGACGTTGATGTCCTTTTTGCCGGCGGTCAGGTTGAAGTCCTTCTCCGAGGCCTCGAGCTGCATCTGCTTCTTGGCCTTGATGGACACGTCCTTCTTCTCAGACTCGATCGACACGCTGTTGTACTTGGCGCTCATCGAGATCTGCCAGAGTGCCTGCACCTGGTAGTTCTTCATCGCCCACATGACGATGGAAGGGATCTCGGGCAAGAGGCCTTCGAGCAGCTTCTTGAGCTCGGCAGAGGCCCCGTCGGCCGCCCCGACGGCGGCGAGTAGCTTGTCGGCGAGGACCTCGGACGCGGCACCGGCAGCGATGGCAGTGCCCAGCCCTTGAAGAGCAGCGCCGACCTTGCCGGCTCCTGCACCCGCGGCCCCGGCCGCACCGTCCGCCGCGTTCGCGGCTTGGCTCGCCATCGCGTTGGCGGTGTCCATTCCGGTCTCGGCCGCGGTCCCGGCGCTCTCGGCGGCTCCGGCGGCATCGCCACTCTTGAGCGCCGACTTGGCCTTCTCCCAAGCGGCCGTGATCGCCTCGTAGGCGGCGTGCACGGTCTTGAGATGGATGCCTTGATTGGTCAGGAGCGAGTAGCTCCCGGCCGCCTTGTCGTTGATGCTGCCGTCGGCCGTGCGAGAGATGTCCTTGGCCGAGGCGCGACTGATCGGGCCACCGGCCGAGGTCGAGACGCTGCCGCCGACGGTCTCACTGCGGCTCCCCTTGACGAGGACCGTCATGTTCTTCTCGGCCTGCTGGAAGAACTCCTCGGAGCCCTTCTTGTCCTCGAATCGCATCTCGTTGAAGTTGGACGGGCCGCCTTCGGGCGTGCTGCGTGACTTGATGCCGGACTGGGTCTTGTTGTCGGGCAGCGTGTACGGCGGCATCTGCTCGGCGTTGTAGACGCGCCCGGTCACCATCGGCTTGTCGGGATCGCCTTCGAGGAAGTCGACGATGACCTCCTGGCCGACGCGGGGAAGGTGCATCATCCCCCAGTTCTTGCCGGCCCAGCCTTGGGAGACGCGCACCCAACAGCAGAGGGAGCCGTCGTAGGGGCTGAATCGATCCCAGAAGAAGCGCACTTTGATACGGCCGTAGCTGTCGACGTGGATCTCTTCGCCCTCGGGCCCGACCACCAGAGCGGTCTGCGGTCCGAGCACGACCGGCTTCGGTGTGACGCGAGCCGGTCGGTAGATCGTCTTCTGCGGAATGCAGACGAAGGAGTTCTCGTAGGTCGTCGGTGTCGTCTCGCCGCCCGACTCGTAATCGGCGGGCTGGCGCAGGCGATGGTGGACGCTGGTCAGGAGGTAGAGCTTCTCGTCGTAGTCTTCGCGATAGTGGCGGAGCAGCTTGAAGCGGTAGCCGGTGTTGAAGGCGCGGCAGCTGCTGCTCCCGCGGATCAGCACGGCGGCCGCTTCTTGCTCCTCCATACGCACACGCGCGATCTTCTCGCCGCCTTCGACGTCGGGATACTCGCGCGGGTGATAGTCGAAGTGCTCGAGTCCCTCGTTGCCGCCAACCGGCGTCGAGGTCGCCACTCCGACTCGAAGATCGGTCGAGGGCGTCTCGAAGTTGTAGTCTCCGAGCGCACACCCGCCGGTGTGCAGCTCCTGCTCGACCTGCCACGACTCGATGCAGTCCTCTTCCGAGATGCCGCTCGCACCGTCTTGGAAGATCGCTTCGGCTTGTCCGGGGCAATCCTCGGCCAGCGAGCTGTCGTCGGCGATGACGAGCTGATGGCCTTCTTCGCTGTGCTTGAAGAAGTAGTGCAGCCCGTCTTCCTCGAGGAGGCGCGAGAAGAACGCCAGGCTCGTCTCGCGATACTGGACACAGTAGTGCCGGGTCACCGAGGGTCCACCCAAGCGGAACTCGAAGTCGGTGATGCCGAACTCGGAGAAGATCTTCTCGATGATCTGCTGCGTGGTCCAGTCCTGAGGGAAGACGCGACAGTCGGTCTTCCGGCTCAGCAGCCAGAGCGTCGGGACGACCTCGGCCCGATAGGAGACGAAGCGGCGGTCCGCCTCGCCCTGGGAGAAGCGGGCCACGATGCCGTGGAAGAAGCGGGACTCACCGTCCGACAGGTCGAGCTGCACCACCACCGGCTTGCCGATGAGCTCGGCGAAGTCGAGAGACTCTCCTTCGCCCAAGAGGTCCAGCTCGAAGCGGAAGAGCTCGGAGATGCCCTCGTGACCCGTCAGGCTGCGAATGAGCAGGCTGTCGTTCTTGAGCGGCGTCTTCAGCGAGCAAATGCGATTGTCTTGGATGTATTGCATGGGGATATTCACCTCGTCCTGTCAGAGCGGAAGCGGTTCGAGATCGTTACTCGATCTCGAAGCTAAAATCCCCGTTCTCGCCGATTCCGACCTGGACCCGCTCGAAGGACTCGCCCCGAGCCATCCGAGTCAGGAACTCCGTGGAGATGGTCGGCAGCAAGGCGTGCGTCAGAATCTGGTCGATCTTGCGGGCGCCGCTGTCGGACTCGTTGCAACGATCTGCCACCGCCTCGATGAGCCTCTCGTCGTACTCGAACTGCGCCCCGTGGTTGGCCGCGACGCGGTCGACGATCCGGCTGAGCTGGAGCTCGATGATCTTCCGCAGGACGTCCGGTGCGATCGCGTAGTAGGGAATCACGACCAGGCGACCCAGCAGCGCGGGCGGGAACTTGCCCAGCAAGTCTTGGCGCACCAGCTCGGCGAGGGCTTCGACCTCGGGGCGCGTCTCGGGATCCGCGCAGTGCTTCATCACCGTCTCGGTGCCGACGTTCGACGTCAGAAGGATGACGGTGTTCTTGAAGTCGATGTCCCGTCCTTCGCCATCTTCCAGGACACCCTTGTCGAAGACTTGAAAGAACAGCTCCATGACATCCGGGTGCGCCTTCTCGACCTCGTCCAGCAAGACGACCGAGTAAGGCCGACGGCGCACGGCTTCGGTCAACACGCCACCTTCGCCATACCCGACGTAGCCCGGAGGGGAGCCCTTCAGGCTCGAGACCGTGTGCGCTTCCTGATACTCCGACATGTTGATCGTGATCAAGTTGCGCTCGCCCCCGTACAACGCTTCGGAGAGCGCCAGCGCTGTCTCGGTCTTTCCGACACCACTGGGACCGGCGAGCAAGAAGACGCCGATCGGTCGGTTGGGATTGTCGAGCTTGGCCCGCGAGGTCTGGATGCGCTTGGCGATCGCCTCGAGGGCATGCCCTTGACCGAGCACTCTGCTCTCGAGCCGATCGGACAGCTTCAAGACGTTCGAGATCTCGTCGGCGACCATGCGGCCCATCGGGATCCCGGTCCAACCCGAGATCACCTCGGCAATCGTCTGGGCGTCGACCTCCGGCTGGATCAACGGCTGCTCGCCCTGCAACGCGGCCAGCTCGGTCCGGTGACGCTCCAGCTCTCCCAGCAGCGTCTTCCGCTCCGCCTCGTCCGGCGGCGGCGGCGCGTCCTCGGGCACCTCGTCGTCGGGATCTCGCTGGAGGCGGGATTGGAGCTCGCAGATCTCCTTGACGTGCGCGCTCTCCTTCTTCCAGCGCTCCTCGAGCGCCTTCAGCTCCTCGCGGATCGTGATCTCCTCTTCGGAGTTGGCGCTGAGACGCTTCTGGTGATCCCTTCCGAGCTCGCTCTCACGATCGAGGAACAGCTTTTCGCGCGCCAGACTCTCCAGGCGGCGCCGCTTGTCCTCGATCGCGGCGGGCGTGGCGCCCTGACCGATCGCGACCCGCGCGCAGGCGGTGTCGAGCACGCTCACCGAGACGTCGGGGAGCTGACGAGCCGGGATGTAGCGATGGGAGTAGCGCACCGACTCCTGGATCGCCTCGTCGAGGATGCGGACGCCGTGGTGCTTCTCGAGCTTGCGACCCACGCCTCGCATCATCTCCATGGCCGCCGACTCACTCGGCTCCTCGACCTTGATGACCTGGAACCGTCGCGACAAGGCCGCGTCCTTCTCGAAGAACTTCTTGTACTCGGCCCAGGTGGTGGCAGCGATCGTCCGCAGCTCACCGCGCGCCAAGGCGGGCTTGAGCAAGTTGGCGGCGTCGTTCTGCCCCTCGGCTCCACCGGCACCGATCAAGGTGTGCGCCTCGTCGATGAAGAGGATGATCGGCTGCGCCGAGCTCTGGACCTCTTCGATGACCTGCTTGAGGCGATTCTCGAACTCGCCCTTCACGCCCGCGCCCGCTTGAAGCAGACCGAGATCGAGGGACCGCAACGAGACGTTGCGCAGCGGCTCGGGCACGTCGCCATCCGCGATACGCAGTGCAAAGCCTTCGGCGACGGCGGTCTTTCCGACGCCCGCCTCACCCGTCAAGATCGGGTTGTTCTGGCGCCGACGTGTGAGGATGTCGACGATCTGGCGAATCTCGGGGTCGCGTCCGAGCACGGGATCGATGCGCCCGGCGCGCGCCGAAGCGGTCAGGTCGATCGTGAACTTGTCGAGTGCCGGTGTCGCATGCCCGGCACCACCGCCTTCAGCCGAGACGTCCCGCTCACTCGCACTGCTCCCGGTCTGGCGCAGCACCTCGTGATCCTCGGGCGAGCCTCCGACGATCTTGGGCAGCTCGGCCTCCAGGACATCGCGGTTGATCTTCTTGGTCTCGGGCGAGATCTCGAGCAAGCGACGATGCAGTCGGTCGCTTTGGAGTGCGGCCAGGAAGATGAGGCCGGACCGAACGCTCGACCAGTCGTAGTTCACCGAGGCGAGCACCCAGCCGTCGCGGGCGAGGTCCTGAATGGTCTCGGTCAGGTCGGGACGGCGCCCGTTGCCGGTCTTAAAGGTATCGAGCGTGCGCTCGATGCTTCGGAGATAGCCATCGGGCGAGACACCGAAGTGGCTCAGGATGCGCGCGACGTCTCCGCCCTCGATCTCGAGAAACTTGGCCAGCCAGTGCTCGAGCTCGACCTCATAGTGTGTGCGCGAGACGCACAACCCGGCCGCCCCCTCGAGACCGCGCCGCGTGGTCGGCGTCAGCTTGCCGACCAAGGATTTCAGATTGAGACTCACTTTGGTGTCCTCCAAGGCTAGGTGTTTGATTTCGGGGCGGACGCGTCGAAGACGGCGTCGAGGACGTCCTCTTCGAGCTCGGTGCTCTTGAGCAGGCTCGACCAGCCGAGGCGACTGGTTCGATCGGAGGCGGTGTCGAGGAAGATGTCTTGCGCTTCGGCCCGCGCGAGCACGGGCTGGACCTCGAAGTCGAGCTCGCTGCCGACGGCGATGCGAGTGAGCGCGGCCAACGCTTCAAACGCTTCCCCCGAGGGTAGAAAGTTCAGGTAGGTGTCCCAGTCCAGCGGACCGACCTGGACACGAAAGCTGGAGTCGCAGAGCGTCACCTGGTCTCCCAAGCAGCAGTCGACACCCAGGGTCGAGTTCTCCACACCGAGCCGGCTCAGGTCTTCGGTCTCCACCGTGTAGGTCCTGGCCCGGAACTGCTCGACTCGCACGGCGACTTGGAAGTAGCTCTCGAGCATGCGCTCGAGAGAGATGGCGGACATGGGCGTCCGCCCCAGCAGACCGCTGCGCGCCAGGAGTGCCGTGTCTTGAAACGGCAGCCGTCCGCGAAGACCCTCCGTTCCGAAACCGATCAGGCTGAAGAGCAGGTTCTCGACCGCGGAGCTCGGTCCGGCCTCGTAGCCGATCGGAAGCTGGTACTTCTCCCAGGCTCGGTAGAAGAACGACACCAGCCGGTGATTGAAGATGTCGAGGAAGTCGCGAAGCTGGGTGCGCCCTTCTTGAACCTCGGCCCGAAGCTGCTGCGTGTACGCGAGCGGCAGGGAGCCGAAGCTCGAGGGGGTCGCGATTCCGAAGAAGCTCACTCGCATCTCGAGCGGGCCCGCTTCGCCACCGTCCGCAGCCGGCTCGCTGAGTGCTTCGATCTCGCTGGCCGGGAAGCCGAACTTCGTACCGGACCGAAAGCGCACGATCTCCTGACGCGGATCGCCATCGCGCCCGATGGGCTGGCGTCCTCGGTAGATGCGCTCCAGCAGGCGAACCGCCTGAAAGAACTCGAAGCGCTGCGGCTCCTCCTGGAGCATCGCCCTCAGAGAATCGGCTTCAGTCCGGCCCGCGGCGGCCATCGCTTGAGAATCCCTTCTCGCTGGCGCGTACGCGCCGAAGTCTGCGTGAACGAGTTGATCGAGGTGTAGTGACCTAGGAACCGCTCCAGCACGCTCGCGAACAAGAACGCTCCGCTGCCGGAGAACTTCTCTTCATCGAACTCGAGCTCGACCTCCAGGCCGCGACCGAACCCTTCCCCCCCGCCGGCCACGATCCGTCGAGTGACTCGGCGAGTGCGCAAGCCGATCAAACCGGTGATGCGTTGCTGGGTCACCGCCGAGTTGCGAAAGTCGTACAGGCGCAAGATCTCCTGAAAGGCGGCGAGAGCGCTGCCCGATGGCGCCCCGTTCTCGTCCGCGAACCCGTCCGCCAGCGACAGCCAGTTGAGGCTCAAGTGGGACACGAATCGCCAGCGCGAGTCGCCCGACAGATGCTCCCGACACGGCACGCTCGGCTTGCGAAGGCAGGTGATACGCCGCACGCTCGGAAAGCCCTCGGCCTGGAGGTCGCCCCGTTGATCGCCGACCGGAATCCGAGCCGGAAGCTCGCGATTGGTGCACAGAGTCTTGACGTGCAGCACCTCTTCGGCGGCGCCGGTTGGATCGAAGTGCCGATCGACGAGCCTCAGATACAGGTCCGTTCCGGGGTCCTCCTTACGCTGCGACGGGCGTCGGTTGGCGTGCCAGAAGACCGGCTGGTCGCTCTCTTGATCGCCGAAGTGGAGCCCGTAGAAGGGCCGGTACGACTTGACTCCGGATTGCCCCGGCACCGATCCTTCGACGCTCTTGACCGAAAAGATCTCATAAGCGAACGGCGAACGGGCGTTGGGCTGCAGCGGATACTCGAAGCGGCGGTGCGAGAGCTGAATCGGATCGGCCGAATGCGGAAAGAGGTTGACGACGGGCACACATCCGAGCCGAAACGCGTCGACTCCCAGACGGCCTTCCAGCTCGGTCGGAAACTCGCGGAGAAGAATGCGGATCTCGAGTCGGTCGGTGGCGGGGAGCGGCTCGCCCGAGCGCAGGCCAGCCAGCCGCGCGAATAAGAACTTCTCGGGAAAGCTGAAGTACTCTTGGATCAGTCGGTAGCCGATCGGTGACTCGTTGGGGAACGGCACCAGGCCTTCATCGAGCTCGAATCCGACCGGCTCGATCCGCCCGGTCGGGCACCAGGGCGTGGATCCGGGTGCCCCGATCGCCAAACCGACGCCGTCCTTGAAGAGGCACTCGTACACGCGCGCGGGCAGAGCCCCTTCCCCGCCGAGGTACATCGTCAGCTCTTGTAGGGCGAGCTCGTCGAAGGTCACGCCCGGAAACGTCTTCAGCTCGATGCGGATCGCTGCCAACGCCGTCTGGCTGCCAGCCATCTCCGCCCGATCGAATCGCTCGAGCTCGACCGATGCCACCTGAATCGGCCACAGGGTCTGGTCGTAGCTGGTCCGAAAGCGGCAGCGATCACCTCCGACCGGGCGCGTGTAGAGTGCGGTCTCGGTCGGGACCTCGAGACCTTCGGTGGGCTGGGACTGATCACGGTCCAGCTCGAAGTGAGCGATCGAGGCCGAAGGGATCGGCGTGAGGTAGTGCGGGTAGAGCAGATCGAGGAGCGCTTCGGTGAGCTCGGGAAACGAGTCGTCGAGGCGAAGGTGCACGCGCGAGGCGAGCATGGCGACGGCCTCGATCAGCCGCTCGACATGCGGGTCCTCGCAGCGTTCGGGCTCCAGCTGGAGCTGGGCTGCCACGGCCGGATACTTAGCCGCGAACTCCGCCGCCTGTCGACGGATGTAGTGCAGCTCTCGCTCGAAGTAGTGGAGCAGCCGATCGCGCGTCAAAAGGTCTCTCCGATCTCGATGGCGCCGCTGTCGAGCTGCATGGTGGTATCGAAGGCAACCGGCTCCTCGATGGGCTCGACGTAGAGCGTGCCCTCGATTCGAAAATGGAGCCGGAAGTCGTCCTTCTCCTCATTGGGAACGAGCGTGACCTGAACGGTGCGACGGAGGAAGCGCGGCTCGAACAAGCGGATGGCCTCCTCGATGAGGCCACAGACCAGACCACGATCCGCACTGTTGCTCTGAGAGTAAGGCGAGATGTCGGGGATGCCGTAGGCGAGGTGAGAGCGCCGCGCTTCGCTGAGATCGGCCAGCCAATGCTGGAGGTCGTTGCGCGTATTGAGGAGCCGGCGCAGATCGGCGAGGACACAGCGGCGCAGGGCTTCCGCGTTCATCTCACGAACGGGCTGGACGGTCGGCACCGACGCCACGTCGGTGAGGCGATCGATGATCGAGAATCGAATCGACTTGCGCGGGCGGGCGGAAGGCATTGGCATCCTCTCAAGTCACCCGCGGCGCGCGACGCCGCGGCAGCGCGAGCGGTCAGTCGCTCGTCAGGTCGAGCGTTCGAAGCTCCAAGATCGGCGTCTCGAGGACCTCCCCTTCGGAGACGGTCCAGATCAGCTTCTGTCCGAAGCCCCGGCTGAGTGTCTCGGCCACGGATTCGAACTGTGTCGCGTTGCCCAGTCGCAGCGGCTCCTGGGCGGCGGTCTGGGAGCCGGCGTAGCGTACGGGCAGATGAACGTCGGCGACATCGCCGCGTCCGTCCTCGAGATTGGCGGGAATCCACAGGAGGTCGGCGAGCGACGCGGGCTCCGAAACCGTGAGGCGTCGAATGTCGGAGAACGGCATCCACAAGTATCGTCCGCCCGCGAAGACCTCCAGCACCGGACCGAGCAGGTCATCGGCGTCGCGCACGGCATCGAAGGCGTGCTCGCCCACCTTCCCCGCGAGCAGGGCTCCGGAATCACCGAGTGCTTCGAATCGTTCGCGGGCCGCCTCGGGCTCACCGCCGAGAGCGCACAGAAACGCCGAGAATCGCTCCCCGAGCCAAGCCGGGGCGTCGGGCGGAAACACGGGCTCGGAGCGGTTCTCGTAGACTCGCCGCCGCTCCTCCTCGGAGTTCAGGAGGTTCCGGTAGACGACGGTCCCGACACCGAGCTGCTGATCCCCGTGTGCCAGGGCATCGAGATGGATGAGCGCTCGATCCAGCTCACCGGCAAAGGCGAGGAGGCAGAAGAGGACGTAGCGTTGATCGGCGTCGCCGGGTGCTTGCTTCACGCGCTGCGTCTGCTCGGCCAGGGCGTCGGTGAGGCGCCCTTCGCGAATCAGAGTATCGACAGACATCTCGAGCTCCGGTCAGGGTCGCGAGGGGCGAATCGTCCCCGAGCGGCCAGGCACCGCTCGGGGGCTCGATTCGACGCCTCAGCTGACCGCGTTGGCCTTGAGGTCCCAGCTACCGGCCGTGTTGCCGCCACCGCCGCCATCGGCGCGCTTCTGCTGGGTGTAAGTCCACTCGATCTTGCCGTAGTTGAAGGAGACCTCTTCGAGCGGGACGCCTTCGCCTTGCGACGAGCCACCCGGGCTCACCGACGAGATGACGACATCGCTCATCTTGTACTCCATGAAGGGCACCTTCTCGCCACCCGCGCGACAGAGCGTGAGCGTGACCTCGGGGATGTGCTTTCCCTCGCTGCACTGCTGAGACAGGATCGGCGAGGCCTTGTCGAGCTCCTTGACGATCGAGAAGTCGTTGTGGTTGCAACGACCCGAGGTGCCGCCGCCGACGCTACTGGCGGTCGCGGTCGTCGGCTGGCTCAGACCATGGCTGTAGGACAGGATCTCGATCTGGTCGGTGAACTTGCTGTCGGTGCTTTCGCCCGGGATGCCTTCGATGAACAAGAACGCGTCGAATGACATGGTGTGATTCCTTTCACTGGCTCACGATCGGGCCGTCACCTCGAGCCCCAGCCCGAGTCGCCGATCGCGGAATCGCTCTAGAGTTTTTCTGGTTCAGACACTGATCGTCGAATCGAAGGCCGCGTGAAGCGTGAGCGCCTCACTCGGCCAGGGAAAGCTCTTACTTGGCAGCGGCCGGAAGGTCGGCCACCAGGCGCAGCGAGACATCGATCGCCTCGAGCTGGAAGTGCGGCCGAATGTGAGCCACGGCCCGATAGGATCCTGGCGCGCCCGGGATCTCCTCCACCTGAACCTGCGCTTCTCGCAGTGGCTTCTTGGCCTTGGCCTCTTGTGAGGCATCGTCCTGGGCGAGCACGTAGTTGTTGATCCAGCGATTGAGGAAGTCCTGGCAGTTCTGACGAGACATGAACGAGCCCACCTTGTCGCGGCAGATCGCCTTGAGGTAGTGGGCGATGCGCGAGGTGCACATCAGATACTGCAGCTGGCTGGACAGCTTGGCGTTGGCGGTCGCCTCGGCGGTGTCGTACTTCTTTGGCTTTTGAACCGAGTTCGCGCCGAAGAAGGCGGCATAGTCGGTGTTCTTGCAGTTGAGCAGCGGGATGAAGCCGAGCTCGGCGAGCTCGTTTTCTCGCGTGTCGGGAATCAGCACCTCGGTCGGGCACTTGGAGCCGACATCGCCTTCACGCGTCTGGAAGGTATGGATCGGCAAGCCTTCGACCAGGCCACCGCCCTCGACCCCGCGGATCGCGACACACCAGTGGTGCTTGGCGAAGGCATCGGTCAAGCGGCCGGCCATCGAGTAGGCGGCGTTGATCCACAGGTAGCGATCATGATCGGTGCCATCGACCTGCTCGACGAAGTTGAAGCTGTCGGCCGGGTTGTTCTCGGGATCGTAGGGCTGGCGTCCGAGCACGTGCGGCATCGTGAGCCCGACGAAGCGCGAGTCTTCGGAGTCGCGGAACGAGATCCACTTGATGTTCTCGGGATTCGACTTGTCGAAGATCTTGGCCAGATCCCGGGGGTCGGGCATCTGGGTGAAGGAGTCCATGCCGAACATCGAGGGCGCCGTCGCCGAGAGGAACGGAGCGTGCGCCGCGGCTGCGACCTGTGCGATGCTCGAGAGCAGCTCGACGTCGCGGGGCCCTTTTCCGAACTCGAAGTCGCCGATCAAGGCGCCGAAGGGATCGCCGCCGAAGAGGCCGAACTCGTACTCGTAGATCTTCTTCCAGAGCGCGCTCTCGGTGAACTCGGAGGCGGCTTGGAAGTCCTTGAGGAGCTCCTCCTTCTTCGCGTTCATCACGCGAATCTTGAGGCTCTCTCCGGTCTCGGAGCTCATCACGAACTGATGAAGGCCTCGCCAGGTCCCTTCGATCTTTTGGAACTCGGCCGAATGCATGATGGCATTCACCTGTCCCGAGATCAGATCGTCGATCGCAGAGATGCGCTCGTTGATCGTGCGGGTGACGCCTTTGGCCGTCACCATCGTCGGGTCGAGGAGCTGCTCGACGAGGTTCTTGATCAGAGCCTGACCGCGCTCGCGCGCCGGCTCCTCGGTCGCCCGAATCCCGCTACTGAGCAAGTCGTCGAGGATCGTCTGACCCTCTTGTTCGACCAGCTCGGTTACGGGCATCGGCTTGGCTTTTTCACCGGCCATCTTGGGTCTCCTTGCCTTTAGCCTTCACCGCCGTCGTCACCGTCGCCACCGCCACCACTCTCGCCCTCGTCACCGCTGAGTGAGGCGGCCTCGGCTCCGAGCGTCTCCTTGAGCTTGTCCCGTACCTCAGGCGTGTCGATGATCGCGTTGAGGAGCTCCTCGAGGCGATCGTTGCCTTCGGTGCGGCTCTGCAGGTCCTTGAGCTGGTTGCGCATCTCCAGCAGCTTCTTGAGCGGGTCGACCTGCTGGACGACCGCATCCGGAGAGAAGTCGGCCAGCTTTTCGAAGTTCAGCTCGACCGAGAGCTCGCTGCCGTCATTCTTGAGCTTGTTCTCGACCTTCATCGCGACCCGCGGCTGCAGGCTCTTGAGGATGTCGTCGAAGTTGTCGCGGTCCACCTCGACGAACTTGCGATCCTTGAGCTTGCCCGGGTCCTTCTTCGATTGCGCGCCCAGATCGGCGAGCACACCGACCACGAAGGGGAGCTCCTTCATCTGCTTGGCACCGTTGAGCTCGACCTCGTAGCTGATGTTCACACGCGGAGGCCGGACGCGACGTTTCTTGTCAAAGACGCTTTCGCCCATTTTCTGTACTCCTCAGATGCTCTTGCGATCTCGCCACCGGCCTCCGAGCCCGCGGCACTCTCGAATCGGATGTCGTCTGGCTCAACTCGGCGGCTCGGGGGCTCCGAGGCCCAACGTGTCTCGAATGCTGGCCATGACGTCGTTGTTCTTGACCACCTCGCCCAGGACCTCCTCGAAGGTCATTCCGCCCCATCGCACGGCCCGGTCGACGAGATGCGCCACGGGGCTGTGAGGCTCCGTCCGACGCAGAAAGTCCGAGACCTCCTGAAGTCGGCGAAACGCTTCCTGACGGCTCGAGATCGGGCCGGACGCACTGGGCGCTGCACCGCCTCCCCCGCCTGGAACCGGATCCCCTGCTCCGACACCGTCCTCACCGCCCTCCTCCGGGCTCACGCACCGCTTGGCGAGATACTCGGAGATGTCCTCGAGCAGACTCTTCAGCTCGATCAGATTCGGACCGTCTTCGGTGAAGCGCTGGTCACAGCTTGCCTCGAGCGCCTTTGCCGCCTCTCGGCACTCTTCGACCTGAGCGTGCACGACCGCCAGATCGGCTGGCGCCGCTCCCTCGAGCGCCGCCTTCCATTGTGGGCCCGTCAGGTAGCCGGCCTCGAGCGCGGCCTGATAGTTCGCCTTGTCAGTCTGAAGCCCCAGCTGATCGACGCGATCGGACTCGACGTAGTCGTCCCAAGTCAGGTCGCGTCCAGTCACGTCCGACGTGATCCGGCAGGTACGAACGGCCTTCAAGAAGTCGGTGCGCGACATCCAAGAGATCGGCTTGGCACGAAACGCGAACTCGACGCCACTCTCCTCGCCACCCGGATGGAGGCGATCCCAGTAGCGGGAGATCAGCTCATTCGCGAGCACCAGTCCCTGTTGCAGAGCTGCGAACCCTTCTCCGAGCTGCAGGCGGGCTTCGGTCAGAAAGGCAACGAGCTCGAGGTCCTTGGTCTTCTGGGTCAGCGCCGTCCGCGCCAGCTCCGCGACACCTCGCCAGTCGGCGATGAGAGCTTCCCCGGAAGGGGACTGGCTGGCCGGAACCTCACGACGCTTTTCCTTGATGTCGGAGAGCGTGAGGTCCGCGTCACTCAGGCGGAGGTCGATCCCGGTCGGTTTATCTTCCGAGATCGGCGTGAGGAGGTTCTCGATCTCCGGTAGCGTCGCGGTCATTTGGATCTCGTCACGGAGTGATGCGGTTCGGTCAACGGCAGACGCGGACGGTGGGCACCTGGCATCGGTCGCCACGCCTCGGCGCACGCAGTGTCGCCGTCGTCGATCGAATGAGCTTGGGTGATTTCGTCGGACCTCCCCGGGCGGCATGTTACCGACGTGCGATCCGTACCGTCAAGGCGTGCCATTTGCGACAGGTGCTTCGACGGGTCTGAGCGGAGAAAGGCCCGGTGAGCGATCGAGGCGAACGAGAAAAACTGTTCGGTGGTTCAAAGCGCGCCAGCGGAGACCCGCGACCGATGACCGATGCCTCGCCCGAAGTGGACAGCTCGGAGGCAATCTGGTGTAATCCGCGCGGGCCGGTGCGAGGACAAGGGAAGAGCTCGACCGGTGGTCCTCGCACGCCCGGGCTCGCCGATCTCACGCCACCGGATATCACGCTTTTTCGAAAACCTCGTTCGGACCGAGACGGCATCGCGCTGTGATCGAAGACGCATGTCGGTGGGGTCGCGTCGCCAACCGGAACCAGGGCGTCGATCGGTACGAGCGAGATCCAGATGGAAGGAAGCCGCCGGATGAAGTTGCTGCTCTGGCTCGCCGCGATTTGGATGTTGGGTGGATGCTCGACGTTCTACGTGCGTCTCGACTACGACGCCACGTCCGCGACCACGCAGGACATGCAGGTCCAAGACATCGATCTGGTTTGGGTCACCGAAGACGAGGATCCCAAGCTCGAGACCGATGAGGCCGTCCGCGACTGGTTCAACAAGGCCGACAGTCAGCGACAGTCCTGGCTCGATACCAAGTTAGACGACGACGACGTGCCCTTGGCGATGACCTTCAAGGTGGGCTCCAACAACGCCGTCTACTCGGGGCGCGAGATTCGAATCGATTGGGACGGGCGCCAAGAGTTCAAGATCCAGTGCCCCTCCGGGGCCAAGCAGCTCTGGGTGCTGGTCGGCGCCTACGAGAAGATCGAGGGCACTCGCCTCCGACAAGTCATGTCGGCCTCGAATCTTCCCAAGGCATTCACGATTCATGTCGATCGATCCGGACTCGCGGGCATCGCGATCCGCCGCTCGAAGTAGATTCCGCAACGCCGAGGTCCGCCGCCGATGTTCCGAGAAGTGCACTGGTCGGAAGGCATGTTCCTTCGACCTCAATACCTTCAGGCTCAGAGCCGTCATGACCTCGAGCGCTTGATCGCCTACCATCGGGTCGCCCACCCTTACGCGTGGGGAGTCCGACGCCTCGAGATCGTCGAGGACGAGGTCCAGAACTACGTCTTTTCGCTTCGGCGGTGTCAGGCCTGGCTGCCCGACGGCGTCCTGGTCGAGGTGCCCGGCAACGCCGAGATCCCGGCCCGCGGCTTTCAAGAGGAGCTCGATGCCCAAGGCGGCGTCCTCGACGTCAGCCTCGGCTTGCCGCGTTGGCGGGACGGGCATCCCAACGTCAACACGACGGCCGACAACGGCTCGCCGCGGCGCTTTCGCGTCGACACGGAGTTTGTGACCGACGAGAACACCGGTGCCAACTCGGTGCCGATGCCGACGCGACTCTACGGTGCCAAGCTGCTCTTCAGTGGTGAGGAGACGGGCGGCTACGTGACTCTGCCCCTGGCCCGCCTCCAGCGACGCAGCGACCTGGACGCGACGCCCGAGCTCCATCCGGGCGTGGTGCCGCCGGTGATCGAGATCGGCGCTCACCCGGCCGTGCTTCAGCAATGCCATCGTCTCTACCAAACGCTGCTCGCCAACCTGCGCCAGGTCGGAGACGACGTCCAGAGCCGCGGGCTGTCGTTTAGCTCCTATGGCGGCGGAGACGCCGAGAAGCTCTTACGATTGCACGCGCTCAACGGAGAGCTTCCGGTGCTCTCACAGATGGTGCGCACGACAGCGACGCATCCCTACGATCTCTACCTCCAGCTCTGCCGCTTCGCGGGCGTGCTCTCGATCTTCTCGGCCGGTCGACTGGCCGAGGAGCTGCCCCCCTACGATCACTTTCATCCCAACGAGTGCTTCCGCGAGGCGACCGAGATCATCCTCTCGCTGCTCGGCAACGTCACGCCTGACGCCTTCGTCACTCGCCTCTTCACCGCCGATCCGAGCCAGCCCGAGCGTCTGCTCTGCTCGCTCGATGCGGGCTGGGAGGCCGAGCACACCGACATCTACCTCGGCATCGAGGGCTCGTTCGACGAGACCCAGCTCGATCACCATCTCGCCAACACCAAGGTCGCGGCCCCGACGCGGGTCGCCTCCCTGTGGCGATCGCGCTCGCCCGGCATCGAGCTGGCCAAGCTCGAGCGTCTTCCGCTCCAGCTTCCCCCGAGGAGCGGCCTCCAGTTTCGGCGCCTCCTGTGCAAGGGCGAAGACTGGAAGATCGCTCGCGGCGAGAACACGCTCGCCCTGATGCAGCCCCCCGCGGCCGCGGAAGGCACTCCCCCTCGCTACACCCTGTTCGTCGTCTTCAAGGAGGGTGCGGCACCCAGCCGCTGATCCGATGACTCTCGAAGAACTCACCGCCAAGCTGTTCCTCTACCTCACGACCTTCCGCCGCAATGCCGGACGACTCCCGATGGAGCTCGCCAGCGTACGAACCCGGCTCCTCGAGATCTTCGACGAGCAGGAGAGCGAATCCCGCCGCCACCCCGAGCTGACGGCACCCTACGAGCGCATCCGCTACGCGCTCGTCGTGACTGCCGACGAGGTGATCCTCGACTCGGAGTGGGAGTACTCGGCGCAGTGGTCGGGCCAGCTTCTCGAGATGCACTACTTCTCGAGCAACGTGGCCGCGACCAAGTTCTTCGAGCAGCTCGAAGCTTACGCGTACGAAGATCCGGAGGTCGCTCAGGCCTACTATCAATGCATCGCCCTCGGGTTCCAGGGCAAGTTTCGCGGCCAGTCCGACGCGCTGCGACAGCTCCGCGCCACGCTGGCGCGCAAGCTACCCGACCGCGTCCTTCAGAAGACCGATAAGCTGTGCAGCGATGCTTATAACCACACGGTCGAACGGAATCCGACGACCTCGATCGGGGTCAACTTCATGAGGCTCTCCATCGTGTTCGTCGCGATCCTCGCCTTCCTGTTCGTGCTCGCGGCCATCCTCTACAACCAGAAGACGGACCGCGTGCAGGAGCTGTCCGAGCGGGGCTACCCGGGCATCACAGAGCTCGGAGGGGGCGAGCGATGAGCGTCGGCTCGAGGCTGATGGGAATCGGGCGCATGATGATCGCCCCCTTCCTGCGCATCCCTTCGCCCTATCGCATCGCAGGCGGTGGCATCGCGCTCCTGCTCGTCGTGCTCATCATGGCCGTGATCATGTCGGGCGGTCGAGGCTGGCTCGCCGGCGCGCTGCTCTTCATCATCGTGGCCGTCGTCATCGCCCTGGTGCTCTTCCTGCTCAACCGCTACCTGGCCTGGCGCGCCTCGAAGCGCGCGATGGCCCTCGGCGGAGCCTTGAGCCAAGAGCACGAGAAAGAGGTCGCCGTCAGCTCGGAAGCTCGCCAGCAGCAGCTGGCCGAGATCAAGACGCGCTGGGACCAAGCGATCCATGAGCTCAAGCGCGCCAACCTGAGCCTCTACCAGCTCCCGTGGATCTTGCTGATCGGCGAGCCGCAGTCGGGCAAGAGCACGACCATCAAGAATAGCGGGCTCGAGTTCCCGGTGGGGTCCGACAAGCTCTCGGGTGCCGGCGGCACGCGCAACTGCGACTGGTGGTTCACCAACCACGCCATCATCCTCGACACGGCCGGACGCTATGCGTTCAACCAGTCGGACGCGCCGGACTCCTCGGAATGGTCCGAGTTCTTGCGCTTGATGAAGCGCCACCGTCCGTCTTGCCCGATCAACGGTGTCATCCTCGCGATTCCGGCCACCGCCTTGCTCGGTGAGAGCCGTGAGGAGCGCGAGGCGAAGGCCAAGCGACTGCGCCAGAAGCTCGAAGAGGTGCAGGCCCTGCTCGAGATCCAGTTCCCCGTCTTCGTGCTGGTCACGAAAGCCGATCGATTGCTCGGCTTCACCGAGTTCTTCCTGCAGCTGCCGGCCATGGAGCAGCGTCAGCTCTTCGGCTGGTCCCGACCGGGCGAGTACTCGCGGGCGTTCGAGGTCGAGGAGTTCGACCAGGGCTTCGCCCAGATGAGCCGCGATCTGCGCCGCTGGCGCCTGCGCCTACTCGAAGAGGATCTGCCCGCCCAACAGCGCGACCGGCTGTTCGCACTACCCGACGAGTTCGACACGCTCGAGGCGCCGCTCCGCGACTACCTGGGCGAGATCTTCAAGTCGAACGTCTTCAGCGAGCCGCTCTACCTCCGCGGCATCTACTTCACGAGCGGTCTGCAGAAGGGCCGCCCGATCGTGAAGGCGTGCGCGCAGCTCGTTTCGGGCGCCAGCCACGGTCCCGACGAGATGGACCTGAGCGAGATCTTCGAGAAGCCGCGCACGTTCTTCGTCCGCGACTTCTACCGCCGCAAGGTCTTCCCCGAAGCCGGGCTGGTCAACCCGTCGAGCCAGTCGGTCAAGCGCCAGGCGTTCCTGGGCAAGGTGGTCTACGGCCTGGGCGGCACGACCGCGGCTTTGGTGCTCTTGATCTCGGTCTTCGGATTCTTCAGCGGTGGCGATCGCTACTCGACTCTTCAAGAGGCCCTGGAGAGCATCGGACGCTTCAAGAACGAACGCGAAGCCTCGGTCGATCGGGCCGCGACCTTCGACAAAGCTCTGCTCCGGACGACCCGCCTCGGCAAGGCCCTCGAGCAGCTCGCCGACCCGGGCGTGACCGAGAGCCTGTTTCGAATGCTCGTCGTCTCTGACTCCAGCCTGCGTGAGAACGTCGAGGAGACCTTCGAGGGCTTCGTGCTCGACGAGCTCGCGACACCGTTTCTCGACGACACCGTCGCCGCCCTCGGCCGCGGTGACCTGGCGACGACCCAGCCCTTGGCGTACCAACGCGCGCTACGAACGACACTTCGCTTGGCGGCGGCGAGCACCGGCGCATCGACGGACGGCGATCCGTGGGCGATCGACACGCTCATTCACTATGCGAACGCGCGCAAGCAAGCACCCGAGCTGGCCAATAATCGGCCCATCACGATTCCCCTCGACGACAAGAGCGAAGAGCTCTGGGGATTCAGCACGGCCTGGCAGCGCATGGTCTCGGATCCGACCGAAACCGGCAGCGCACTTCACGAGGAGCCTCGGCAGCGTCTCTCGAGCTCGCTCACTTCCAGTTTGGGGATGGTCTCGACGAACCTTCGACAGATCGTCCAGCAGACTTGGCAGCGTGTGCTCGATGCGGATCTGACCTTCCCCTACGACCAATGGGACGAGCTGCTCAGTCCTGGTAGCGGCGACAAAAAGGCCGTGGCCATCCATGGGCTTCATCGGCAGCTGGCAGCCGCCCAATTCCTCGATCGAGGCATCGCCGCCATTCCGACCGCCGACGCGAGCTGGGAGGCCTCTCGACCCGGGTGGGCGGTCTGGCCCGGACTCGTAGAGAAGCTGGGTTGGAGCTTCGAAAGCGCGCAGCAGATCCTGATGGGGGTCGGTGGACCCCTGCCCGAGCCGGCTCCGATCCTCGAGGGCTGGAATGAGATCGTCGACCGATATCTCGGCTCGGTCCTCCCGTCCCCGAACGATGAAGGCGTCTTGGCCTCCCTGAGGCAGGACGTTCAAAGAGACCTGGCAACACGACTCCAGGCGATGGGAGACGAGGCGCGAGGCCTCGCCGCTCCGAGCAAGATCACGGCCTTCTGTCCGAGCACCGGCTTGGCGGCGCCGAACGTCGGGGAGCGCATGCTCCAAATCCGTCCGGCGATTCAAGCGCTCGTCGACTGCCTGCCTCGCGACTGGCTCGCCAACACCGCCGTGCTCGACCGCCCGACCGAGAAGGGCCTGACTCCCTTCGAAGCAGTCTCAGGTCAGCTGGGAGCCCGCTTGCAGTCACTCTCCCGAACGCCGGATGTGGCCAAGCTCGATGATGTCGAGACGACGGATCCGCTACGACTTCCTCTCCAGCAGGCCTACGAACGCTTCGTGACCTTCTCGGAAGCCTCCCCGCGTGCGATGGCCCGGGCGGCCCTTCCGATCGTGGCCGGCTTGAATCTCGCGGCGCTGGAGCCGGAGCAAGTGGACTGGGCGGCCTTCGAGCCGAAGGCCTTGGAGTACTCGTCCGAGGCGGTGGCGAGCCTGCGCGTTCGGGTCGCCCGCTGGTTCACTCAGCTCGCTCTGCTCCAAGCGCAGGCAGAGCTCCCGGCCCAGAAGGCGGCCCTCACCTCGATCGAGGCTCGCCTGCGCGAGATCAGCCAGAGCTATGCTGAGAGAATGGAGGCGAGCTGGCTCGCACCGTTGGCTGCGGCAGCCGAGAAGCTGGCATCCTTTGATCAAGTGAAGTCCTGGCCAGACTATCGGAGGACGGCGAACGGGCAGCCACCCCAGGACTGGGAGAACGCGGCCCGCCGGGCTCTGAGCGACCTCTCGATCAACGTCCGAGCCAGCTTTCCGAGAGAAGGTCGCGTCCCAGAGTCGCCTCTCGATGCCGCGCTGACCGAGCTCGAAGCGTTTGTGACTCAGGGTACGGAGTACCTCGACCAGACGATCGTTCCCTCCATCACGGCCTGGAAAGAGACCATCGCCAAGCTCGACTACTCGGAAGGTGGCCTGCAGCAGGCCAACGCACCCCAGGTCGTCGACAACCTCCAGACCAAGGGGCCCGAAGCGATCCTCGCGGCCTTCTCCCTCAAGCCACTACCGGCGCTGGCGAACCGGAACCAGGTCGCGCTGCGCAGCTTGCATGCCCCGGTCCAGAAGACCTTTCAGGCCGGCCTCACTCATTTGAAGCAGCTCGTCGGTGCGGCATTCGTGACCGAGTGGGACAAGTTGGGCCAAACGCATGCGCCACGGCTCGACGCCTACCCGCTCAAGCTGGATGCTCGCAACGAGACGCCGATCTCCAAGGAGAACCTGCGCGACTTCCTCCATCCTCTGGATGGGGCATTGAAGAAGCTCCTCGTCCGGTACAAGGGGCTGTACCCGGCGGAGCTAGGTCAGAAGCTCGCGAAGATCTACGGTGAGGACTCACTCCAAGCGGCGCCCTATCTCGAGAGCGTCGTGCTGACCGAATCGTCGATCAACGACGACCGCCACAACTTCATCGTCCGATCGGCGATGATCGGAAAGGTGCTCTTCGGAGGCTCGGGCACAGGGACCGACGTGAAGGTCACCATCAAGTGGTTCCCGAAGGAGCTCTCACAGGTCGACCTCTTGTTCGAGGCCCGCAGCCAGGACGGCGGATACCTGTACTCCTGGTACGAGATCATCGGGATGCGACCGGCAGACGATTCCTCGACCGGGCTCAAGATGCGTTGGGTCGAAGCCAATCGAAACGAGACGACAGAGGCTCTGTGGAGCGTCGACACCTTGAGCTCGATTCGAATCGTCAGCTCGGATTCCGGTGCGATCGAGCCCGAGCTCTTCGAGTCGACCGACAAGTGGAGCTTGCTCGACCTGATCTATCGTCCGCAGCACAACGCCGAGATTACCGAAACGGAGATCCGGCTGAAGATCCCCGTCAAGCGCAACGATCGCACTTTCTACTTCACGCTGACCCTGACTGGGCTGCCGGCGCCTTACCCCCGCTTCTTGCCGGAGTTCAACGATGCCGGCTGGAAGAAGTAACCGAGCGAGGTGCCGACCATGCCGACCGAGAAGCTGACGCTGGGAGCCTACGGAAAGCTTCCGCTTTCCAAGGAGTTCCTGCGCGTCGCATGCGTCGGCCCCGCCGTTCCGTACATGGAATGGCTCGATCGCGGCTCGGCTTCTCGGACCGAGTCCGATCCGCCTTTCGAGTCGGACTGGTATCGACGCATTCTGTTCGTGTCGCCGGATGGCAAAGACGTCGTCATCTCCTCGATCCGGGACAGCTTCGATGAGGGCGGCGAGAGACGCTTTCCGTTCACCGTCTTCGTGACGCTGAAGGCTCGGATGCTGCGCGGTCTCGCCAGCGGCGGGCTGGCCCTCGCCCTCGAACCGTTTTGGGAAGCACTCGAAGACCGGATCCGCGACCTCACGTCGCAGCCCGATGTCGCGGGCTTCCATCAGGAGTCGCGCTCGCCCCTCAAGATATCGTGGGACGCCCGCTCCGCTCAACGTCAGTTCGAGTTCTCAGCCCGGGCCTGCCCTGTCGTTCGCTGGGGTGGCGGCCTCCCCGATGGCACGTCCGCGGTTCGACTCCTCTGGCGGACGCGCCAGCTCTTTCAGCGCCTGCGGCTCTTCCAGGATCCGGCCGAGAACGTCGCGTTGAGAGTCCCGACCTCGGAGCACGTCAGCTCCCTCGTACAAACCGATCTCTGGCTGCACCTCGTCCACCGTTGCCTCGGCACACCGACGCGCCTCCCCTCGCTGGTGCTGACCCCGACCGAGCTCGACGAAGGCTCGGTCGCCATCGTTTGTCGCCCCCTCCTCGACCGCGACTTCTCACTCCTGGGCCAGGATGCGCGCAGCCCGGTCGACGGCCTCGTCGACCTGTGCGTCGAGGAAGCGGAACCTCCGAGCGAGGGCTACAGCGACTTTCACTTCACGGTGCACAAGCTCCTCGGCCGTTCCGACTCGACCTTGGCCAACCTCGCCGAGTGGCCGCTGGTCTGAAGGTCGCCAGGGTCTGGTAGACGTCGAGCCGTGAAGAAGCGGGCGGGCACCGCCTGGCGGGCCGCCCGCGTTCCCAGGGTGGGCGATTCTGGACCCTCCGTGACCTCTGTGATCTCGGTGGTCACCATCCACCCACGAACGCGCTTCAGAACAAGCGATGCCGAAGCGAGTGGTCGGCCAGGCCCCACAGGTTCTCGTAGGCGGCTTGGGCCGTGGGCCAACGCTGTTCTCGGTCTTTGGCGAGGCAGCGCTCAACGAACGTGATCAACTCGCGCGACACCTCGAGCTCCTCCTCTGCTAGCGGGCGATGCGCTTGCTTCTGGTGGACCTTCAGCCAGTCCGTTCGACGCTCCGGCTTGTCATACGGCAGGCGACCCGCGAGCATCCGATACGCCAAGACGCCGAGCGAGTAGAGATCGGATCGCCCATCGAGCTGGACCAGCCGAGGGTCATCCCACGAGAAAAGAGTCAGATGGGCGCACTGCTCGGGCGACGCGTACTCGGGAGTGCAAGCGCGGGAGAGCGGGAATCCGAGGCCGTGGGCCGGCCCCTTCGCTGCGCGAATCGGCCCCTCGGCCTCTGGCTCTTCGTCGCGGCGGCTCGCGTCGACCTCCTCGCCACCGAAGTACTGACCGATTCCGAAGTCGATGACCTTGACTCGCTCGGCCTCGTCGACGCGCGCTGGTAGCAAGAACACGTTCTTGGGCTTGAGATCGAGGTGAAGCACGGAGCCGCCGCCGGGCAGCTCGTGCGCCGAGCGCAGAGCATTCAAGATCTGGAGCAGGATCAACGTCACCCTCGTCGGAGCGAGCTGCCCTTCTCGCCGGATGACGACCTCGAGGTCTTCGCCATCGAGATACTCCATGACGAAGAAGCAGGTGCCACCGGTTTCCTGCTCGAAGCTCTTCCACTCGACGATGTTTGGACAGCTGAGCCGAGTGACTCGCCGAGCCTCTTCGCGAAAGGCCTCCAGGTCTTCGGCCGCGGCGCGCGGACTGAGCACCTTGATGGCGACTCGATAACCGAGGATGAGATCGGACGCTTCGTATACGGCCCCGTAGCCGCCGATCCCCACCACTCGATGAACACGATACTTGTCGCACAGCACCTCGCCCGACAGGTCGGGATACTCACCGGCGAGGAGCTCGGACGTCGGCTCATCATCATCCACCCGACCCAGGCTGGGCAGCGCGTCCTCGGCGAGCTCTTCTTCGGAGAGGGATCCCTTCTTCCGCCTCGCGTTCGAGAAGAGATCCTCGAGATTCTTCTCGAGCGCGAAGAGTCGAGTCGACATCTCCAGCTCGTCGCTCGCGCCGCCGAACTCCTCGACCGGGGGCGTATCGCTCTCCGGGCACTCCTGCGGCAGCGACTCCCCGCCATCGACGTCGGGCTCGACGCTCGACGCGCTGGTCCGGGAAGCCAACAGCTCCTCGAGCGCTTCTTGAAAGACCGCACCGACCCGGCGTGCTGCTGAAGCCGGCTCGACGGTCTCGAGCTCGGCGAGCGCCGGAAGGCGAGCGCGGAAGAGCTGGATCAACCGTTCGTGAACCGCGGCGTCCTCGATGAGCTCGCCGAAGGGAAGCGCCAGCAGGGATTCGAGAGCCGTCAGGACATCACTGGTGAGACGCCGATCCTCGTTCGCCCCCATTAGGCGCACGCCTCGGCTCGACAGGGCGAAACAGCACGGCCTTCGACTACCGCGAGTCGCCCACCGACGCAGTCGAGCCTCGATCCTGGCATCAGTCTCCAGCTCTTCTCGAGAGCTTGTGGGCCCGCAGTCGCGACACTCCCCATTGGCGACGGCGAACCGACACTTCGGCCGGCGATCGTAGCCGAAGCGAGGCCCGAGGCGCAACGCTCGCGCCGCGTCCGCGCCAGGCCGCGGCACGCGCGGTTCGAGCTCAGTCGTCGACCTCGACCAGAACCTCGTCCAGGTCCCCACTCCGCAGCGAGCGCATCTTCGTTTGGAGCGCTTTCAAGGCGCGATGATAGCGCAGCCGAGCCGCGTCCTCGCTGATGTCGAGCTGCTCACCGATCTCCGAGAACTGCAGCTCACTCCATTGGCGCAAGTAGATGACCTTGCGCTCGGCAGGACGCAGCAGCTCGATCGCGAGGCGCAGCCACTCTCCATCTTCCTGTCGCTCGAAGGCTCGGCTCGGAGTTGTGACGGCCCGATCCGGATCGTCGAGGTTCAGCAGCTCCTCGGGCGGCAAGGCCTTCTCGTTGTCGACGTTCCGTTTCTGCGCCGAGTAGCGATCGTGCTGGTCCCGCAGGACGTTCTCGATGATTCGGGACAGCAGCCCCCGAAACTGGGCCTGGTCGGAGAGCACGAATCGCGGCCCGTACCGGAGGATCTTGACCATCGTGTCCTGCACGAAGTCGATCGTCTCGCCCTGACTTCGCAGTCGAGGGCCCAGGCGACGACGCACGCGACGCTCGATCCAGGAGAGGTCGCGCTCCAAGAGGGCAGCGAGGGCCTCCTGGTCACCACCGTGCCAGCGCTCGAGCAGCCGATAGGTCTCTGTCGGCTCGGAGCTCATCTCGTTGAGGGATTCCGGTTCCAAGGGATTGGCTCACAAGGGTTCTCGGGTTTTGATCGCTCCCATTCTACGCAGGATGCCGATTCACGAAACCGGCGACTCGAAAAACAGAGACCGCCGCCGGACGGTCAACAGCCGCCCCCAGGGAGACGACCCGAGACCGGGCGGGTCGAATGCGTCACCGAGGCAGCATCGGGAGGATCCGCATGCTGCGGAGGTTTGGCCAAGCCCACGGGGGCTGCCTCCGTCAAGATTCGGTGCGAAACCAGCCGAAACTCAAGAGGGTCCACGACCTCCAGGGAGAGGTCTTTTCCCGGAAAAGGAGGCACCCGAGTCGTCCCCCAGGACTGCTTCGCGACAGATTCCGCCGCCTCTCGGGCCTTCGGCCGCGCTTCGAGGCGACAACAGAAACGTCCGATGAGTCTTGCGGGCAGTCTCTCCTGCAGCTCTTGAACTCCATTCTCGACTTCGCTCGCCTGGATGGAGACGTCCTGCACTTCGACGAGATCCCGTTCGTTCTCTCCGACGTCCTCGAGGAGACCGTCGCCCTCGTCCGGGGCGAGGCCAGGTCGAAGGAGCTGACGCTCGAGCTCGAGACATCACCCGAGATTCCTCCGAAGCTGCTCGGTGATCCGGCCCGACTTCGTCAGGTGACCTTCGTGCTTCTGTCCAACGCCGTGAAGTTCACCGAGAAGGGCTCGGTCTCGATGACGGTCGAGCCCGAGCGTCTTCCGAGCGGGAAAAGACTCCGTGTCACCGTGCGAGACCGTGGGATCGGAATCCCTGCCGAGCTCCTCGAGACGATCTTCGATCCGTTCGTTCAGGCCGAGACCAGCATGGACCGCAGCTTTGGCGGCACTGGGCTCGGATTGGCGATCGCGAAGCAGATCGTCGAGAAGCTCGGCGGTGAGATCATGGTCGACAGCGAGGTCGGCAGAGGCAGCGTCTTCTCGTTCTGCATTCCTTTGCTGCCCGCCGAAGACGAGACGATCAGCGCGATCGCCGAGCCCACGGACACGGTTCCTTTGAAAGGCCGTATCCTGGTCGTGGAAGACAACGTCGTGAATCAGCGCGTCGCCACGAAGATGCTCGAGCGGTTGGGTCTCGAGTACCAGGTCGCCGCCAATGGCGAGGTCGCGGTCGAGCTCTTTCGATCGAGCGAATTCGATCTCGTCTTGATGGATTGCCAAATGCCGGTGCTGGATCGGTACGGTGCCACGGAACAGATCCGTAGTCTCGAGGACACGACTCGGCGCATCCCGATCTTGGCACTCACCGCGAACGACTTCACCGAGGACCGTCGCCGCTGTGAGGAGTCCGGCATGGACGCGGTCCTGCCCAAGCCGATCAACTTGGAGGACCTTCACCGGGCGTTGAAGAGCTGGATCTCTCTGGCTTGAGATCCGGCGATTCGGTCACTCCTCATCGAGCTCGGCGAGGCGTCGCTCCAAAAACGCGCGCTCGCTCGAGGTTCCGGCCAGCTCCCGGGCACGCCGATAGGCAATGCGCGCCTCCGCTTGGCGACCGGCCTGGCGCAGCAGGTCGGCCCGCGTCGCGTGAAAGAAGAGGTACTCGGACATCCCGGGCGCGGTCTCCAAGGCCTCGACGAAGGCGAGAGCACCCTGGGGACCTTCGAGCATGGCGAGGGCCACGGTCCGATTCAGCGCGACGACGGGAGAAGGCTGACGTCGGAGTAGCTCATCGTAGAGAGCGAGAATCTGTCGCCAGTCCGTCTGCTCGGGAGCCGCGGCCTCCGAATGGAGCGCGGCGATCGCGGCCTGAATCTGA
Organism: Planctomycetota bacterium; assembly: GCA_029260795.1. Classification (GTDB taxonomy): domain Bacteria; phylum Planctomycetota; class OFTM77; order OFTM77; family OFTM77; genus OFTM77. The sequence continues at coordinate 87,762 of JAJDCO010000007.1, read as the reverse complement.
TACACGCCCGGACGGGCACGGAGGCGAGCTCGCTCGAGGAGGTCGAGACCTTCCTGGATGGCCTCGTGATCCCAAAGTCGGCGGTCTTGATCGGGCAAGAGCACCAGCTCCCCTTCGGGTCCCAATCGAGCCAGCCGACGCGCGTCCTGGAACAGCATCACCGCGAGCAACCCCAGCACCTCGGGCTCGTCGGGCATGAGATCGGCGAGCACGCGGCCGAGTCGAATCGCCTCGTCACTGAGCTCATCTCGAATCGGTGTGGCACCCGTGGTCGCCGAGTAGCCCTCGTTGAAGACGAGATACACGACGGCCAGAACCGGGGGCACGCGATCGGGGAGCAGATGATCGGGGGGTACGCGATAGGGAATGTTGGCGAGGCGGATCTTGCGCTTGGCGCGCACGAGACGCTGAGCCAACGTGGCCGCCGAGACCAGGAACGCCCGAGCGATCTCCTCGGTCGACAGGCCACCGAGCAACCGAAGCGTGAGTGCGACCTGGGCATCCACCGAGAGGGCCGGGTGGCAGCAGGTGAAGATCAATCGCAATCGATCATCGTCGAGGCCGCTGTCGAGACGTTGGTCCAAATCGTCCATCGCATCGTCCTGGCGGGCCGGTTGACGATCCAGGTCGATGTCGGTGCGTCGGCGCTCGCGCCTCTTCGCATCGAGGGCGCGGCGGCGCGCGGTCGTCGTCAACCAGGCGGCCGGTCGGTCGGGAAGTCCATCCTCCGGCCACCGCTCCAGCGCCACCGTGCACGCCTCTTGGAAGGCCTCCTCGGCGACATCGATGTCACCGAACCAGCGAATGAGGCTGGCGAGGATTCGCCCCGACTCCTCACGGAAGACGCGCTCGATCGCGCGCTCACTCGGTGACGGGGCGCTCATCGCGTTCGACCGATCGAGTGCCTCACTCCATCTCCCAGATCGGACGCACCTCGATCGAGCCGTAGTTCGCGGTCGGAATCTTGGCCGCCCACGCGATGGCCGCATCGAGATCCGCGACGTCGAGGACGTAGTAGCCCCCGAACTGCTCTTTCGTCTCGGCGAAGGGACCGTCGGTGGTCAGAGTCTCACCCTTCCGCACTCGGACGGTGGTCGCCGTCGGCGTCGGCTGCAGGCGATGGGAGTCGACGTAGACTCCCTCGGACCGCGCTTCGTCGTCGAAGCGCGTGTAGCCCGCCATCAGCTCGCCCATCTCCGCTTCCGTGACCGTCTCGTAGTGGGACTCGGCGCTGTTGATCAGGAACATGTAACGCATGGTGGGACTCCTTCGAATGCCGTCGGCGCGTGTCGGCCCGGTGCCGGCCACGTCCGCCCGAACGACGCGGTCGAGACTCTCAGCTCGACAGCAGAATATCTTTTTTCGACGGCGCTCACGATGTCGAGCTCTCGGCTCGAGCGGCCCACCCGAGTGGCGAGTCGGCTCGACGGTCGCCGTTCCGCTCGGAGACACCGGCAGGTATGTTGGAGACAGCCGCGAGCGTGTCTCATGTCCCCGGAGGAAAACGTCATGACCCGGCGCTTCGCTTTCTTGTTGTCCTTGGCGAGCGGATGGCTACTTCTCAGCTGGACCGCCTCGACCGCGCTGGCCCAACCGGGCGACGTCACGCGTCGTCGGGTGCAGGTGCTCGAGGACCCGTCGATGGCCCCGCAGATCCCGGCCGGCTTCACCTTGACCCAGGGAAGAGCTGTGCAGATGTTGCCGAGCTCCTATCGAGCCTCGGCCGGCCGGCCCGCCATTCTCCTCACCGGCTACTGGCCGCCGACCAACGAGATGGTGCGGCGGTTCAGCCCGAGCCCGACCCAGAACCCCCAAGGATGGATCGGCTCCGACTGGGAGGGACGCGGCTACGACATCTACGCCTACTTCCCCGAGTTCGTGCCTCCGAACTGCAACAACTGCGGCAAGGGGAACGGAGATCTCGAGGTCGACTATCAGGACACGTCGCAAGACTTCTGGCCGATCGCCGAAGCCTTGAAGCCGATCGCGATCATCACCTTCTCTCGCGCCTTCCCCAATCATGATTGGGAGGTCGAGATGAACCAATACAACCGCACCTCGTGGTGGCCCGATTACCAAGCACCGACAACTCCGACACCTTCGCCCCCCGACGCCACGGTGCCCGCGCAACGGAAGCGCTTGTCCGCCCTTCCCGTGCAAGACATCGTCAATGCGGTGAACAACGCCGGCATCGGTGTCAACGCGTTCATCTGCTTCAGTGGAGACGGCGGTGGCTTCCTCTCCGAGTTCATGGCGTATCACGGTGTCTGGTACCAATCCATCTATGGCTCACCCGCGTTCCCCGACTGGTGCATCGCCGCCGGCCACGTGCACGTGGGTTCGGCGATGACGTGGGCGACGGCTCAGCAGGCCGCCGAGATCACCGTGCGCACCGTGATTCAGTACGTCGATTCCGTGATCGTCAACACGGTCTGTCAAACCGATCTTGGCTTCGGCGGACCGGGCACGGCGCGGCTCGAGATCTGTGGAGACGCCTTGACGGCCGGCGGCACGGCCGAGGCCGCACTCATCGACGCACCTCCAAACTCCATCGCGGTGCTGGCGGCCGGAACGACCTTCAATCCCTCGCCCTGGCGAGGCGGATTGCTCGTTCCCACGCCGGCGACGCTGGTCCTCGCGACCAGCACCGATGCGTCGGGTCGCGTCCGCCTGACCGGCATCCCCGGTGGAAACGGTCCCTTCTCAGCCTACGCCCAATATGCGTACCTGGACCTATCCCAGCCTCTGGGGGTCGGCTTCTCGAACGCCGTCCGCATCGACTTCCTTCCTTGAGACCTGGGTCGAAGTTGCGCCGCCTCAGAGTGGCGCGACTCCCGACCGCTCCCGCACGACGGCGCCCCGGATGGTGACCGTCTTCATGCGAATCAGCGTCAAGGACAGATGCGTGATCAGCCAGTCGTGAAAGACGGCACCGTGCGCCACGCGGAAGTCGACGATGGCGTCCGCTCCCGCGGCACGCTCCCCGACGATGGAGGCGATGTCCGGCACGCTCTCCCCGAAGAGGCCATGCACCCACAGGATGCTCTTGCGACGCTCCTCGAAGGGCTGACGCTCGGCGCCTTCGAATCCGGCATCGTTCGAAAGGATCGGCACCGGAAGGCTCTCGAGCTCGAAGTGCGTCGTCGAGCAACCCGCCAAGACCAGGACCGCGGTCCACATCACGAAGCGGAATGGGAACATCGACTCCCTCCCTCGATTCTCTTGCCTGGCCCGAATGCTCGGATCAGCGAAGCGCCGCAGGCTTCATCGAATCACGCGCCAAGGATCGCGTCCACAGCGGCGATCGAAGCGGCGTGGCGTCAGTTCAGGCAAGTCGGCGCTGATCGTCCTCGGAGTCGACGCACCGGCGAGCTTTACCGCCACGAACGCACCGACACGGGCTTGTGCATCGAGAGCGCCGCCGGTTGATCGTCCCGGCGCTCCGCCGGGCCTGCGGGCCGTCTGCGATCGTTGAGAGCCACTTCCCGACCCGGAAGATCATGGTGGGGGCACCAGGATTCGAACCTGGGACCTACGGATTAAAAATCCGGTGCTCTACCAACTGAGCTATACCCCCGCCCTCTTCGAGCGAGCCACCCGTATATCGCGGATGGCGAAGCAGATCAAGCGGAGAGGGTGATTTGGGCGCGGCGTCCTGGCGGCATCGGGCTCGAGCCCCTCCTGAGCGGAAGGGCTCGAGCCCGACTCCCCGTTCAGGGCTTGATCGTCAGGGGAACCGGATGGCTGGCGAAGGAGACCCGGCTCATCTCGTCCAGAACGATGAAGGCGTGCTGGAAGGTGAGGTGATCGAAGCTCGCCGGGATGTTGGCCGGAACCGTGTGCCGGGCGTGGCGGTGGCCGTCGTTCGAGATGGGGAGCTCGTGTCTGCGAAGGGCTTTGGCGTCCGGGCCTTGGGCCACGAGGGCGGGGTCGATGCCGACACCGTCTTCGGCGTCGCCTCCAACACGAAGGCCTTCACGGCGGCCCTGCTCGGCACGTTGGTGGATGAGAAGAAGCTGAGCTGGGATGACCGTGTCGTCGATCACCTCCCGAGCTTTGCCCTATCCGATCCTTGGGTGACGCGAGACATCCGTGTTCGCGACCTTCTCTGCCACCGCTCCGGCCTCCCCACCTTCGGCGGCGACCACCTGTGGATCGGGGTCTGTCAGCCGAGTGAGACGATCCTGAGCCGCCTGCGCCACCTGGAGCCCACCACGTCGTTTCGCACGCGCTTCCAGTATCAAAACCTGATGTTCCTCGCCGCCGGCAAAGTCGCCGAGTCCGTCGCCCAGGAATCGTGGGCCGAGCTGATGCGAGCTCGCCTCCTCGAGCCCCTCGACATGACTCGCAGCCGGACCAGCATTCACGACCTCGCCGCTCTCCAGAACGTCGCGCAACCGCACGAGCGCCGCGTCGAGGCGATCACCGTCGTTCCCTTCGATGACGTCGATTGCATCGCCCCCGCCGGAGCTCTCAACGCGAGCACCCGCGACATGGGGCAGTGGATGCTCTTGAATCTCGAGGCCGGGAAGCGCGGCGACACCCAGATCCTGTCCGCCGCCGTCATCCACGAGATGCAGACCGTGCAGACTCCGAGACCGGTTTCACCGAATCGCGCCGCTCGCTACGGCGCTCACTTCTCCGGCTATGGCCTGGGATGGGGTCTGACGGACTATCACGGCGTGAAGCTCGTCCAGCACGGCGGCGGCTTGACCGGCATGATCTCCCTGCAGACGCTCGTTCCCGAGAAGCAGCTCGGTATCCTGGTGCTGACGAATCTCGCGCCCAACTCGCTCTGCGGAGCGATCACGTATCGCATCCTCGACGCATTCCTTGGGCGACCCGCGCACGACTGGAGCGCCACCTTCCTCGCCGATCGCCAACGAGGCGAGGAGCAGAGCGAGCAGCGCCGAGCAGCGCTCCTGGCGAGCCGCATACCGGACACCCTGCCCTCAGGGCCGCCGGCCGACTTCGTCGGGACCTATCACCAGCCCTTCTCGGGAGAGACGCGCGTCTATCTCGACGGAAAGCAGCTCGTCTTCGACTACAACCCCCGTCACCGCGGACCGCTTGAGCACTGGCATCACAACACCTTTCGCGTCGTGTGGGACGATCCGATCTTCGACATGCCGCCCGCCTCGTTCGTGACGTTCCAACGCGAAGCATCCGGTCCGATCGGTAGCCTGGTCGTCACCTTCTACCACCCGATCACGTTCCAACGGCGCGTGTCCGACCACGAATGACGAGCCTTCTGCACCGGAATCGTCAGCGCTTCCGCGGTTGCAGGCGGGCGAGGGCTGTGCGATGGCGATGGGCCGTCGCCGTGTCACCGGATCGCTCGGCGAGGCGCATCGCGATCGAGTGGCCCGTGACGAGCAGCGAGGCGTGTGCGGCCTCGTCGGCCTGCTTGAAGAGCTGATCCAAGAGGGTTCGCAGCCGCGGCGCGTCCCCTCGCGGCTCCAGCAGCAGCGCCAGGTTGGCGATCGCTTCGAGATGATTCGGATCCGCCTTCAGTGCCCGTTCGAACAAGGTTTCGCTCTCACCGGTCTCCCCCCGTTGGGCGGCGAAGATGGCGAGGTTGCTCAAGGTCGGGGCGCTGTTCGGAAGGAGCTCATCGCTGCGCCGGTAGGCGGTTTCCGCTTCTTGGCTGCGCTCGGACCGAATCAGCGAGTCGGCCAGCTTGGCCCACAGGAAGCCATCGCCCGGTCGAAGCTCCAGAAGGCGCTGGTAGTGCGGCACGGCATCCCCGGGACGGTCGAGGTCTTGATAGGCCTGCCCCATGTTCAAATGATACTGAAGGCCATCGCCGTCCTCGGGGGCGATGCGCTCTTGCAGATAGCGGATGGCCTCGGCCGGTTGTCCATCGCGCAGGATCTGACTGACGCGCTGATAAGGGTTGAGGAGCGAGGCGCGATCCTTGGGATCGGGCCCCGAGAAGGGCGTCTCGACGAGCTGGGCCGAGGGCGAAGCACTCAGGTATCCGAGCGCTTGAAGCCGCCGCGCGGTCTCGGCACCGGCCGCTTTCACGGCGTCACGGGGCGCTCCGCCTTCGGCCGCCCACCGCCGGGTGTCCTCCCAGACACCCTTCCAGGACGCCCCCTTCTCCCGGCGCATGGCCACGATGTCCTCGAGCTCTCCCGGATCCGCGGCCAGGTCGTAAAGCTCGGGTCGCGGTGCGTGGACATACTTGCCGGCGCTGCTGCGCACCGCTTCGAGGCGGCTCCATCCATAGGTCAGCTCGGAACTCAGCGACTCGAGATAGGCGTAACGCGGATGCGCATTCGGATCGTCGAGCGCTCCCAGCAGCGACTGACCATGCAGCCCACGCGGAACCGGCGCTCCCGCTGCCTCGAGAAGCGTCGGCACGATGTCGACCGTCCGCGCCTGCAGCTCGTCTCCCAGGCGTCGCCCCGTCGGCAGACCCGGCCCCGCCAGGATCAGCGGCACGCGCTGAGTCGCATCGTAGATGAACAACCCGTGATGGGGCTCCCCATGATCACCCAGGCTCTCGCCGTGATCCGCCGTGACGGCCACGAGCGTTCGTTCGAGCCCACGCCGCTCATCGAGCCCTTGAAGCAATCGCCCCAGGGACTGATCCGCATAGGCGATCTCTCCATCGTAGGGCCGACCGGCGAAGCGCTCGTCGAATGGCGCGGGCGGGAGATACGGTGCATGCGGGTCGAAGTAGTGCACCCAGAGAAACACCGGCCGATCCTCATCGCGCTTCTCCAACCAGCGGAGCGCGGCCTTCGTCACGACCGGCGCCGAGCGCTCATCGAAGAGGAACTCGAACGTCGGACGCGTGGGATCATGGGTGTCATCATCGTAGACATCGAAGCCCCGATCGAGTCCGAACACCGAGTCGAGCGGATACGCCGCGACGAAGGCGCCCGTCTGATAGCCCCGCGCTTGCAGCCGCGTCGCGAGGGTGGGAATCGAATCCGGCAGCCGGAAGGCTCCATTGTCGCGGACACCGTGGGCCGGGGGATAGAGTCCGGTCAGGATCGTGGCGTGAGACGGCAACGTGACCGGGGCCACGCTGACGGCTTGCTCGAACAGCACGCCCCGGGCGGCGAGCGCATCCAACGTCGGAGTCTGGGCACCTTCGTATCCGTAGCATCCGATTCGATCGGCACGCGTGGTGTCGAAGGTGACGAGCAGGATGTCCGGGGGAAGCGGATCCGAGCAGGCCGTCCCCAAGACCAGCAACAGACCTGTGAGGCTCCATCTTGGCACCAAGGGTCGAGCTCTCCGACGACGGGGACTGGTGACGCGACTGAGCGTCGAGTTTGAGCGCGGCGAGGACGGAGGTGCCGTTCGCCTCTCCGGGAAAAGACCGCCGAATGACGGCCGAGCGGATTGCGGACGGCTCGAAGCGCTGAGGCGGTCTTCCCGAGCGAACCGTGCTCGGCTCGAGAGCGGAAGTTCGACCTAGATGGCCATGATCTCTTCGGTCTTCTTGGTGACGATCTCGTCGACCTTCTTCTCGTGGCCCTTGAGGCACTCCTGGATCTCGTCGCGGCACTTATGGAGATCGTCCTCGGTCAGGACGCTGTCCTTCTGGAGGGCTTCGGCCTGCTTGTTGATGTCGCGGCGGATGTTGCGCAACGCGACGCGCGTGTTCTCGGCCTCTTCCTTGACCTTGCCGACCTGCTTCTTGCGCTGCTCCTCGCTGAGCATCGGCACAGTGAGTCGAATGACCTTGCCGTCGCTCTGAGGCGTCAGCCCGAGGTCGCTCTTGAGGATGGCCTTCTCGACCTCCTTGACAACGCTGACGTCGTAGGGCTTGACGACGATTTGACGAGGCTCGGGCACCGTGATGCCGGCCATCTGGCTCAGTGGAGTGGGGTTGCCGTAGTAGTCGACGCGGATGTTCTCGACCAGGCCGGAGGTCGCGCGACCGGAGCGGACGGCGCGGAAGGCTTCGTGCAGGTACTCGACGGCCGCGGTCATCTTTGACGTTGTCTCGGCGAGGATCTCTTCACGGGATTGCATGACGTTCTAGCCCTCGGTGGCGGTGATCAGGGTTCCGATGCCATCGCCTTTGACGACTTTGGCGATGTTGCCTTCGACCTTCAGGTTGAAGACGATGATCGGGAGCTGGTTTTCCATGCACAGCGTGATGGCGGTGCGATCCATGACACGCAGATCGCGCTCGCGGACTTGGTCGTAGGTCAAGTGCTGGTACCGGATGGCCTTCTTGTCGAGCACCGGATCGGCCGAGTAGACCCCATCGACCTTGGTGGCTTTGAGGAGCGCGTCAGCGCCGATCTCGGTCGCTCGCAGTGCGGCCGCGGTGTCGGTCGTGAAGAAGGGGTTTCCCGTGCCACCTGCCAGGATGATGACGCGGCCCTTCTCGAGGTGACGAATGGCGCGGAGGCGAACGAACGGCTCGCAGACCTGATGTACGCCGATCGCCGAGAGGACACGACACTCGACACCGACCTTTTCGAGTGCGTCCTGCAGAGCGAGGCCGTTGATGACCGTCGCCAGCATGCCCATGTAGTCCGCGGTCGCAGGGTTGACGCCCATCGCGGAGACCTGAGCGCCGCGCAAGATGTTGCCGCCTCCGATCACGACGGCGAGCTCGACGCCGATGCTCGAGACGGCGCGGATCTGCTCCGCGATGGAGCCGACCTCTTCGATGTCGAGACCAAAGCCCCCCGAACGACAGAATCCTTCGCCGCTGACCTTCAGCAAGACGCGATTGAAGCTCATCCGGCGGGGCTCGGCCACTGTCGGCATCGGGATCAATCCTCGCCCACGACCATGCGGGCGAAGCGTTTGATCTCCATGTTCTCACCGAGCTTCGAGATCTGCTCGTTGAGGAGGTCCTGGACGGTCTTCTTGTCGTCCATGATGAAGCTCTGCTCGAGCAAGCAGCGCTCGCCGTAGAACTTGTCGATCTTGCCGTTGACGATCTTCTCTCGGATGTTCTCGGGCTTGTCGAGCACCTGCTCCATGAAGATCTGGCGCTCCTTCTCGACCAAAGTCGAGTCGACCTCATCACGGCGAACCGCGACCGGGTCCGCCATCAGGATGTGCATGCACAGGTTCTTCAAGAAGCCTTGGAAGTCCTCGTTGCGGGCGACGAAATCCGTCTCGCAAGCAACCTGGACCATCGCGGCTTGGCGGCCGTCGTGGTGAATGTAGAAGCCGATGCCGCCTTCGCTGGTCGCGCGACCCGACTTCTTCTCGGCGGTCTGCAGGCCCTTCTTGCGGAGGAAGTCGACCGCCTTTTCGCGATCGCCCCCGGTTTCGACCAGGGCTTTCTTGCACTCCATCATCCCCGCGCCGGTCATCTCGCGGAGCTCCTTGACGGCTTGCGCCGTGATATCAGACATGGTGACGCTTCCCTCTCATCGCTCGCGACGCCGTGGCGTCGCTTCGTTTCGATCACCGGAGGTCGAGGCCCTCTCCTTGAGAGCCTCGATCCCCTCATCCTCAGATTCGCTTCGATCTCGTTCGGCTCAGCCCTTGGCTTCGCTCGTCGACCCACCGCTGTCGCCACCGCTCGAGGGCGTCGCCGCCGGAGCGGCAGGTGCCTTCTCGGCCGGTGCCTTTTCGGCCGGTGTCTCGGTGCGGCCTCCGCCACCGCCACCACCCGGTCCACCGGGACCTCGGCCACCGCCACCCGGTCCGCCTCGGCCTCCACCCGGACCGCGTCCGCCGCCCGGTCCGCCACCACGTCCACCGCCCGGACCACCGCCACGTCCACCACCCGGTCCGCCGCCACGTCCACCACCCGGTCCGCCGCCACGACCGCCACCCGGTCCGCCGCGACCTCCGCCGGATCCACCACGGCCGCCACCGGAACCGCCGCGTCCGCCGCTGCCGGGACCGCCGCCGCCCTGTCGACGCTGGGGACGATCTCCGCCCTCATCCGCGCGCGCCTTCTGCTCCGCGGCCGCAGTCTCGTTGTACTGCTGCCGACCGATGATGATCTCGTCCACCATCTTGTTCAGCAGCGAGGCCACCGAGCGCAGGGCGTCGTCGTTTGCCGGGATGACAATGTCAGCGACATCGGGATCGCAGTCCGTGTCCATCAGGCAGATGGTCGGGATGCCGAGCTTGTTCGCTTCGCGCACGGCGATGTGCTCTCGGCGCGGATCGACGACCACCAAGGCTCCTGGAAGACGCTTCATCTCACGGATGCCGTCGAGGTTGCGCTTGATCTTCCGCTTCTCGCGCATCAGCGAGGCGATCTCTTTCTTGCTGTACGTCGCGAGCGTTCCGTCAGCTTCCATCTGCTCGAGCTTCTGCAGTCGGCCGAGGCGAGAGCGAATCGTCTCGAAGTTCGTCAGCGTTCCACCCAGCCAACGCTCGTTGACGTAGGGCATGCTGCTGCGTACCGCCTCCGAGGCGATCAGGTTCTTCACCTGACGCTTGGTACCCACGAACAGAATTGGGTCGCCAGTACCGGCGAGGCGATTGAGAAAGTGAGCGGCGCGCACGAAGCCGCGAATCGTCTGCTTGAGATCGATGATGTGGATCAGATTCCGCTTGCCGAAGATGAACGGATCCATCTTCGGGTTCCACCGACTGACCCGGTGCCCGAAATGGACACCCGACTCGAGAAGCTCTTTGACGGTCACAGTTGCCAAGATTCATTTCCTCCTGAGGACACACAGCGGGCGCCTGTCACCTCGGTGGCTCCGTTTCTCGCACAGAGCCCTTGGGAATCCGTTACGTTCCGATGGACGTTCCCTGAGCGTGGACCGCATCGACGCGCCCGGCGCCGACCCAGCTCCCCGCTCTCACCTTGCGGCTGCAAAAGGGGGCTAAAGCCTAGCAGGACAACATTTCCGATCAAGAAAAAAGTCGGCGATCCTCGCTCGTTCGGCCCAAGCCTTGCCTCGTCGCCAGCGCTCGCGTAAGCTACTATCTGGCAAGCACTCCCGACTACTGAGCCATTCTCGATGAAGCCAAGCCCCCTCATTGTCCTCCACCATCCGGGTCCCGATCCCGAGCCGCCCTGGGAGGAGCCCCTCGCCCAGGCCGGATACCGTCTCCTTCGCTGCCCAAGCCTGCGAGACGTCCGCCAGGCTCTCGCCGACCGTGAGGTCGAAGCCATCCTCTACCATCTGCCGCTGCCGGACGGCGACCCTCGCCCCCTCGACCAGCTCCGGCGACTCTGCCGGGAAGCCGGACACCTTCCGCTGCTTCTGCTGGTGCGACCGGCGAGCGTCTGGCCCCGCGCGGGCTTTCTCAAGGAAGGCGTCTCCGACTTTCTCGAGCTTCCGCTCGACCCCGAAGAGCTCCTCGCCCGGCTGGGTCTCCACCTGAGCAACCGAAAGCGCATTCGCGAGCTGGTCGAGCGAAGCGAGACCTACGAGCGCATGTCGTTCGTGGACGAGAAGACGGGCCTCTTCAATTGGCGCTACTTCAACCAGCGCCTCAAGGAGGAGTTCGCCCGCTCACAACGTCACCATGCGCCGCTCTCGCTCTTGATCCTCGACCTCGATGATTTCAAGAGCATCAACGAGAGCTACGACTACCAGTATGGCGACTTCGTGCTGCACTCCGTCGCCGAGCGTCTCATGGCGGCGGTGCGAGAGATCGACATTCCGGGTCGCTTCGGCGGCGACGAGTTCGTCGTGCTGCTTCCCGAGACCACGGGTCCCGATGCCGAGCGCCTCGGCGAGCGACTGCAGCACATCTACGACGGGACCGTTCTCGAGAAGGACGGTCGCTCGGTGCGGATCACGGTCAGCATCGGAATCTCCACCTTCGAAGGGGGTGGCCTCAAAGATCCGATTCAGCTCTTCCGGAACGCGAACCAAGCGCTGCAGTCCGCCAAGCTCAGCGGCAAGAACGCCGTTCAACGCTTCGCCGAAGAGCCGGTCATCAGCGATCAGGACGCCGGACGTCCCGGCGCCTGAGGGCGTCATCGACGTCGACGAGGCTCACCAGCGATGGTTGCCGATCTCTTCCACGATGCGAATCGCGGTCTCCATCGCTCGCACGCCGTCCTCGCCGCTGACCTCGGGCGGCGTTCCGGTCCGGACCGCAGACACGAACGACTGGAGCTCTTTGGCCAAGGGCTCGTAGCGATCCATCTCGATCTCTTTGAACGTGAGCAGCCCTTGGAAGACGAGGCTCTTGGGATCGGAGAGCTTGGTGGGATCGAGCTTCTCGATCTCGGCCAACCCGGAATCGAAGTCGGCGGACTTCTTGCAGATGAAGCCGTAGTGCTTCTCGTAGTCGAGCGTGATGAACGAGTCCTCGGAGAAGACGCGGATACGGCGCAGCGTCTTGAGGGCGACGCGATTGGCCGTGACGTTGGCGACACAGCCATTCTCGAACACGAGGCGAGCGTTCACCATGTCCTCGGCGCGGGAGAAGATGGCACCGCCGATCGCCTCGACCCGCGCCAGCGGGCTACGGACGAGCTCGAGAATGATGTCGAGGTCGTGGATCATCAGATCGAGGACGACGCCGATGTCCCGCGATCGGAAGGTGTACGGCGCCAGCCGATGCGACTCGATGAAGCGCGGCTCGATCTCGAAGTCGCGAATGGACTGAATGACGGGATTGAAGCGCTCGATGTGGCCGACTTGGAGAGCCACCCCCTTCTGCTCGGCCAGCTCGCACAGGGCGCGCGCCTCCTCGAGCGTCTTGGCGATCGGCTTCTCGACCAGCACCGGAACTCCACGCCCGAGGAAATGGGAAGCGACCTCGAAGTGGAACTGCGTCGGTGTCGCGACGTTGACCAGATCGACGTCCGGAAGCTCGCGATAGTCACTGAAGGCGGGTACGCCGAAGCGCTCGGCGATCTCGCTCGCCCGCTCGGGGCTGGCGTCGCAGACGCCGACGAGCTCGACGTCCGGGAACTCGTGGTATACGCGGGCGTGGTGCTGCCCGAGGTGCCCGACACCGACGACGGCCGCGCGCAGATCTCCCGATGCCATGGTGTTCATTCCCGGAAGGATACGGTGCTAGCGACTCGACTCGCGTCCTTCGCGATCGAGGTTGAGCCGTGGCTCGGCCGGTGGCGGCTCGGTGCCCTCGAGCGCACCGCGGCGCATCTGCCACTCTCCCGCTCCCGGATTGGGCTGTCGATCGCGCGCCCGGAGGACCTCGCGATAGCGTCCGCTCTTACCCTGCTCCGAGCGGCGCAGGAAGGCGACGAGCTCTCGCACCTCCTCAGGGATGTTCGGGCGTGACTCGAGGAGCTCGAGCGCGCGAGCGCGCGGCGCTCCGGAGCGAAAGATCAGCCGAAAGGCCTGCTTGAGCTGCTCGATGAGCTGCTTGTCGTATCCGAAGCGCTTGAGGCCGACCGAGTTGATCCCACGGAGCTTGCAGCCGTAGCCTTCGGCCATCAGGAACGGTGCCACGTCCTGAACCACCCGCGTGAATCCGGCCAGGTAGGCGTAGCGCCCGATGGTCGTGAACTGCTGCACGGCACAGCCGCCGCCGATCGTGACGAAGTTCTGGATCGCGACGTGCCCGGCCAACATCGTGTTGTTGCCCATGACGATGCCGTCACCCAGCTGGCAGTCGTGGGCGATGTGGGCCTGGGTCATGATCAAGCAGTTGTTCCCGACCCGCGTCACGCCGCCGCCGAACTGCGTGCCGAGGTTGACGGTCACGAACTCGCGGAAGACGTTCTTGTCGCCGATCGACAGGTGCGAGTTCTCGCCGTGGAACTTCAAGTCCTGGGGAATGCCTCCAATGACGGCATGATGGTGGACTCGGTTGCCCTCGCCCAGGTGAGCGCCATTGGCGATCACGGCATGGTCGAACACGACGGTCTCGTCTCCGAGGCGCACCCGCGGCCCAATCGTGCAGTAGGGGCCGATACGGACGTTCTGCCCGATCTCCGCCGTCTTGTCGACGAGCGCGGTCGGATGGATCAGCGTCTCGGCCGGTGCCTCGTTCTCGGGACGGTCCACGAGCGTTTCCCCCTAAGCGTCCATCAAGGTGAACTTGAACTCCGCTTCGGCCACGATGGCGTTGTTCACCTTGGCTCGGGCGTTGACCACGCCCATCTTCGAGCGGACCTTGACGGCCTCACACTCGATGCGGAGCTGGTCTCCGGGCACGACCGCCCGACGCAGCTTCACCTTGTCGATCGACCAGAGCACGGCGAGCTTGCCGGTGTTCTCGAGCTTGCGCAAGAGCAGCACGCCGGCGAGCTGGGCCATTGCTTCGAGCTGGAGAACGCCCGGCATGATCGGCTGCTCGGGCCAGTGGCCCTGGAAGAACGGCTCGTTGATCGAGACGTTCTTGATGCCGACCGCGCGCCGGTAACCTTCGAGCTCGATGACCCGATCGATCATGAGGAATGGGTATCGATGCGGCAGGAGACGGAAGATCTCGCGGATGTCGAGACCGGTCTCCCGCTGGATCAGGCCGCGGTTCTCCCGAGCCTGGATCTCTTGAACGATCTTGCGCACGAACTGGATGTTCGCGCGATGACCCGTCTTGGTCGCGATGATGTGGGCGTCGAGGTCGATGCCGGCCAGCGCGAGGTCGCCGACCAAGTCGAGGATCTTGTGCCGCACCGGCTCGTTCGCGAAGCGCAGATCGGTGTTCTTGACGCCCGTGTCCGTCAAGACCACGGTGTTCTCGTAGGTCGCGCCCTTGCCCAGCCCCATGGCTCGCAGCTGCTCGACCTCGCGCTCGAGGCAGAACGTCCTCGCGGGCGCGATCAGATCGATGTAGCCCTCACCGTCGACCGCGAAGGTGAAGAACTGCGACAGCCCCGCCTCGCCGTAGTCCAGCGTGTACGAGACGGTCAGGCCACTGCCTTCGGGGGCGGGCAACGCCGCCAGGCTAGTGCCTTCCTCCATGAAGTAGATCGGCTCGTCGATGGTGAAGGACTTCTTGACCGCCTTCTGCTCGACGATGCCGACCTCGCGGATCATCTGCACGAACGGCATGGCGCTCCCGTCCATACCCGGCAGCTCGACCGCATCGAGCTCGACGATCGCGTTGTCGACCTGAAGCCCGTGGAAGACCGAGAGCAGGTGCTCGATGGTCTGGACCTCGGCTTCACCGTTCTTCAGCGTCGTCTGCCGCTGACGGATGGTGACATAGTCCAGCGACACCGGGACCTCTGGCGTGTTCGCGAGGTCCGTCCTCACGAAGACGATGCCCGCATCGGGCTCCGCCGGTTTCAGCCGGAGATGACACTCTTCACCCGTGTGCAGACCGATTCCGCTGCATTCGATCGCACCTTTGAGCGTGCGCTGCGCCCTCGTCAACGCTCGACCTCGCCTCCGGGCCAGGGAATGGGTGACTCGGCCTGTGGCCCGCAGTCGATCGGGACCTGACCCGGAACGGATCGGACACCGTTCCGCGGGCGCTCCCCTCCCAAGGGTGATCCGCCGTTGAGCGCGACTCGAGTCATCGTCGTGAGCTAACTAGTTGAGCATCTTAATGATGGCCTGAGTGATGTCAAGCGCAGGGTCCCAGGCGACCACCGGGCGCAGGTTCACGAATTGGCCCACCTGGATGCGGTCTGTGAAGTCGAGCGGCAGCGGTCCCTTGTCGATGATGAAGACCCCGGCGATCTCGTTCTGGTCCCGATAGTCCTCGATCGCCTGACGGATGTCCTTGTAGCTGTCGACCAACGCGTTGGCCTCCATCTTGGAGAGCGTCATCTGGCTGCGATCGCGGATCTGGCGAAGCCGGATCTCCTCCTGCTCGAACTGGTCCTTGAGATCGAGGTACTCCTTCGAGCCCGGTGTGCTCGCCTGGAGGTCGGCCCGCAGGAGATCGAGAGCCTTCTCCTGCTTCTCGAATCGATCGCGGAGCTGGGCGATCGTCTGCTCGATCTCCTGGATGCGCTGCCCTTTGCCGTTCATGGCGTCGAGCACGAGATTGAGATCCACGAAACGGATCGACGTCGAGGCCGGGGGCCGCGTCTCTTGCTGGCCGAGCCCCATTCCCAAGCCGGTCACGAGCAAGCCGAGCCCGACCAGGCATTCCCAAGCACGCTTTTGAAACATCGAGACCTCCGAGGATGGGGCACCGCTGTGGTGCCGGGATGCGTCGACTGCTCCGATCAGAATCGGCGGCCGAAGCTGAACGAGAATACCTGTCGCTTGTCACCTTCGATACGGACCAGACGCCCGAATTTGTCGAGCTCGTAGCGATCGTCCCACCAGGCGACCGGGACACCAAAATCGAGCGCGAAGGGCACCGGGCCCAGGAACGGAATCTTGATGCGGAGACCCGCGCCGAGGCCTAGCCGGAAGCGGCCCAGCTCCTTGTCGTGCAAGTCGGTCGCCAGCGTCCCGGTGTCGGCGAAGATCACGCCCCGCACGTACTCCTCATAGCGTCCGAGCCGCGCGTCGAAGTCACCCAGCAAGGGAAACGAGATCTCGGCACCGCCGAGGATGAGGGCGTTGCCACCCACGGCCTGATCGTACTGCCGGGGGCCGACGCCTTGGAAGGCGAAGGACCGGAGTGAGGAGCGGCCGCCCGCGAAGAACTGCTCGAAGAACGGAACGCGGTCGTCGTTGCCGAGCGCCTCGGCCCAGCCGAGCCCCCCGCGCAGACCGAGGACGATGCGGCGCCGATCGATGGCCTCGTAGATCGGCCCGAACCACTCGCCATTGACGTTCGCCCGGGAGAAGTTGGCGATGCGGGTGCCGAGGAAGTTGGGAGCCCACTCGTAGGTGCCTCCGACGCTGAGGCCCTCGGTCGGCAGGAACGGGTTGTCGACGGTGTTGTACGAGGCGTAGAGCCGGAGCGCTCGGACCGAAGTATGACCGCGAGCCGCATAGACCGGCTCGGGAAGCACCGACTCGTTGAAGAGGAAGTCGCGGTTCGGATCCATGTTGATCGTGTCGATCGGCGTCAGCAGCAGGAAGTCGATGTCGTCGACGTTGACGCGATCGTTGCGAAAGCCCATGCCGACCGAGAACTCGCGCGTGATCCGACGGCCGAAGCCCAGGTCGAGGCTGGTGCGCTCGAGATCGTAGCGGCGGAAGCGGCGGAGCGTCTGCGAGATGTCGACGTCGAGGGAGAAGTTCGAGCCGAAGAGATACGGCTCGAGGAAGCCCAGCCGGTAGGTGGTCAGCTCGGTTCCGGGCGTCACGGCCATGGTCAACGTCTGACCGCCGCCGGTGAACGCCATGCCGTCGATGGTCTCGGACAGCGTCGATCCGAAGCTCGAGGGCAGGTTGCCCAGATCGAAGTTGCGTCGGACGAGCTCGACACCGCCGATCAAGCCGTTGTCGGAACCGATGCCGACCACGAATCGAAACTGGCTGACCTGACCTTCCTCGACCTCGATCACGAGATCGTCCCATTGCACCTCGACGTCTTCGTCCTCGTCGGGCAGCTCGGGAGGCACCCACTCCGGCGGCGCCGGAAAGGGATACGGGTTGATGAACGGGACACCCTGAGAGCTGTTGAAGTATTGCAGGCCGTACAATCGGTTGTAGGAGCGAGAGACCTCCTCGAGATTGAACGGGTCACCCGGGGCGAGGGATATCTCGCGTCGGATGACGTCGTCACGAGTGACGCGATTGCCACGAATGTCGATGTCCCGAACGTAGTGCTTCTTGCCTTCGAAGATGTCGAAGACGAGCGTCACCAGGTTCCCGTGCTCGGCAAAGATGGGCTCGTCGAAGCGAATCTCCGCATCGATGTAGGCACCCTCGCGATACCTCTTGCTGATGCGAGCGGCATCCTCGGCGATCTCACGGCGCACCCACGGATCGCCGACCTTCGTCTTGAGCAGCCCCTGAAACTCGACCTCCTCGAAGGCCCGGTTGCCGCGAAACTCGATCCCTTGAATGAAGTAGCGCGGTCCTTCCTCGACCACGAATCGCAGCCTGACCTCGGCCCTCGACGGCGAGAACTCGGTCGAGTACAGCGCCAGCCGCGACTCGGCGAATCCTTGACCGCGGTAGTACTGACGCAATGCGACGAGGTCTTCCTCGAGCGTCTCCTCGACGAAGAGACCCGAGGTGAAAAAGGTCTCGACCTCGAGATCCATCACGTCCAACAGATCGTCGCTCGGGATGGAGCTGTTCCCCTCGAAGACGATGTCCTCGATCGTGACCTCGGGGCCCTCGACCACGTACAAGACGACCTCGACCCCCTGTCCCGCCGAGGAGCGCTCCCCTTCCAGACGATGGGTGACCTCGACGTAGTGATGCCCTTCGCTGCGATAGAAGTCCTCGACCTCGCGCTTCCAGCGATACAGCGTGTAGCTCGAGAGCGGTCCTCGCTCGGGGATGTCGACGCGATCCAGGATCTCGCGGCGCTCGAAGGCCGAGAGCCCGTCGAAGCGCACCCGCCGGTAGCGCAGCCACTCGACCACCTCGAACACGATCACAACGGTGCTGTCGGTCTCCCCGGGCTCGACCCGGTAGCCGACATCTTCGAAGAAGGTCTTGCCGAGGTGGCGAATGTCCTCGGCCAGAAGCTCTCGGCGATAGGCGCTCCCCTTCTGCGTCTGGATCGACCCTAGAATGGTCGGGGCATCGAAGTGCACGAGCCCCTCGACGCGCACGTCCGCGACACGTACCTCGTCGACGGCCGGCGGGCGCTCCTGGCCTGCGGCTGGCACCTCCTGGACGCCCCGCGCCTCGGAGATCACTCCACCGATCAGCACAGCCAGAATGGCCCCGATCCACGCTTGGCTCACGTGCTCGATCCGTCTACAGCTCGTCGGCTCGCACCGGGTTTCGGAACTTCATGAACTCATTGAAGAACAGCAGGTCGACCTTGCCGGTCGGACCGGTGCGCTGCTTGGCAATGATGATCTCGACGTCGCGCAAGTTGTTCTCCTTCGGCTTGTAGTAAGCCTCCCGATAGAGGAACACCACGATGTCGGCATCTTGCTCGATGCTCCCACTCTCGCGCAAGTCCGACATGCGCGGACGACGATCCTCGCGGCTATCGACGGAACGATTCAGCTGCGACAGAGCCAAGACCGGGACGTCGAGCTCGCGGGCGAGCTGCTTGAGACCGCGCGAGATGACCGAGATCTCTTGCTGACGGTTCTCGGCTCGCTTCATCCCGACCGAGCCCTCCATCAGCTGGAGGTAGTCGATGATGATCAGCTGGATGTCGTAGCGCATCTTCAAGCGCCGAGCCTTGGCGCGCAGCTCGAGGATACCGAGCGCGGCCGTGTCGTCGATGAAGATCGGTGCCTGTCCCAGCAGATCGGCGGCGTCGGTGAGCTTGCCGTACTGATCGTCCTGGAGCCGACCCGTTCGCAGATCGTGCGCATTGATCTCAGCGGCCGAGCACAGGAGATTCTGCCCGATCTGCTCGCTCGACATCTCGAGCGAGAAGATCGCCACGCCCTGCTGATGACGCATGGCCGCGTTCAAGGCGATGTTGAGCGCGAAGGAGGTCTTCCCCATCGAAGGGCGAGCCGCCAGGATCACCAGCTGCGTCGGGCTCAGACCGCAGGTCTTGTCGTCGAAGTCGTAGAAGCCGGTCGGGACGCCGCGAATCTGCCCCTCTTGGCGCATGTCGATGTTCTTGAACACCGTCTCCAGCGTCTCGGCGATCGAGACGGCCTGATTGCCCGACTTGCGATCAGCGATGCCGAAGATCAAGTTCTCCGCCGCGTCGAGCAGCTCGGCGGCCAGCTCCTCTCCTGCATACGCTCGGCCTTCGATCTCGATCGCGGCCTCGGTCAAGGCGCGCATCACCGACTTCTCGCGCACGATCCGCGCGTAGTGCTCGGCATTCGCGGCCGAGGGCACCGCCTCGTGGATCTCGATCAGGTACTCGATGCCACCGACCGCCTCGAGCTGCGCGCGCCGAGTCAGCTCCTCTTTGAGGATGACCATGTCGACCGCATCGCCTTGGTCGGCGAGCTGCACCAGCACCTCAAAGATGAGGCGGTGCGCCTTGCGGTAGAAGTCGTCGGCGCGCACGACCTGAATCACGTCGCCGGCTGCCTCGTGGGAGAGCATCATCGCCCCGAGGGTCGACATCTCGGCTTCGATCGAATGCGGAGGCACACGCGCATCGATCTCGACGCGTCCCGCCGACTGGGTCTGTTGACTCATCGCCCGCCCTTCCCCTGCCGCTCGCGTCACGGCCATCGCGGTCGCGAGCGCGGGCCGGCGCCCACCTCGAATTGCATCCTGGCTCAGACCTGAGCTCGCGCGAGACTCGCCACGAGCCGGCCCAGTTTAGCAAGGTGACCCGAAGCGGTCACGCTCTCGGTCGGTGGTCTCGGCCCACGAACGCAGCGAGCCGACGTCCACAGACGCCGGCTCACGTTTCGTCGATCGAATTGCTGTGCCTCAGTCGCTCTCGGAAGCCTTCGGCTCGGCCTCGTCGGACTCTTCCTCGTCCTCGGCGCCTTCTTTCGACTCCTCTTCCTCGGGCCAACCGCCGACCGGAGGTGCATCCGCCGGATCGGCGTCCGCGCCCTCTTCGGTCACCCAGCACAAGATGTGAGCATCCACCTCGGGATGAAGATGCACGTGCACCTCGTGAGTGCCGGTACGCCGAATCGGTTCCTCGATGCGGACCGAGCGCTGGTCGACTGCGAAGCCCTGCTCTTTCAGCTCGGCCTGAATCTGAACCGCGCCAACCGAGCCATACAGATGGCCTTCGCTGCTCGCCCGCGCCTCGATGATGACGAGCTTGAGAGCGGTCAGCTTGTCGGCCATCGCCTTGAACTCGTCGACCCGTCGCAACTCCTCTTGCAGGAAACGCTCCTTCTGCGACTCGAGCCGCCGACGATTCTCTTCGCTCACCGAAACGGCGAGGCCCTTGGGCAGAAGGTGATTCCGGCCGTAGCCATCCTTGACGCGAACGACTTCACCTCGTCGTCCCAGATTCTCGACATGATAGCGGAGCAAGACTTTCATGGCTCTCCACCCCTCGCTTCTCTCTGATGGACCCTCTCGAGCGACCCGAGAGGTCGCCACCTGTACTCACACTTCGCTTGGGGGCGTTACTCGCCAGTCTTCTGCTCGGGTTCACTCGCCTCGGGCGTCTCAGCCGGTGCGGCCTCGGGCGCGGCCGGTGCGGCCTCGGACGTCGCCGGAGCGGCCGCGGGCGTCTCAGCCGGAGCGGCTTCGGGAGTCGCCGGAGCGGCTTCCGATGCGGGCGCCGTTGCCGTTGCCGTTCCCGTCGCGGTGGCCGTCTCCGTCGCCGTGCCGGTCGCTGCAGCGGTCTCTGTTGCCGGCTTGGTCGCGGCACCCGGACCTCCGGGGCGCGGCGGACGTGAGCTCATCCCACTCAGATCGTCTTCTGCGGCGCGCAGGTCTTCGAAGTCCTGGGCCGTCATCAACTTCTCGGGGAACTCGTCCACACGCAGGAAGAGGTTGCGCATCACCTTTTCCGAGAGCGTGAAGTCGCGGCGCAATGGCTCGATCGACTCCGGCGGCACCAGGAGGTAGGCGAGGTAGTAGACGGCTCGCTTTTGACCTTTGATCTCGTAGACCAGTTTGCGCTCATCCCACTTGGCGGATTTGACGACCTCGCCACCATGCTTCTTGATGAGCTCCTGGACGTGGGACTCGAGACCATCCCAATCCTTCTTGGCTTCCTTCGTATCCAGAAGGAGCATTAGCTCGTAGCGGTTCAAGGCAGGAGACCTCCCAACTCGGGGCCCGCGAGGGCCTTCATGGTGACGGGGTGCATTGAGATAAAGCGGCTCATCATAGTGATGCCCTCCCAGGCATGCAAGACGAGACCCGCCTGGAAATTGGATCTCCGTTCACCCATTGAATCGATTCATTACGTCCTCGACGCTTCCGGTCTTCAACCAGAGCTCCAGAGCGGCCACCGCATCGATCGCGATGTCGTCGAGGATCTTGCGTTCATGACGGGAGTAACGGCCGAGCACGTGATCGACCAAGTCACCACGTGGGCCGCCGACTCCGATGCGGAGACGAGGGTAGGCCTGAGTTCCCAGAGCCGCCTCGATCGACTTCAAACCGTTGTGTCCGCCAGCGCTTCCTTGCTTTCGGGCCCGAAGGCTCCCGACGGGCAGGTTCACGTCGTCGCACACGATCAAGATGTCTTGGGGCTCGGCCGGGAGCTTCTCTCGGACTCGCTCCAGCGCTCGACCGCTGCGATTCATGTACAGCAGCGGCTGAACGGCCCAAGCCTCTTCGGCCACGGAGACCAAAGACGCCACCCGCGCGACACCGCCCTCGACTCGCCAACCGGCTCGCTCCTGCTCGGCGAGCCGCTCGACCATCTCGAAGCCGATGTTGTGTCGGGTCTCGGCGTACTCCGACCCCGGATTGCCGAGCCCCACCACCAGCCTCATCGCGATCGTCCTCCACACGCCCGAGCGCCGATCTCCGAAGCCGGAGACCGGAGCCCCGGCTGGGATCAGTCGGAGGATTCTCCGGAGACAGCGGGCTCGGCACCTTCGAGCGGGACGACCGCGTCGTCTTCGACCACTTCCTCGATCTTCTTTGGCGGCAGCACATCGCAGATGACGTGCGTCGGATCGCCACTCAGGGTGATGCCCTCGGGAAGCTTCAGATCGGAGGCATGCAAGATGTCGTGCTGATCGAGGTGACCGATCTCGACCTCGATCTTGGCCGGAATGGTGCGCGGCAGACACTCGATCTCGAGATCGGTGCGATGCTGCTCGAGGATTCCACCCGAGAGGACACCCTTGGGCGTACCCATGAACTCGAGCTCGACGAAGGTCGAGACCGGCTTGTTCGCGTCGATGCGGTGGAAGTCGATGTGGTAGATCTCGTCGAAGGGGCTGTAATCGATGTCCTTGAGCAGGACGGTCTCCTCCGCTTCGCCGACGGTCATGTCGACCAGGCGTGCGTGGTGACGCAGCATGGTCTCCACCGCACCGGCATCGAGCGCGACGGAAACGGAATCTTGACCGAGGCCATAGATCACGGCCGGGACCTTGCCGCTCTGGCGGAGCTGGCGCGATGCGGACGAGCCAAGCTTCTCGCGGAGCTCGGCGACCATCTTCTCTGCTTTCATTGCTTTCCTCGCTCTCTGCCCGATGGGCTGTTTGCCAGCCGATCGGGCTCGGGAATGATCGATCCCCTCGCCTCGGCGAAGGGTTTTCTTTTCTTCAGGATCGAGCGTCCTTCGGAGGCGCGCTCGATTACGGGTTGAATGACTTGAACAGGATCGAGACCGATTCGCTCCGATGAATGCGCTGGACGGCTCGCGCCAGGAGCTGGCCGATCGAAAGCACGTGGATCCGAGATCCCGGCTCCATCACGTGCGGAATGGTATCGGTGACGACGAGCTTCTCGATCTCGGCCGAGTGGATCCGCTCCAAGGCTGGTCCGCAGAAGACGGCGTGGGTGGCGGCGAGGATGACCGAGCTGGCCCCCTTGCCTATCACGGCCCGCGCCGCTTCGCAAATCGACCCCGCCGTCGAGATCATGTCATCGATGATGATGACGCGCTTGTCCTTGACCTCGCCGATCACATGACCCGTTTCGGTCTCGGTCGGCGAGATGCGACGTTTGGTGACGATGGCCAAGCCGGCCTTGAGCTCGTCGGCGTAGGCGCGGGCCATCTTGACGCTGCCAACGTCGGGAGCGACCACGGCCAGATCGTTGCCTTCCGCCATCTTTCGAAAGTGCTCGAGGAACACCGGCTTGGCGTAGAGGTGGTCGACCGGAATGTCGAAGAAGCCCTGGATCTGTGAGGCATGCAGATCGATCGTCAGGACGCGGTCCGCTCCTGCGGTCGTAATCAGGTTCGCGACCAGCTTGGCCGAGATCGGGACGCGCCCTTCGTCCTTGCGGTCCTTCCGCGCGTACCCGAAGTACGGCAGCACCGCCGTGATGCGCTGCGCGGAGGCGCGACGCATCGTGTCGATCATCAGCAGCAGCTCCATCAGGTGCTCGTTCACCGGCGGACAGGTCGACTGCACGATGAACACATCGGCTCCCCGAACGTCGTCGGTCACCTTCAGATCGATCTCGCCGTCCGGGAAGCGCTTGACGTCGCAGTTGCCTAAGGGCACACCCAGATGACCCGCGATCGCCCGCGCGAGCTGACGATTCGCGTTGCCACTGAAGATTTGCAGCTCTTTGCGTTGCATGCCCGGCTCCGCTCCGCTGATCAGCCCGCGCGCTCTATATGCGCGTTGGCCTCGACCTCGACTCCACTCACGAACACTCCCGCCTCGAGGACGGCGCCGGCTCCGATCACCGCGGATTCCACGACCGCGTGCGCTCCGACTCGGACACCGTCTTCCAACCGACTCGCTCCCGTGATCACGGCGCCCGGACCGATCTCGCACCGACGTCCGATCTGGGTCGTGCCTCGCAACACGGCACCCGGCCAAACGCGGGTGCCCGCCCCCAGACTTACGTCCCGTTCCAGATAGCTCGACTCCGGCGACAGGATGTCGACACCGGCCGACTGATGACGACGCCACAGCACCCCGAGTGCTTCGCGTCGACGCTCCGCCAGCTCGACCAGCGAGTTGACTCCCCGCAGCTCGTCCATCCGCGGCGCCGGAACGGTCTCGACCGTCCCTCCAGCCCGGACGACCTCGAGAACCGCGTCGGTCAGATAATACTCGCCCTGCGCATTGTCGCAACCCACGCCCTCGAGAGCCCGCCAAAGTGCGGCGCCTCGGAAGCAGTAGTAGCCCGGGTTGACCTCCTCGATCGAACGCTCCGATTCACTCGCGTCCGCCTCCTCGCGAATGCCCGCGAGCTCGCCCGAGCGGGTCCTCAAGATGCGCCCATATCCGGTCGGCTCCGAAAGTCGTCCGACCAGGAGCGTCGCGTCCGCACCCCGCTCTCGATGAATCCCCAGCAGCCGCGTCAAGGTCTCCGCTTCGATCCGCGGGGAATCGCCGTACAGGATCAGCACGTCGCTCGTCGGATCGGAGACAAAAGGGCGGCAGACGTCCACCGCGTGACCAGTCCCGAGCTGCTCGGCTTGCTCCACGGTTCCGACCGAAGAGAACGCCGGTCGCGAGGCGAGGTAGGCCTCGACCTGCGCGCGACCATATCCGAGCACGACCCAAACCTCGTTCGGCTCGAGAACCAGCGCGGCCTCGAGGACCCAATCGATCATGGGGTAGCCCAAAAGGTCGGCCATCACCTTGGGCCGATCCCCCCCCATACGGGTTCCTCGTCCGGCTGCCAGGACGACGACCGTCAAGCTCCTCGAGTCGGACATCCTGCGTGCTCGATCGACGTAAGATCCAGGCTGGCAAAGGCGAAATGACTACCACACCGTCGGGGCCCGGTCAACGACGGTCTGAGGGGGCTCTTCCCGCGGACGCACGCCACAAGATCCTCGAGGCCTTCGGCGCCGTCGGAATCGCCGCGAGCGAGGCGCGCGACCGAGAGCTCTCATCCTGTTTCAAGGCCCGATCCGGCACAGCCAAAACGACCTAAGTCGTTGCAGCGCAAAATATAAAAACAACTCAAGGTCGCAACCTCCCGGCGGCCATCCGGTTGAGATACGACTCGGGCCTCTCGTGGAGCCCGGGGTCATTTGACTTCTCGAATCGTGGGGTATGCTCCTCGCACACTCGATGGGAGCAAGCGTCGCCGAGCCGGTTCGATGTCAACGAGCCGCCGTCGCCGCGGAGAGTGGGAGCACCATGAAATCGACGTATTGCATTCGCGAGATCGGGCTCGTCCTGATGCTCGTCTGGGGACTCGTGTCGCAGGCCTCCGCCCAGGTGGAGGTCGATCCTGAGGTCTGGGAGGCCGCCGCTCAGTCGGACACGGTCTCGATCCTCGTGTTTCATCGAGAGCAGCCGACGGGACGGATCGCACGGGACGCGGTGCCCGAGCTGCGTGAGCAGATTCGCGTGCTCGCGGAAGCCCGGCGCGAGCTGGCGCTCGCCACTCGCCCGGTGGGACCGTTCGCGACCCGTAGCGAAGAAGCCGCTGCCGGAGAGGCCTGGGCCCAGGCTGTGACCGCCGATCAGGCCCAGAGAGGCCGCGAGATCGACGACGAGATCGACTACTGGATGACTCGCCTCCGCGAGGAGATCCTCTGGCAGGTCTCGGAGATCGTGTCGCCTTTGCAGGACGACCTGGAAGGCCGCTTGGCCGGGCTAGGAGGCCAGGTCACCCAACGCGTCCTCGTCCTGAACGTGGTCGCCGCGACGGTGCCCTCGGTCGCCTTGGCCGAGCTCGCCGTCGCACCGGAGATCCTGGCGATCGGCCTCGACACGGCCGGCACTCCCGAGAGCGACACGAGCGTGCCGACGACGGGTGCGGGCAGCTTTTGGGCGGGCGGCTCGACGGGCGGCGCTTACGACTTCGGTCTGGTGGACACGGGCGTCGACGCCACCCACCCAGCCTTGTCGTCCCACCGGTTCTTCACCGACATCGTCGGTGACACCGGCTTTCACGGGACCCATGTCACTGGAATCGTCGCTTCCACCGACGGCACGTTTCGGGGCGGCGCCTACGGCCTCGACGCCATCTGCTCGGCCCTCGGCGGCTCCACCTCCACCTCGATGGCCAGCTTCGACCGTCTCCTCTCCTCAAGCGACGAGGTCCCCGAGGTCATCAACCATTCGTGGGGCTACGGAACGGCCACGGCCGACGACAGCCCCATGACCCGCTTCTGCGACGCGGTCGTCCACGACCTCTTCACGATGGTGACGAAGTCGGTCGGCAATGGGGGCTGCAGCTCGACGACGACGTCCCTGACCTACCCAGGACCGGCGTACAACATCCTCGTCGTGGCCAACATGAACGATCAGAACACGACCAGTCGCAGCGACGACTTCATCAGTGCCGACTCGAGCCGCGGCCCGACCGCCTCGGGCCGCCGCAAGCCCGATCTGTCCGCACCGGGTTCGGGGACGGATCCTGGTTGCCCGCAAACCAACGATGGGCTGGACATCGTCTCGACCTACTCGGGTTGGGCGAGCGACGTGGACTTCGTGTCGGCCTGGGGAACCTCGATGGCGGCCCCCCATGTCGCCTCCGGCATCCTGCTGCTCGTCGAGTCGGGCGTTCTCACGCCGATGGCGCAGAAGGCGATCCTGATCAACACCGCCGAGACGTGGTCGGACAACGGCACGGACACGCCACTCGACGATGCGCCCCTCATCGGCGACCAGTGGAACAAGACCTACGGCTGGGGCGCGCTCGACTTGCAGAACGCCTACTTTCACCGCCTCGACTACTTCATGGGCCAAGTCAATCCCCGCAACCAGGCGGGCTCGGTGCGCTTCTTCCGCGGCCCCTTGAGCAACGGCGACAAGCTCTCCCTCGTGTGGGAGCGACGCGTCG
This sequence comes from Planctomycetota bacterium, assembly GCA_029260795.1. Taxonomy (GTDB): domain Bacteria; phylum Planctomycetota; class OFTM77; order OFTM77; family OFTM77; genus OFTM77. The sequence goes on along the minus strand of JAJDCO010000007.1, from coordinate 60,598 downwards.
GGAGCAACGGCGACGACTCGCCGAACACCTGGCATGCGCTGTCCGATCTGAATCTGCGTCTGTACGACGCCAACACGCAGCAGCTTCGAGACTACGACCTCGACAGCAACGACAACGTGCATCAGGTCAGTGCCCCGACCAGCTTCCAGGGCATCGCAAAGGTCTACTCCTGGAGCACCGCCTTCGAGGGCGCCGCCAGCGAGACCTTCGCGCTCGCGACCGAAGAAGGCTGGGAGTCCTTGGCGGGCCCGCTCGCGCAGATCCAGATCGACATGGCGGAGCAGGACGACGTCAGCGCGACGATCCATGTCACGGTGCAGGTGGCGAACGCCGGCGACCTCCCGCTCTTCAATCCGATCGTGACGCTGGGCCTGCCGGTGGGCTTCATCTCACTCGGCGAGCCGACGATCTGGTCACCCGGCACGCTCCAGCCCGGTGCGAGCCAGACCAAGATCTGGTCGATCCGGGCCGGAAGCACGGTCGGCAACTTCACGCTGAGCACGTCGCTGACCTCGAACACTTACGGAGAGTCGTTCACGGCCAGCGACTCGGACATGATCGAGCTGCGACCGACCTTCCGCTTGCTCGCCCCGGCCGACGAGACGGTCATGGATGAAGCTCCCGAGCTCCGCTGGTTCACGACCGGCGGCGTCGACCTGTTCGCGGTCGAGCTCTCCCTCGATGGCGTGACGTTCATCTGGAACAGCTTTCTGAACGCCAATCTGATCATCATCGATCAGCGCTTCGAGCTGCCGACCGCGCTGTGGAGCCAGGTGCCTCCCGGTCTGCGCATCCATTGGCGAGCCCGCGGTGTGTATTGGGGCCAGGGCGAGCCCTGGACGGTGTTCGACTCGGACGAGGTCTGGACGTTCGAGAAGCAGTAGCGGTCAGGCCGCCGGGAAGTCCTTTCGAAACTCGTCGGGGACGGGCACCGAGCGTTGTCCGTCGGTGAAGACCATCACCACCCGTCCCTCGACGAGGCGAGTCTCCTCGGGGAGCCGATCGATCACCTGCGAGAAGGTGACGCTGCGCTCCCCGATGCGCTCCACCCGCGTCCGAAGACGAACCTCGTCTCCACCGCGCGCCGAGGCTCGAAAGTCGAGGTGCGACGAGACCACCACGACCCACAGACCGAGCCGCTGCGGGTAGTCGAGGTAGGACCTCCCCTTCGTGGCCAGGAACCGATTGCGGGCATCCTCGAGCCATGACGCGTACACCGCGTGATTGACGTGCTGGTAGAGGTCGAGCTCGTAGGAGCGCACGGCGAAGAGGGTCTCGTGGACGGGCATGGTTTCCGCTCGTGAATCGTTCGGGGGGCGCTCCAAAAGGGCACCCGTCGGGCCAGGAGGACGAGCCGGAATCCTAGCGCTCGGCCCGAGGATCGGCGAGCCTCGGTCGCCGGATTTCGGGGTCCGTCCTGGCCACGGCCCCGCCACCGGATTCCTCGGCGGCTCCCCTCGAGTTCCCGCCCCGAGCCGGAAATCGTCCGAAGTGAGCCGCTTCCCATTGCCGGAACAAAGCATATCCTGGGGGAACGCTGGCGATAGCCAGCGGTATGACAGTCGTCCGCTCTGTCCCGAAGGCCGCGTACTCGGGACGCGGAGCGGCTGGCCGGTTCGGCGAACGTGGTCGCCGCCGGAAGGACCTTCTGTGGAGGAGTGAACATGCTGAGGACTTTGTGTCCCTCTGCCCTCGCCCTGTTGATCGTGCTCGCGCCGAGCACGTGGGCCTCGGACATCGAACCCAATCTCCAGGCGGAGATGAATCGACGCTCTGCGAACGAGATGATCCCGGTCATCGCGATGATGGCGGATCGAGTCGATCTCGCCGATCTCGATGCTCGACTCGACAAGATGAACGCGACGCGCCGTGCCCGTCACGAGATCGTCGTCCGCACCCTGCAAGACAAGGCGAACACGACCCAGCCGGCCCTGCTCGATGAGCTCGGTCGTCTGGCCAATGCCGGCCACGTCGAGGACTTTCGTCCGCTCTGGATCACCAACGGGGTGCTCTTGAAGATCGACCGCGAAGGCATCTTGACCCTGGCTCAGAACGAGGCGATCGAGGAGCTCTACTTCGGTGGCTACGTTCTCGAGTTGATCGAGCCGGTCGACAAGCCGGTGCCGGCCCCCAAGGGCAAGTTCGGGAGCCCGTCGCCTCAGGCGCCGACCATCGAGCCGGGCCTCCTCGACATCAAGGCAGACTTCCTGTGGAACCTCGGATTCACGGGCTCGACTCGCCTCGTGTCGAACATCGACACCGGTGTCCTGGGCACGCACTCGGCGCTCCAGCGCTGGCGCGGCAACGACGCGGGCGTCACGCCGGCGGAAGCCTGGTTCGATCCGGTGACGAACACGACCTTCCCCTTCGACTTCAGCGGCCACGGTAGCCACACGATGGGCACGATCTGTGGATCGGACGCCAGCAACATCACGGGTGTCGCCTACGAGGCCAAGTACATCGCGGCCGGCGTCATCGACCGTGTCAGCATCCCTCAGACGATCGCCGACGCCATCCTAGCGTTCCAGTGGACGGCTGATCCCGATGGCAACCCGGCCACGATCGACGACGTTCCGGACTGCTCGAGCAACTCGTGGGGCATCTCGCCGATCTACCATGGCGTGCCGCACTGCGACTCGACCTTCTGGGAAGTCATCAACGGTTGTGAGTCCGCCGGTGTCGCGGTGATCTTCGCTGCGGGCAACGAGGGCTCGGGCTCGATCACGCTCCGGACGCCTGCCGACCGGATCACCACCGTGGTCGACTCGTTGGCGATCGGCTCCTTGCAGCCAGGCAGCACCGTCATCTCCAGCTTCTCGTCGCGTGGCCCTTCCGGCTGCGACAGTACGACGATCAAGCCCGAGGTGTGTGCCCAGGGTGAGAACGTGCGCTCGGCCTGGAACAACGGTAGCTTCGTCACGATCTCCGGAACCTCGATGGCCTGCCCGCACGCGGCCGGCTCGGTGACGCTGCTTCGTGAGGTCAACCCGAACCTGAGCTCGCGCCGGGTGAAGGAGATCCTCATCGAGACCGCCGACGACCTCGGCGCCTCGGGTGAAGACAACACCTACGGTCATGGTCGGATCAACCTGCAGAGCGCCTACAACAAGATCATCTCCGAGCTGCCGACCGTGTCGGTGGCGATGGTGACGAGCCAGTACATCGCTCAGCAGGGCAGCACGCACAACTACTTCATCACCCTGATCAATCACTCGGGTGTGAAGCAGTTCGCGGATGTCAAGATCGAGGTTCGCAACGCTGCCGACGCGCTGCTCTTGACCCTGTACAACATCCCGAACATCGGGATCGGTGCGAACTTCAACAACGACGTGAACCCGTTCCACCTGACCACCGCGGTTGCGGCGTCCGTGCCCCCGGCATTGCTCAACGTTCCGCTCAAGGGCGTGACGAAGCTCTTCGTGCCTGGCACCTCGACGTTGATCTCGGAGGCCGAGTTCACCTTCAAGGTCCAGTAAGGTCGCTCTCCGCGACCCCGACGACTCTCGCGAGGGCGCGGCCGACCGGCCGTGCCCTCGCTTTTTTTCGCCACGGCCTCGTGAGGTCGATGATGACGCAGCTCGCTCGACGTCAATGGAAAGTGGTCGCCGAAGTCGGCACCGTCACTGCCCGAGCCGTGCTGCCGGAAAGCTTCGATCCCCGAGAGCAGCCGACGCTCGTCTTGGGGCATGGTGCCGGAGCCGATCAGGATCACCCGTTCATGCGGGACATGCGGGAGGGCCTCGCCCTCGCCGGCTGCGCCGCGGTCACCTTCAACTTCCTCTACAAAGAGCTGGGACGAAACGCACCCGACCGCCCTCTCAAGCTGATGGCGACCTTTCGTGCGGCCATCGAAAAGGTGCACGAGCGACTCGAGCCCACCCACCTCTTCCTCGGTGGGAAGTCTCTCGGGGGACGGATGGCGTCGATGCTCGTCGCCGACGGCGAGCCCTGCCGAGGACTCGTCTTCTTCGGTTACCCTCTCCATCCACCCAAGCAGCCTGAGAAGGCGCGCACGAAGCACCTGCCCGACATCGCGGCTCCGATGCTGTTCTTGGCCGGCACCCGGGACGCGCTCTCCGACCCCGAGCTCTTGAAGCAGACGGTCACCGGGCTCGGTCACCGCGCGAGCATCCACTGGATCCCGGACGCCGATCACTCATTTGGAGTTTTGAAGCGCACCGGCCGCGGCGAGTCCGACGTGCGCTCCGAGCTGGTCACCGTCGCCGCCGAGTGGATGCAGCAGCAGATCGATTGACCGCGCGCGATCAACGATCTTCGACCATCGGGACCTTGATCAACAGGCCGGGCTCGGCGACGAAGGGCACCTTCGAGGAACGATAGCCGGGGCTCAGGATCTCCGCGGTGTAATGTCCTGGGCTGACGCGGACCTGCAGCGGCGTGCCGAATCGTTGCGTGCCTTCGCGAACATCGTCGACCACCGGAAAACCCGCGTCGTCGAAGAGTCGATACTGATACGGGCCACCGGGACCTTGGGGATCGAGGTCTACCAGGATGCCAGTCACCAAGGCGAGCTCGAGGCGGGCATCAGGGTGGGCCGAAACGCTCCGTGCGACCGGTGCCAGATCGTCATTCTTGCTCCCCGATCGGGCCACCACGACGTAGTCGCCCTCGGGCAAGTCGGTGAAGGAGAACTCGCCGTCGGCATTCGACTTCGCCTGCGCGTCCCCCAGCATCAGCGCGAGCTCGCCATCCGGGCGAAGGAGGTACACCACTGCCGAGATGACGGGTGCTCCGTCGGGAGAGGTCACGCGCCCCGCGACGCTCGCCACGGCTTCGACCAGGGGCAGCTCGATCGTCAGCTCTTCGCCTGCCCCGAGCAACCCTTCGCTCCAGGCCGCGGCTCGGCCGGGCGCGCGAACCACCACCCGATACACCGCCGGCGGGAGCTCCTCGATCAGGCACTGCCCTTTCGAGTCCTTGACCGTCCGCTGCGACGGGCTCAACCGCACACGCTGATAACGACCGATGGCATCGTCGTCCTCTCGCAGCAAGGACAGCTCGTAAGACTCGACGGGTCGCTTCGTGCGCACATCGATGGCCCAGACCGCGATCGAGCCCGGTCGCGGCCCGGCTTGGATTCCACGGACGTCGATTCGGAGATCCTCGACCTCGCCTCGACGCACCTCCGCCGTGCCCAGCCATCGATCGTCCCACCACAGCGAGAGGAAGCGGATGCCCTCCTGCTCGAGCTGATACTCGAATCGATCCTCGTCCACGAGAACGCGACCCTCGATGTGATAGCTCGCCAGGAACTTCACTTGATCCTCGGGACGCTCCATCGAGCCGAAGAGCTTCAGTCGACGATCCCCCACCGCCGGCGGGCTGGGGCTGACGGCGGCGCTGATCCGTGACCGCAGGCCCGCGCGCTTGCCCGACTGATCGAGAATGGCTCCTTCGAGGAGGGGTGCCGCCTCGAGCGTGAAGTCGAGCTCGCGGGTCGAGTCGCCGGCCGGCACGTCGACGAACTCGCCCGCGTCGAAGTAGCCCTGGTGGTCGACTTGAACGTAGAAGCGCCGATAGGGAAGCGGCACCGTCTCGTAGCGTCCTTCGGCGTCCGTCATCCGATAGCTTCCGACCGAGTAGCGGCCTTCGTCATCACCCGAAAAGGCCACCGAAACGCCGGCCAAGGGTGTGCCAAAAGGATCGGTGACGCGGCCCGAGAATCGGACGCCGCCCAGGAGCTGGAGGTCGAGCTGCCGGGGTCCCTCGGAGAGATCGAGGGCTTGGCCAGGCAAGAGAGCGACCCCGTGCTCGGGATGCAGGGCAGCCACGGTCCACATCGGCCCCGGAGGGATGCCGGCGATCTCGTAACGGCCTCGCTCATCGCTTCGCGATTCGAAATGCCTCTGACCATCACTCCGATCGTCTTCGAGCAGGGAAGAGGCTTGGCCCAAGAACTGGCTCAGTGAATCGGGGATGCGAGGAATGCTGTCGGGATGTCCCACGACGACCTTGGCGTCGGCGACGGCGCGACCCGAGGCGTCGGTCACCCGTCCGCTCAGGACACCACCGTGGAGCGTTTCTTGGGAGCCACGATCCGGCTTGGGTGTCGAATCGGCGGGAGCCTCGGGTGCCGACTCCGGCGTCCGATCCGCCGACGCGTCAGCGACCTCTTCGATCGGCTGGGCGACGCCACCGAGCGTTGCCGCGGCGGCGCCGGATGCAGGCTCGACCACCTCCCCCGGTGCCGGGCTTTCGTTATCTGTCCACTGCCACGTGACGATCGAAGCACCGACCACCAACAGGACCACGAGACCCAGTACGATCTTCTGACTCATGAGAAGCGCTCCCAAGAACAAGGCGGGACTAGTGGCCGGAGCGAGCGAGGCCGCGTGGGACCCGGGAGTGACGGGGCGCGGGAAGCGTCCGGACGCCACCAAGGGCAGGAGCGCGAGGAGGCGCTGGCTCGGATCGGCCAGCTCCGCCGAGAGGCGCTCTCGCAGCATCTTCAAGCCCCGCTTCAGTCGTGTCCGAACCGTCTCGACCGACATCGCCTGGAGGCGAGCGATCTCGGTCGGCTCGAGCTCACTGAAGAAGCGGTACAGCACGGTGGTTCGGTAGGGCTCGTGGAGACCGAGGACGGCGTCGACGACCTGCCGCTGCAGCGAGGCGCGGTGGACGAGCTGCTCGGGCGACTCGACCGGTGAAATGATGGGCGACCGCTCGACCTCTCGCCAGCGGCGGCGAGTGTCTTGTCGGCCCAAGCCGCGTGCCACGTTGCTCGCGACTCGCCCCAACCAGGCGCGCAGATTGGCGCCATGCCGCGGAGGACGCTCGAGGGCCGCCAGCCAGGTCTGCTGCACGACGTCCTCGGCGCGGTCCTCGTCCATGACGAGCGAGCGCGCGACCTGGCGCACCCAATCGGCGTGAACGAGCAGCGATTCGACCGTGATTTCCTGGGCCATCAGCGCGCTCCCGTGATGCGACCTCCCGAACCGACAATAACAGTGCCGAGGCCCCCCCCGAGGTGGTTCAAGTTTTTGATCGGAATGCCTCGAAGAGGGCGCCGAAGCGCACCGGAGGGCGGACTTCAGTCCGCTGAACGGTCCCTCCGAATGGCGGTCGATCACAGATCCGCCTCATCGATCGCGAAGGGCGGTCGCATCGCCCCACCATCGAACCGCGAGGCGGACGACCTCCCACCCGAATGAATTCGGGCCTCCGAGTCGGAGGGCGGACTTCAGTCCGCTGGACGGTCCCTCCGAATGTGCGTCGATCATCGACCGACCTCATCGATCGTGAGGGTCGGTCGCAGCGCCCCACCATCGAACCGCGAGGCGGACGACCTCCCACCCGAATGAATTCGGGCCTCCGAAGCTCGAGCCTCCGAAGGAATGAGCTCGAGCCTCCGAGGGCTCTTCCCCCGACTCGCCTCAGACCAGCGATCCGCCGCACGAGCTGCCAGCACCGGCGGTGCAGCCGTAGCAGTGATCGCGTACGCGGATGCGGCGCCCGATCAGATCCGATTCCTCGACCGCGGCGATGTGAAGCGGTTGCCCACTCTCATCGACGAGAGGCAGGTCGAGCATCTGGTTGAAGTCGCAGTCGTAGAGGAAGCCCCGGTAGTCGACGCTGACGAGTGAGCGGCACATGACCGCCGGCACAGCTTCGGCATTGAAGGCATCGGAGAGCCGCGTCAGGTACGACTCGTATTCGCCTCGGCGCCTGAGATCAGCCGCGTAGCGATTGATCGGCATGTTGGTGATTGTGAAGAGTCGATGGAACTGGATGCCGTAGCGATCGGCGAGCTCGCGCTTGTAGTCGGCCTCGAGTCCAGCCTGAGGCGGCGGCAGGCGGGTGCCGACAGGATTGTAGACGAGGTCGAGCTGGAGGGCGCTTTCGGGCATGCCATAGCCCAGCGCGTTTAGGCGGCGCAGCGCCGTGATGCTCTTTTGGAAGACGCCGTTTCCCCGCTGTTGGTCGACGTTTTCTTCAAGATAGCAGGGCAAGCTGCACACGATCTCGACCTGATGGGCAGCCAAGAAATCGGCGAGGTCCTCGTGTCCGGGCTCGAGCAGGATCGTGAGGTTGCAGCGGTCCATGACGTGCCGACCGAGCGCCCGTGAGCGCTCGACGAGCCAGCGAAAGCTCGGGTTGATCTCGGGAGCACCGCCCGTGATGTCGACTGTCTTGGTGGAGGATCGCTCGAGAAACGCCAGGATCTGTTCGGCCGTACTGGCGTCGAGGCTCTCGGTTCGCTTCGGGCCAGCGTCGACGTGGCAATGCTGACAGGCCTGGTTGCACACTCGCCCGACGTTGATCTGAAGTGTGTCGAGGCTCGCGCGACTCAGCGGGCCTCCGAGCGCCTCCAGGCGAGAGGCGAACGGGATGAAGGGTGGTGAGGGCGAAACGGTCATCGGTCTCGTCAGCAACAGGATGAGGGAGAGTCCGAGCTCGGGCTCGATTGCGACTTGGATTCCTGAGTTGTTGGCGGACAGCAACTCGCTCCGTCGACGCCCTCGAGCCCCTCGACACCCGCATCGTACTCGGACCCGGTCAGCAGGGCGTAATCGGCGGCGGAGACTCGCGTCGGGATGCCGCGCTCGAGTGTGCGTCCCGACTCGTCCTGCACCGCTCGCCAGGGGCCACGATAGAGAACGCTCTTCTCGCCCCCGATCTTCTCGGGCGGCTTCACGCCGGTCACGGTCACCGAGCGGAACTCGATGCCTTCGACGATCTGCCAGGGCTCTCGTCCACGCACGGCGATCCGCAACCCACGAAAGCCGGCCTGCTCGAAGGCGTGCAGGAACCGGTCCTCTCGGAACGCCCCCGACACGCACCCGCTCCAGAGCTCGGCATCGTTCTGCAGCGCCTCCGGGATGTCGCGGTCGGAGACGATGTCGCTGATCGCAATGCGGCCGCCCGGGGCGAGCACGCGATGGATCTCGGAGAAGAGCATGCGCTTGGCGGAGGGCTTGACGAGATTCAAGACGCAGTTGGACAGCACCAGGTCGATGGACTCGTCTGGGACCAAAGGCGACTCCCGGCGCAGCTGCTCTTGAAAGGCCTCGAGCGCTTGCAAGTCGACGATTCCGCGGACGGGATGTTCGGTGAGCCAAGCCTCGACACGGGCGAGATCGAGCCCGAGATCCTGGATGGCGCCTTTGCGGAACTCGACGTTGTGGTAGCCGAGTACATCGCCGATCGACCGTCGATGTTTCTCGGAGAGGGCCAGCATCTCTTCATTGACGTCGATTCCGATCACGCGGCCCGACGCGCCGACCTTCTGGGCCGCGATGTAGCAGATCTTTCCGGTACCGGAGCCGAGATCGAGGACCCGGTCACCGACGCGCACGTGCTGCGACGGATCCCCGCAGCCGTAGTCCCGCTCGAGGATTTCCTTCGGGATCACCTCGAGGAGGGTCGGATCGTAGTCGACCGCACAGCAGAGGGCTTGTTCTCTTTGCTGTGCGCCGGCTCCGTAACGCTCGCGGACGGCGCGGTCGATGTCGAGTCCTGACATGGGCTGGGGATCTCCGGGCTTCCTGAGGGACGGTACTTCGGGAGGCATGGACGGAGGAACAGCCCATCGGGCCGAGACTATTCCTCTGGGCGAGCGGCCGTACCGGGTCGGGGCGGGTGTCTGCGGGTCGCCGCGTCGAGATGAGGGTGAGCCGCCGAGGGTGCTGGGCACCCTAGCCCCGAAGCCGAGTCGGTGCAACGCCTCGGGGGAGCGAGCGGTCGCGGACCCTGAAGGCGCAATCCTCTTGAAGTCCAGGCGAGAATGGCTCAGAGTCTGCGCTTCCGAGCAGGCCCGAGCCACCGGGCGCTCCCCAGTCATGCTCCCCGAGGCCACCTGCGAGCTACAGGAGAGATCCTTGGCCAAGGACAACGTCACCGACGAGAGCAACATTGCTCTCTATATCGACTTCGACAACATCGCCCTCGGCATGCGCGAGGCAAAGCTCAAGCACTTCGAGATCGAAAAGGTCATGGAGCGCTTGGTCGACAAGGGCAAGATCGTGGTCAAGAAAGCCTACGCCGACTGGGAGCATTATCACTCCTACAAGCGTCCGCTCCACGAGGCCGGCATCGAGATGATCTACATCCCGCAGAAGCACTACAGCGGGAAGAACAGCGCAGACATCCGGCTGGTCGTCGATGCGATGGACCTCTGCTACTCGAAAGAGCACATCGACCTGTTCGTGGTCGCTTCGGGTGACAGCGACTTCTCGCCGTTGATCTCCAAGCTCAAGGAGAACAACAAGGGCACGATCGGACTGGGCGTGAAGAACTCCTCGTCGAAGCTCCTGATCGACAACTGCGACGAGTTCATCTTCTATGAGGATCTGGTCCGTCCGAAGAAGCAGCCGCTCCCTCAGATCTCCAGCCTGCCGAAGAAGAAGGTCGAAGCCTTCAACCTGCTGGTCGACTCGATCTACGCCCTGATGCGCGAGAACAAAGACGTGCTCTGGGGCTCGATGATCAAGCAGAACATCAAGCGCAAGCATCCGCAGTTCGACGAGGGCTACTTCGGGTATCACTCTTTCAGCCAGCTCCTCGAAGACGCCGAGCGCTTCAAGATCGTGACCATGAAGAAGGACGAACGGAGCGGCGGCTACATCATCACCAAGTTCAACGCCTCGGCCTGATCACCGCGCCGTAGCCCGGAGACCGCGACCTCGTGAGCAAGCTCAACGACGACCAGATCCCAGGTCAGCTCGAGAAAATACCGTCCTGGACCCGCGCGGGTGACGCGATTCATCGCGAGTACCCTCTCCCCGACTTCGCCTCGGCCATGGCCTTCGTCAGCAAGGTCGCCGGCAAAGCGGAAGCGGCCGAGCACCACCCCGACATTCTGATTCGCTACGACAAGGTGACTCTCACCTTGTCGACACATGATGAAGGCGGACTGACCGAGCAGGACTTCTCTCTCGCCCATGTCCTCGACGGCGTGTACGGGCGTCATGTCTGACGAGATGGCGACGCCATGGCCCGCGCGAAGCGTCGCTCCGAAGACTTGCCTCTGAGCCGATGTCCGACACTGCGAGCTCTTTGCATTCGTCGGCTGCTCCGAGCACTTGCCCGCAGAGCTCAATTCGTTTAGAACCCGCGTTCCTCGCGGCCTTGCCCCAGCTTTCGAAGACTGCTCCGGACGTCTTGGATCATGAGTGAATCCACCCTCTGCACGAACAACGTCACGCTCAACTTCCGCTGCAAGATCGATGCGCCACCCGAGCGGGTCTATCACCTGCTGACCGACGCCGAAGCGCTGGAGATCTGGCTCGAGGCCAAATCCCAGCTCATCCCCAAGTCGGGCAAGGGTTACTCTCTCGAGTGGAACAACACCTCCGCCGGCCGGGAGGTCGTACGAGGCGAGGTCCTGCGCGCGGAGCTGAACGAGCGGCTGTGGCTGTCTTGGAGACTGGCGAGTCGACCGGCGACCACTCGGGTCGACATCCGGCTCCACAGTGACGAGGACGGTCACACCCTTCTCGACGCCCAACACGACGGCTTTGGCCAAGGGCCCACCTGGGACGAGATCGTCGACGAGTACAATCGCCTATGGCGAGTCTCGTTCAATCAGCTGCGGGCGTTGGCCGAGTTCCCCGGTGATCATCCTCGGCAATCTCTGGTGCAGGCCGAGATCGAGGTGGATTCGATTCCGCCCCGCATCTTCCGCGCCTTCTCGCTGCCGTGGCTGCTGTGCGAGTGGTGGCTGCGGCAAGCCGAGGTCGAGCCGCGCAACGGCGGCTTCTTGCGGATGGTCTTCCGCGATGGGCGCGTAGCGCAAGGCGAGGTTCTCCTGTTCGACCCACCTCACTTGCTCCAGCTTCGGGTCTCGGTCGATGGTGTGTCGACCATCATTCGAGTTGCCGTGAAGACGTCGGGTCGACGAAGCTGGGTCCGCGTCCAGCAGAGCGGCTTCGATCTTCCCAAAGCCGCTCTCAAAAAGATGCAGACCGAGTGGGTCGAGTCCCTCGAGCATCTCCGAACCTATATCGAGCTCGAGCCCGGCTCCCTGCCACTCGGCGGCGAGCGCCAGTTCGAGCAGACCGTGCTCCTCAACGTCGAGCACTCGGTCGTCTGGGATGCCATCACCGATCCCGGCCTGATCGCGCGTTGGTTCTCCGACCGCGCCATCTTCCAAGGACAGGTCGGCAAGCTGGTCGCCTTCATCTGGGAGACACTGGGTGAAGTTCGCGGCAAGATCCTGGAGATCGATGCGCAGAAGAAGCTGCACATTACCTGGGACCTCCCCGAAGAAGTGGCACGCACGGAGGTGATCTACCACCTCGTGCCCACCTCACAAGGCACGCGCCTCGAGGTTCTGCATACCGGCTTCGGCGAGGGCCCGGAGTGGGATCGCGAGATACAACGCGCCGAGATTGCGTGGGCCTCCGAGCTGCGGGCGCTCAAGTTCTATCTCGAGCGACACACCGGGAAGCTCCGCCGCCGCGTCTGGATCCGACGTTACTTCGAGGTCAGCGCGGATCGACTCTGGGAGTGCTTCACCGACCCGAAGCTCCTCCAGCAATGGCTGGCGCCCTCCATCGATTTTGAAGCGCGGACCGAAGCGACCTTCAAGGTGGCCTTCACCGACACTTGGTATGCCCAGGGATTGGTGCTGCTCGCCAGCCACCCCGACCGCGAGATGCTCCTCGAGTGGGACCTCGACGGCGCCGACCTCGTGCACATCGCCGTCATCCAGGGCGCCAAACGGTCCCGCGTGCTCTTCTATCATGCCGGGTTCGGCCGGGACGAGAACTGGGAGGTCGGCGTCCGCGAGCTCTGGTACAACGCCTTCCGACGATTCGACGAGCTCCTGGCCGGGGGCACTCCCGAGTTCTAAGCCGACGAGCCGGACACGAGACCGCCAGAGCGCCCGATGAGGCATCGCTCCCGCGATGCCCCTCCGCCAGGCGTTTTCCATTCTTTCAACCGCTGTGAGTTCTTCGATGCCCAGCCAGCCGAGCAAGCAGCTCGAGACGTTTCCCAACCCGAAGCCGGAGCGCGACTACGACATTCGCTTCGAGTGCCCCGAGTTCACATGCCTCTGCCCCAAGACCGGGCAACCCGACTTCGCGACCATTCGCATTCGCTACACACCGAACGAGCTCTGCGTCGAGCTGAAGTCGCTCAAGCTGTACCTGTGGTCGTTCCGCGACGAAGGCCATTTCCACGAGGCGGTCACCAACCGCATCCTCGACGACCTAGTCGCCCTGACGAAACCGCGCCGCATGACCGTCGAAGGCGATTTCTGGGTGCGCGGTGGCATCCACACCGTCGTCGAGGCATGCCACACGGCGTAGACTCTTCCAGCCGCCTTTGTGGTTGATCCGGAGGCCTGGCTTCAGCCTGGTGAATGGTCGCACGATATCGAGCCGGCCCAAGCGAGCGGATGCCGCGATCTCGAAACGCGGTCACTCCCCCGGATGATAGGACCGCTGAGCGTGCCGCTTCACGTCTTCGGGCCAGAACCACGCGTCCTTGAGCTCGCCGCGGGCGTAGAGCTCGGCTTGGTCGAACCAGTGGGGTGAGGTCGGATCGCGGCTCGTGCCGTAGGGCACGATCGTGCGCGCTCGGACCTTCGGGCTCAGCTCGACGACCGCAACGTACGAGTCCCCGTGGAATCCGTATCGGCGCTTCGTGCCGGGGTAGCGTCGGGCCAAGAAGGTCGCGGACACCCCCGCCGCGCCATGGGCACCAGCGGTCGGAAGGCTCGGTCGATCGTCGCTCGGTGTCTCGCCGTCGCGGCTGCGCTGATGGCGGTTGACCTCTCCCCACGGCACGTCGGTCGACTCGAATTGCTGCTCGAGGAAGGTCAGGACGCCTTCGAGCGCGGTGATGGCTTCGGCCGTGTCGGGAGGGTTGGCACCGAACAGGCGGGCGAGCAGGCTCTCCCACCAGTACAGGAAGTGAGTCGTGGCGACCGAGTCGAGCGCGGCGCGCCGATCCCAAGCTCGGAGACCGTCCATCACCGGCGCGAGACGGTCGGCGCGGCCGGCATCGCTCTTCGCCAGAGCGCGATAGCCTTCGAAGAGCACCGGCAGCCAACGATCGGCTTCGAAGATCCGGGTGTCGAAGGCCAACGCCTCGAGCTGCTCGAGCGAGATCTTCGGACGACTCGTCAGCAGTGCGTGGGACATGGCCACTCGCGGATCGTCGCGGTCGCGACCGACGAGATAGCTCGGGAAGTCACTCTCGCGCGGGTTGCCCGAGGCCGTCGTCGTAAACGGTCTCGAGTTGCAGTTCTGCAGCCATCCAGAGTCCGGGTTCAAGACCTGGGGAAGATCGGCGAGCGGGTGAATCCCCTGCCAGTCGGTGGCGGGGTTCGAGCCATCGACCGCTCGTTGCCAATCGAATGTCGGATCGCGGCGCGGAATGCGCGCGTTGTACACGTAGAAGATGTTGCCGCCCCGATCGGCGACCGAGATGTTGTGGTAGACGAGTGCGAGCTCGTCGATGGCGTCCCGGAACTCCTCGAGGCTCGTCGCCTGGCCCATCGCCAGCCACTGCTGCATCAACCCGCCGCTCTCGAGACCGGCCACGCGCACGGCGTAGCGCTTCCCTTCGACCTCACCCAACACCGGCCCGAAGTGCGTATCGAGCACCGTCAGGGACTGCTCCTCCAGACCGTCCTTGCCGCGGACGCGCAGCGTGACCTCGCGCGTCGTCGCCCGGCGGACCTCCTCGCCGTACCGATAGGCGAGCGGGTCAGCCGGATCATCGAAGGTCACTCGGTAGACATCGGCGACATCGGGGTAGTTGACGGTCAGGCTCCAGGCGAGATGCTCGTTGTGCGCGATCCAGGGAAAGATGCCGAGGCCGTAGGCGTTCATGCCTGAAACATGCCACCCACTGTCGCTGCGGAGGTGCGCCTCGTACACCTCTCCGAGCGGGATGTGGGGATTCGCAAGGAGCAGCGCGTGACCGGAAGCACTGCGGGCCGGAGCGATCGCCCAGACGTTCGAGCCATCCCGCACGGGCGCCGCGCGCTCCACGAGGCCCTCGGCGGCGAGTGAGGGCACCTGGCCCAACGCCATGCTGAGGTCGGCCGTGAAGAACTGCCAACCCTCGAAGTGCTCGATGACGGACGATCGGGTGCCGGTCTGGGTGGCGAAGTAGTTCAGCGCGTCGGCCGCGGCGTCGGCCAGCGCACGGACCGACTCGGGAGCTTCCGCGTAGTGACGACGGCCCAGTCGCTGCACGCCCAAGGAGCGCATCGCCCGGTCCTGAGCGAGCGCGCTCGGACCGTCGCGCTCGGCGAGGCGGCCGAGGACTGTGATCAAGCTGAGCTCGATGCGCGCGAACTCGTCCTCGGCACGGGCATATACGTATCCAAAGACCGTCGCCGCGTCAGTCTTCCCGAAGACGTGTGGCACGCCCCACTCGTCGCGATGAATGGTCACTTGACGGGCGAGCGCCTGTTGACGCTCGAGGTCTTCGTCGAAGGCGCGCGTCGGAGCCGCCCCCATGGCCACGAAGGCGGCACACAGGAAGAGTCGTCGGATGGGAGTCAGCATGCATCCACTCGTCGAAGGAGTTCGTCTGGACCCGAGACCTCCCGAATCGTAACGTGGCTTCGCGGTCGTACGCGATGGTCGAATCGACCGCCCCGGCTCATCGAGACCCGCCCGCGGAGGTGATCATGCCGTCTTCCCGCCGAGAGTTCCTCGTCCGCACCGGCGCCGCCGCCGCGGCGCTGTCATCCTGGCCCGCCGAGCTGCTGGCTCGTACGACTCGACCAGCGAGCGATGAGCGCGTGCGCCTCGCCGTCGTTGGCGGCGGCTTCGGGGCAAGCCATCATTGGCACGAGCACCCAGGATGCGTCGTGACCGCCGTCACGGATCTCGAAGAGAATCGACGTCAGCGTCTGCGACGTCAGTACGGCTGCGACGACGTCTACCCCTCGCTCGAGGTGATGCTGGAGAAAGCCTCGGATCGCTTCGACGCCGTCGCGGTGTTCACCGACGCGCCGTCGCACGTGCGGCACGCGGTGATGTGCTTCGACGCGGGCAAGCACGTCGTCAGCGCTTGCCCAGCCGCCACGACCCTCGAGGACGCCAAGACGCTCGTCGCCGCCCAGCAGCGTACGGGTCTCCGGTACATGATGCATGAGTCGAGCTGGTATCGGCAGGAGTGCATCGCGGCTCGCGAGCTGTATCGCAGCGGCGGTCTCGGACGCCTCATCTACTCGGAGTTCGAGTACTACCACGACGGCATCGGCACGCGCTCCGACAACCGGCAGCGTTGGGGTGGCGAGAAGTCCTGGCGGATGGGATTCCCTCCGATGCTGTATCCGACGCACTCATTGGGCTTCCTGGTGGGCACGACCGGTGAGCGCATCGTGAAGGTCTCCTGCTTGGGGCAGCGGATCGGGGACGACTTCCCCTTCGATGGAGAGAATGCCTACGACAACCCGTTCAGCAACGAGATGGCCCTCGGCATCACCGACCAGGGAAACATCTGCCGCTTCGGAGTCTTCTGGGCGATGGCGGCCGAAGGCGAGCGCGGGCAGTGGTTCGGCGAGAAGCAGGCCTGCTACATGGGCTCGAGCTCGGGACAGAGTCAGATGACGAAGCCGCGTCACGGGCGGGCCGCGCCTTGGGAGGTGCCTCGCTATTGGGAAGGCGACCGGTTGCCGGAGGCAATGCGCCACCCGAGCGGCCATGGCGGGAGCTCGGTCTTCCTGTGCCATGACTTCATCGAAGCGCTCTTGAACGACCGCGAGCCCGTCATCGACCTTGCGGAGTCGTTGGCGATGACGGTGCCGGGCATCGTCGCCCATCAATCGGCATTGCAGGGTGGCAAGCAGCTCGAGGTGCCGCGACTCGGCGAGAAGCACGGCTAGAGAGAGGCGGCCGGGAGCGAAGATTGGCGGAACGGTCGATGACCCGGCGCAAGATGATGGTGCCCCTTCAGGGCACGCGAGGTCGATCGTCAACGGCGCGGGTGGGTAGCCCAGCCCAGTCACGGGCCTGGGGTCGTCGCACGTGCCTGGGGTCGACGTCCGTCCAAACCCTCGCCGCCACGCAAACCTGACGCCCGCGCGCCCTGAAGGGACGCCATCGGCCTTCGCTCACACCATCGACCAATGCGACAGGTCGATGATCACAACAGCTCGCGCACGTTCTCGGGTGGGCGTCCGATGATTGCGCGGTTGCCGCGCACGACGATAGGACGTTCCAAGAGAATCGGGTAATTGTGAATGGCCGCCAGCGCTTGGCTTCGATCGGGAGCTTCTCGGTCGAAGCCGAGCTCCTGGAACGGCGCTTCTTTTGGACGCAGGATGTCGAGCGGCTCCAAGCCGAGGAGATCGAGGAGGCGCCCGAGCTCATCGACGCTCGGCGGCGTCTCGAGATAGTTCACGATGATTGGCGTGACGCCCGCTTCTTCGAGCAGCGCCAGAGTCTGGCGAGACTTCGAGCAACGCGGGTTGTGGTAGATCGTGAACGCTTCCGCCATGATCGGGCTCTCCGGTGTGCGAGTCTTCGAACGCCCCCCTGCGGGACGCCGGAGTGGCATGATACCTCACCTCTCCGTCAGCGTGGAGACCTCATGAAGCGCCTCACCTTTTGGATCGCCTGTGGGCTCCTCGCCGCCGCTTGCGAGTCTCCGTCCCAGCAAGCCGCATCCGAGTCGGCCACTTCGAAAGCCGCCGATACGAGTGCTGAACCGACGCCAACGCAGGAGCTCCAAGTCGGCTTCCTGATCATCGATGGCGTGTACAATACGGAGCTGACGGCCCCCTACGACCTGTTCCAGCACACGATCTTCCACACCAAGCCTCACCCCGGCATGAAGGTCTTCACGGTCGGACGCACCCTCGACCCCGTGACGACATTCGAAGGGCTGCGTCTCTTGCCCGACCATTCGCTCGACGACCACCCGCCGATCGACGTCTTGGTGGTCGCCAGCGCCGAGCACAACATGGACTCGGACCTCGAGGACGAGGCCTTGATCGACTGGGTCCGACGCACGGGCCAGAGCGCCGACTTCGTCGTCTCGCTGTGCGACGGCGCCTTCGTCTTGGCGAAAGCCGGTCTGCTCGCAGGGCGTCACGCGACGACCTTCCCGAGCGACCAGGTCCGCTTTGCCGAGATGTTCCCGGCAGTCCGACTCGAGCGAGGCGTCTCCTTCGTCCACGACGGCAAGGCGCTGACCTCGGAAGGCGGCATCAAGAGCTTCGACGTCGCGATGCATCTGATCGAGCATCTCTACGGCCTTCGAGTGGCCCGTGGTGTCGGCGGTGGACTCGTGATCCGCTGGCCCCAGCCCGAGCTGCCGAAGATGATCGTGGCCGAAGATTGACGGAGGACCGAATGAAGCCGCTGGAGCGCCCTTCACCCGCTCGCCGCTTCGAAATCCGTTCGCGACTCCGTAAGGTTTCGTTCTCGGTGGGCGGGGTTCCTTGCATTCCCGGAGGCCGGACATTAGCTTGACGCCTCCGGAGCCCGGACTCGGGGAGGTCACTCGCGATCACAGGTGTTCCGGGCCCCTCGACGCGGGGGGAACAAGGCTCGAACTCGAGGGTTGAGGTGCCGTGGGCACTGGCCCCCGCGAGCCCTCGCCGAGCGACGTCGTCGCCACGACGACGAGCGCCGAGAGGCCATTCGAAGGACGGTCCATGGTCAAGGTTTTCGTACCGAGGGAGTCGGCTGCCGGTGAACGGCGGGTCGCCCTGGCTCCGGACTCGGTGAAGAGTCTTTGTGCGACCGGAGCAGAGCTGCTGGTTCAGGCCGGTGCCGGGGAGCAGGCCGGATTCCTCGACGTTGCCTACGAGTCCGCCGGCGGAAAGATCGTCGCCGACGCGGCCGCAGGATATGACCAGGCGGGAATCGTCTTGCGGGTGCAGGCGCCCGAGGACGGCAGTGACGGCGTCACCGCGCTCCGTGACGGAGTGACGCTGATCAGCAGTCTCCAGCCGCTGGTCCGGCTCGAGCTCGTCCAAGCCCTGGCCAAGAAGAAGGTCACCTGCTTCGCGCTCGATCTCGTGCCCCGAATCTCCCGGGCTCAAAAGATGGACATCCTCAGCAGTCAGGCGACGGCCGGCGGCTACATGGCCGTGCTCCTGGCCGCCACCGCGCTGCCACGATTCTTCCCGATGCTCATGACGGCGGCGGGCACGATCACACCGGCGCGCGTGCTGGTGATGGGTGCCGGCGTCGCGGGCCTCCAAGCCATCGCGACCGCGAAGCGTCTGGGCGCCAAGGTCGAAGCGACCGACATTCGGCCCGAGGTGAAAGAGCAGGTCGAGAGCATCGGCGGCGTGTTCGTCGACACCGGTCAGCTCGCCGGCGGCGAAGGCGGCTATGCAGCCGAGGCCAAGGAGGACTTCCTCCGCAAGCAGCAGGAGATCCTGGCCGAGCACGTCGCGGCCGCCGACGTCGTGATCACGACCGCCCTCGTCCCCGGGCGGAAGGCACCGGTGCTCGTCAAGGCCGACATGGTCCAGCGGATGAAGCCCGGCTCGGTGATCGTCGACATGGCGGCCGGTCAAGGCGGCAACTGCGAGCTCTCGAAGGCCGACGAGCGCATCGTCGTGCACGGCGTAACGATCATCGGCGAGTCCAACCTGCCCGCGCTCTTGGCCAGCGACGCCAGCGTCATGTTCGGTCGGAATACGACGGCCTTCCTGAAGCCGATGCTGAAGGAGGGCAAGCTCGAGACCGACTGGGAAGACGAGGTCAACGTGGGCGCGGCCGTGCTCAAGAACGGAGAGATCGTGAACGAGAAGGTTCGAGAGGCGCTCGCGGCGTCGGGAGGCGCGTGATGCTCGAGATACTGTTCATCTTCGTGCTGGCGGTGATGCTCGGCTTCGAGATCATCACCAAGGTGCCGCCGACGCTGCACACGCCGTTGATGTCGGGATCCAACGCGATCTCGGGCGTGACGCTGGTGGGCGCGGTCATCGCGGCCGGGAGCGGAGAAGGCTTCATGAGCGGCGTGCTCGCGTTCATCGCGGTCGCGATGGCGACGACCAACGTGGTCGGTGGCTTCCTGGTCACCGACCGGATGCTCGAGAAGTTCAAGAAGAAGGACTAGAAGAGGCGATCGTGAACAGCGACCTCCAGATCCTCGCCTACCTCGTCGCCTCGGTCTGCTTCGTCATCGGCATCAAGCGGCTGTCGCTGGTGCGGACGGCCCGCAGCGGCAATCGGATCTCGGCCCTCGGCATGCTGATCGCCGTGGTGGCCACGATCGCCGTCACCGAAAGCCTGTCGTGGCCGGTCCTGATCGCCGGCATGCTCGTGGGTGGCGCGGCGGGCGCCGTGCTCTCGGTGCGCGTGCCCTTCACCGCGATGCCCGAGCTGGTCGCGGCCTTCAACGGCTTCGGTGGCGGCGCGTCGGCTTTCGTCGCGCTGACCGAGATCGGCGGCTCGTCGGCTCTGAGCGAGAATCTTGCCGGTGCGAGCTATTCCATCGCCGTCGTGGCCTCGATCCTGATCGGCACGCTCACGCTGACCGGAAGCGGGATCGCCTACCTCAAGCTGCGCGGCAGCAAGATGGTGCACCCGCTGAAAGGGAGTGCTCGCCACGGCTTCAACGCGACGCTCGTCCTCGTCACGCTGGCGTGCGGCTTCTGGCTTGCCAACTCCACCGGTGCGAGCGCGGTCATTGCAGCGGTACTGCTCGTAACGGGTGCCGCCGCGGCCGGGTTCTTCCTGGTCCTGCCGATCGGGGGCGCCGACATGCCCGTGGTCGTCTCGCTGCTGAACTCGTACTCGGGCCTCGCGGCCTCGGCGACCGGCTTCGTGCTGGGCAATCAGCTCCTGGTGGTGGCGGGAGCCTTGGTGGGCGCTTCGGGCCTGATCCTGACGCGCATCATGTGCAAGGCGATGAACCGCTCGCTCACCAACGTGCTGATCGGCGGCATCGGCGACGATGCGGGCAGCGGCGATCGCAGCGGATACACGGGCGTCAAGGAGACCTCGGCCGAAGAGGTCGCCATGCTCTTCGACGCCGCCGACTCGGTCATCTTCGTGCCCGGCTACGGTCTGGCGGTCGCGCAGGCACAGCACCTCGTGCGGGAGCTCGGTGAGAAGCTCGAGAAGCGTGGCGTCAAGGTGCGCTATGCCATCCACCCGGTCGCCGGACGCATGCCCGGTCACATGAACGTGCTGCTGGCCGAAGCCGACGTCCCCTACGATCAGCTCTTCGAGCTGGATCAGATCAACAGTGACTTCCAGCAGACCGACCTGGTGATGGTCATCGGCGCGAACGACGTCGTGAACCCGGTGGCGAATACCGATCCCACCAGCCCGATCGCCGGCATGCCGGTGCTCGAGGTCTGGAACGCGCGCACGGTGATCGTCGTCAAGCGGAGCTTGAGCCCGGGCTATGCCGGCATCAAGAACCCCCTCTTCGAGGCCGAGAACGCGGTGATGTTCTTCGCCGACGCCAAAGAGGGTCTGCAGAAGGTGATCAGCGAGATCGATTGACGCTCGGAAGCCGCCGCCTCCGAGAGACACGCCCGCCGCGCCCCCCTCCCCGGCAGGGAACGATGATCGAGGTCGACGGCCTCTCCAAGACCTTCCGGGTTCACAAGAAGGCCCCCGGATTTCGCGCCTCCGTCCGCGCGCTGTTCCGGCGGAACTGGACCGAGAAGGCCGCCGTCCGCGACGTGTCGTTCCGCATCGACGAAGGCGAGATCGTCGGCCTGGTGGGCGCGAACGGCGCCGGCAAGACGACGCTGGTGAAGATGCTCTCGGGTGTGATCCACCCCTCGAGCGGCGACGCGCACGTGCTCGGCTACCGGCCTTGGGAGCGGGACGATCGCTTTCGCAGCCAGATGGCCTTGATCATGGGTCAGAAGGCGTCGCTGTGGTGGGACCTGCCCGCGGGCGATGGCTTCTTGCTGCTGCGTGAGATCTATCGCATCCCCGACGATCGGTTCCAAGCCAATCTCGACGAGCTGAGCGAGATGCTCGACGTGCGAGATCTGCTCGACATCCAAGTGCGTCGACTCTCGCTCGGCGAGCGGATGAAGATGGAGCTGATCGCGGCACTGCTCCACACGCCGCGGGTCGTCTACCTCGACGAGCCGACGATTGGACTGGACCTCTCGGCGCAGCGCGCGATTCGCGAGTTCATCCTCACCTACCGCGAGCGCCATCGCCCCGCCATGATCGTGACCAGTCACTACATGGACGACATCGAGCGTCTGTGCGAGCGCATCATGATCCTGCGCGACGGCGAGATGGTTTACGACGGCTCCCGGGATCGCATCCTGAGCGAGTACGCCGGTCACAAGATCTTGATCGCACACCTGCGCTCGGAGCCGACATCCGAGGCGCTGACCGCACTCCGTGCCCACGGAGAGATCCTGGCCCACGATGATGTCACGGTGCGGCTGGAGGTCGCTCGCACGGCCGTCGCGGCAGCGGCCGCCGCCTTGCTCGAGCGTCTGTCGGTCGCCGATCTCACGATCGAAGAGGTCGGCATCGGCAGCATCATCGAGCGCTTGCAGACTCGGGAGCCGAGCGCATGAGACCGCATCTGTTCCTGCACGTCGCCAGCCTCGAGGCGCGCAAGGCGATGAGCTATCGCGTGTCGTTCTGGACGAACGCGATCAGCATCGTCGTGATCGGATTCGTGGTGCCGTACTACCTGTGGCAGTCGGTCTTCGAGGTCATGGAGACCGAGAAGATCGGCGACTACACCTTCGAGGCCTTGGTGCTCTACACCGTGATCGCGGCGCTGCTCGGTCGCGTGGTGCGAGGTCCCAACCTGGGGCTGAACGTCTCGAACGAGATCTACTCGGGTGAGCTGACACGCTTCTGCCTCTATCCGACCCACTTCCGGCTCTTCAAGTACGCCCAGCACCTCGGAGGGCTTGCACCGCATCTCGTGCTCCTGATCCTGGTCGGCGTGCCCTTCGTCGCCTGGCTCGGTGTCGGCGAAGGTTGGAGCCCACTCTCGCTCCTCCAAGGCGCCATCCTGCTCATCCTCGCCAACGCCGCCTACTTCCTGTTGAGCTGGCCCATCCATGCCCTGGCCTTCTGGGCCGACAACGTTTGGAGCTTGGCGGTGTTGCTGCAGCTCGCGACGCAGCTCGTCGGAGGCGTCCTGATCCCGATCGACCTCTTTCCCGCCTGGGCGTACCGCTTCCTCCTGTGGACCCCGTTCCCGCACCTGTTCTTCTCGCCGACGCGCGCACTGCTCGGCCGCTCGACACCGACCGAATGGCTGCAAGCGGTGGCGGTGCTCGTGGCGTGGAATCTGGTCTTGGCCTGGATCGGCGCGGCCCTCTGGCGCCGAGGCGAGCGGCGCTACACGGGGGTCGGAATCTGATGTGGCGCTACGTCCGGCTCTACGCTTACTTCCTGCGCTTCTCGATGTCGAAGGCGATGGAGTTTCGCGTCGACTTCTTCTTCCGCATCCTGATGGACTCGGTCTTCTATCTGATCAGCCTCGGCTTCTTCGGCATCCTGTTCCAGCACACCAGCGCGCTGGCCGGTTGGAACTTGGACCAGGTACTGATCTTCATCTCGAGCTTGTTCTTCCTCGACGCGGTCCACATGACGCTGGTCGCGAACAACTACTGGGCATTCCCCGACCTCGTGAACCAGGGCAAGCTCGACTACTACCTGATCCGCCCGGTCGCGCCGCTCTTCTTCCTGACGCTGCGGGAGTTCGCGGCGAACTCGTTCCTCAACCTCTTCATCGCGATTGGCATCCTGGCGTGGTCGTTCGTGCGGTATCCCGGAGAGCTGGGAATGGGGCCGATCGCGCTGCACGTGGTCTTGCTGTTGGTCGGCGTGTACCTGCACACGCTCTTGTACTTGATCTTCTTGATCCCGGTCTTCTGGCTGCAGCACGCCGAAGGATCCCGCAGCCTCTTCTTCGGCATCGAGCTCCTCGCCGAGCGCCCCCACCGCATCTACCAGGGCGCCCTGAAGCGGCTGCTGCTCTCGGTGATCCCCTTCGCGGTGCTCATCTCCCTGCCGACCTACCTGCTCTTCGAAGGCGCCACGCTGACTGGGTTGGGACACATCGCACTCGTGACCGCAGGGCTCACTGTCGCGACCTACCTCTTCTGGCGCATCGGGCTGCGGGCGTATTCGTCTGCGTCGTCGTAGGAGAGGAGGCGGTGCCACGGGCTACGTGTAATCAGCCGGATCGGCAGCCCCGGGCTGCTTACCAGGGCTAGGCTCGGGCCTACCCCCAATCGAAACTGTCGTCCCGGGCAAGCCCTCTCAGAATCCCCCACCCCCACCAACCTTGTTGCACTTGGAACAGCAAACTTGGCATTTCCAGATCGTATCCCCATCGTAGGTGAGAACAAATCCTAGCCCGTTAGGGCCGTCCTCCGAACACTCCACCTCCGGTGCCCCTGCCACATCGATGGACGTCCCCATCACGGTCTGAACTGGTGTCCAGTTTCCACAGTCATCAGAGACATACTTCTTCAGTATGAGATTTCCGCTACAAGAGGAATCTAGGTCTGCGGCAATGTGATATGTGAGGTCGCATGGGTCCTTATCACAGTTACTCCCAGACTCAACGCAGACACCATCACCATCGATACAGGTCGACACGCCAACCGAGACGCACCCAGTACCACCAATACCTCCGATGGTCTCCAAGCCTGTGCAACCGTTACATGAGACATCTCGAGAGATGCTCTTCGTAGCACTGAGTCGGGGCTTTCCGGCGCCCGGCCCGGCCGGAGCGAGAGCGGAATTGCCGACGAAAACCCCAGTCAACACGATCGCGATAAGAGCAAGCCCTGCGAAGGAAAGCCTCGACATCATCTCTTATCCTCCTGCTGCGTTGGGTCTTCATTCGATTCTCGAAGCACCAGTTCCTGCGCCCTTTCTATGAGATACCACGTCAAGGCAGAGAGATCAGCCATGGCAGCATCGTATTGCTCGTCGTATCCGGGGTTGAGCCGAACGACCTTCATCGGGCCATTGTCCTTCGAGATCAGTCCGACGACTTCGCCCTCAAACCTTGGAGGGGGCTGCTGATAACTCGGATGGTCTGGGCTCCAGGAGGCGTCTCCGGGTGATGGGCTCGGCGGGTCTTCACTGAGCCCCTGATCGTAGAGCCGCTCGAAAGCGTGAAGCTTCTCATGAACGACTCTGTCTTTGAGCTTCGCCAGCTCGCCCATGTCTGCCGCCACTTGGCCTGCAATATCCTCAGCGGCCATTGGTGAGATAGGAACTTCCCACGGATTCAAGAGGTTCTCCGCCAACTGCTTCTGAATCGGTGTGCGGAGCAGCTTCCCGGCCGTTCGCAGTGGGTCTTTTCGTAACCACTCGGGAATCCCCTCATCAGTCTCGTCATCTTCCCGAGTCGGCGCACTGCCCTCGGAGGCCGGAGGCTTAGGATCACTCGCGGCCGCTGGATCCGGCTCAACTCCGACTGCATGCCATGGCGAAGAACCACCATGAGCCGCTACCGGTTGGTCAGTAGCTTCAAGCGTGGTCTGCGACAGGTCTTTGTCCTCTCTCCTCGAGGGAGAGCTTAGGATGATGGCCACGGTGACCAGTACGCCAGCAAAGGCGGCCATTGCTGTCAACGCGCGCCTTCTGGAGAGTCTGGTTTTCATCGAGCTTTCCTGCATGCTGAGCCGTTCTTCTGACAATAAGACTGAGTGTCGAGCGCCACTGTAAGAGATGCCATTCGGGCTCAATGAAGCGACAGGAATCTCGAACTCTCGAACCTTTTTTCTCGTTCAGGGATTGCCTCGGGGCCGAACGAGATTCAAGAGCGACTGCATCGGCAGCAAGAGAAAGTCCAGTCAGTGCTGGGCTTCTCTCTCTCTCTCGATGCTCTGCCTTAAAATCCTTGACGGCTCGGTAGTATCGTTTCTTAGCCGCCTCCACCGTGATCCCGACCGCGTTGCTGGCCTCGCCGAACGAGAGCCCTCCCAGGACTCGCAGCTCGACGAGTTCGCGAGCCTGCGGTGAAATCTGTTCCAGCAAGCTGGCCTGGTACTCTCCCTGCACTAGCTCTCGCGTAGCATCCTCTGCGGGTAGTTGATCGATCAAGGATTCCAACGACAGCAGGCGGGACCGCGACTGGGAGCGGCGCAGGACCCTTCGAATCTCATTCTGAGTGATCCTCCGAAGCCAGCTCCGCACTGCTGCCGGGGCCTGCGATCTCAGATCCCCGGCTCGGTCCAACGCTCGAATCTTGGCAGCATTGACCGCGTCCTCCAGATCGACCTGCAGCCACGGATAGCGACTGCGAACCCGCGCCAGGAGCCGCTCGTACCAGCCGCCTGCCTCGAGCTGCGCGATCTCGTTTCCGACGATGGTGAAAAGGTTCGTTGCTCGGTACTGAGACCACCGGTCACTCTCGCGTCGTCCTTCTTCCACAGGTCGACCCCCAGTCGGCGAACGAAGGTTCGGACGATTCTCACGGCCCCGATCCAGGTTAGCCAGCTTGTAACGCCCGTCAACCGGTATCCTGAGGGCCTACCTCTTCTGGCGCATCGGGCTGCGAGCTTACTCGTCGGCGTCGTCGTGAGACAGGAGTGCGCAAGCCGAGCGAGAAAGAGGCCGTCTCTCACGAGACGACCTCCCTCGAGCGAGCTTGCGCCAAGAACCCTCGCGATCAGTTCACCCGGCGCCACGGCTCGATCGGGAAGCGGTTCGAATCCTCCGGCTGCGCGGCGTGGGGGACGAAGACGATGCCATCGGAGCGGCTCTCGAACTTCGCCCAGCTCCAGAAGCTAGCTTCGGCGGACGAGCGAATCAGGATCTGATCGCCTTCGGTCTTCCACTGGCCCGTCTCGGTCCAGCCCGAAGACGTGTTCTCCATGTCATCGCCGGTCTGGGTCTTCGCCTGCACTAGGTGCCGCACGAAGCTCCCGTTGTCGAAGAGGATCAAGTCCCACTCGCAGCTTCCGCCGACGCGATCGCCGTCCTCGTTCGTGTCGCTCCACTTCGCCGTCAGCTCGTACTGTCCCGCCAAGGATGCGTCGACCGGCTCGTCGTGTCCCACGCCGGCACTCCGCCAGTCCGAGCTCTCGTTCACGCTCTCACCGCTCGGGCCGTAGTCGAAGTCGGCCATCATCGAGCGGGCGACGCCTTCGGCGATGCTCATCATCGCTTCCCCAAAGCTCTGGCATCCGATGAAGGTCAGGGATCCGGCGGTCAACAGAAGGGAGGCGAACAGCTTGGTCTTCATGGTCTCTCTCACTCCGCTCGTGTGTCGTGTCTCTCTCGAAGAGCACCGCAGCCCCGCGGCGGCTCACCCGACTGAGACCCACCTCGAACGAAGCCGAACAGGGAATCTTCGGAGGAAGATCAACACGGAGGACACGGGGAGCTCGGGGGGAAGATCAACACGGAGGACACGGGGGGCACGGGGGAAGATCAACACGGAGGACACGGGGAGCACAGGGGAAGATCAACACGGAGAGCACGGGGAGCACAGGGGAGGTTCATTGCCTGTCGGTGCTCGCGGGCGTCACTCTTGGCTTCAGGGGTCCCTCGACGCTGGCTCGCCCTGTCGCGTTCGGTATGCTGTGACGATCCAAGAGATCGTGCAGACCCGCGCCGAGGAACGATGATGATGCAGCCTTTGATCACCGCCTGTTGGATCGCGCTCGGAGTCATGGTGCAGGAGCCGGAGCCGGCTTTGCCCGAGGTGCCGAGCGGGTTCGTGATCGAGCTGATCGCCGAGGCGCCGGAGATCCGGTGGCCTTCGGCGGTCCACTGCCTGGACGATGGCTCGCTGCTCGTCGCCGAAGATCCGATGGACATGACGGGGCCGACCGATCAGCCGATCGATCGCATCTGGTTGTTTCGTTGGAACGCCGACGGAACGCGCACCAAGACCGTCTTCGCCGAGAACCTCTACGCCGTGTTCGGGCTGCAGCAGATCGACGACGCGGTCTACGTCATGAACATGCCGTATCTCACCGTACTGCGAGATCGGGACGGCAATGGCGTCGCGGACGAGCGCTTCGAGCTGCTTCGCGATCTCGGTCCGCCGGCGCCCGGTTGGCCGGGCGGCTTCAACGACCACATCGTGACGGGCATCCGACTCGGACTCGACGGATTCATTTACGTCTCGGTCGGTGACAAAGGCGTCCCGAAGGCGACCGGCACGGATGGCCAGACCATCACGCTGCGCGGCGGCGGCGTCGTGCGCGTGCGTCCCGACGGAACCGGGCTCGAGGTCGTGGCGTCCGGCACTCGCAACCACCTCGACGTCGCGATGGACTCGAAGGGCAACGTCTTCACCTACGACAACACCGACGACGGCCTCGGCTGGTGGACGCGCTTCACCCACATCGTGCGCGGCGGCTACTACGGTTACCCGTGGGACTATCACGATCACCGCGACCGCATGCTCGAGCCGATGGCCGACTACGGCGGCGGCTCGCCGGTCGGTGGCCTCGTCTATCGCGGTGGCGCCTGGCCGTTCGAATACGACGACAACATCCTCTTCTGCGAGTGGGGCAAGGGCACCGTCCGCCGCTTCACGCTCCGCCCCGAAGGCTCGACCTTCGCCGTCGCCAGCGCCGAGGACTTCGTGAAGGCCGGCCCGGTCGACAGCTTTCGACCGCTCGACATCTGCGAGTCCCCGGACGGGCGCTTCGTGTACATCGCCGACTGGGGCTACCCCGGCTGGCGCAAGCCCGACGTGACCGGTCGACTGTATCGACTGCGCCGTGCCGACGACGACGGACGCCCGACCGCTGCCCCCATTCCTAGTCTCACGCACGCCTCCTTCCGCCAGCGGCTCCTCGCCCAGCGTGCCGCCGTGCGCCGTGGTGTCGCGGCCGTCCCGAATCTGCGGCACCTCGTGATTCACTCTCGATCGACTCGGGCAAAGCGGCACGCGGTCTGGGCACTGGCGGCCATCGGTTCCGCCGAGGCGAGGCAGGCAGTCCTGGCCGCGCTCTCCGACGACGAGGCCGACACGCGCGCCCAAGCGGCGCGAGCGCTGGGCGAGGGGCTCTTGGACGACGCGGCACCGCTCCTGCCGCTCTTGATGGACGCGGACCCGGTGGTGGTGCGCCACGCCGCGTCGGCGCTTGGGCGAATCGGAGACCCGGCTGCCACGGCGCCGCTCCTGCTTCGGCTTCGCCGTGAGCAGGACGCGTTCCTGGCCTTCACGCTTCGCCAAGCCATCCAGCGCCTCGACCATTGGGCTCCCGTCGTCGCGGCGCTTTCGACCTCGCCTTCGACCGAGCTCGACTCGCTGCTGCTGACGATGCACGACCAGTTCTCGACCGGGCTCGCCGACGGCTTGATGGAGCTCGTGCGCAGCGGCGCGCGCGACGACCGACGCGCACGAGCGCTCGTGCAGCTCGCCCACCTCCATCGTCGCTTGCCAGCCTGGGACGGCACCTGGTGGCTGACGCAACCGGCACGCACGCCCCGCCCGACGCCCGAGGTCGATTGGGAGCGGACGTCCGCCATCAGCGAGACCGTGCGGGCCGCGTTCCACGATCCGGCGGCACCGGTGCGCGCGGCCGCAGTGGAGGCCGTGTCGATCACGGCGGATCGCACGGCCTTGCCCGAAGTGCGTCGACTGGCCGAGGACAAAGATCCCCGCGTGCGCTTGGCAGGCCTTCGCCTGTTGGGCACGCTGCGCGATGCCGATCCCGGCACGCTCGATCGTGTCCAGCGCACCATCGAGGACACCGCCAGCACCTCCGAGCTGCTCACGGCAGCCATCACCACGCTGCGTCAGATCGACTCACCCGAGGCGAGGGCCCGGTTGATCGCGGTGGCACTCGCGGACGGAGCCAAGCGGGAGGTCGTGATTCCGGCGCTGGAAGCGCTCGGACAGATCGGTACTGGCGACATCGCGGCGCAGCTCCGCCCCCTCGCGCAGCACGCGTCGCCAGCGATTCGCGTGGCCACCCTGAGCGCTCTCGATGCGATTGGCGCCGCCGAGTGTCGTCCCGAAGCCCGGCCCTTGCTCGCCGATCCGGACGCGAGTGTGCGTCGGGAGGCCGCTCGAGTGTGCGCGGCGCTCCAAGACTCCGAAGCGATTCCCGTCCTGATCTCGCTGGTCGAGTCGGATCCGGACACCCGCGACGCGGCGATCGATGCGCTCACGGCTCTGCCGGATGTGCGCGCGCTCGACGCCTACCTCCTCGGGCTCGCCGACCCGGGCGCGGGTCGGCGCTTGATGGCACAGCGAGCGCTCAGCGCGATTCGCCAGGAGGTGCGCGGCCAGCTCGAGGCCCGTCAGCTCCGCGGCGAGCTGCCGAGCGCCGTCCTCGCCGCGGTGCGCTCGGTGTATCAGGACCCGCAACCAGTACGCGAGTGGCACCTGCTCGGCCCGTTCGAGAAGAAGAGCGATCCTCCGGCGAGCGTGCCCGCGCCGTTCGTGCAAGACGGTGCACCGGTGCTGTCGCCGATCCCGGGCGGCCCCGAGGCTTGGGAGGCACATACGACGGATCGCCCGCACGGCTTCGTGGACCTGCGCGCTCGGATGACGCCCAACAGCAGCACGGTGGCCTACGCCGCGACTTGGATCGACTCTCCGACCACGCGTCGGGCGCAAGCCGCCGTGGGCAGCGATGATCAAGTCGCGGTCTGGGTCAATGGCGAGCTCGTCCACGACTATCCTGGGGCGCGCGGCTGGACGCCGGATCAGGATCGGTTCGAGGTGCGGCTGAAGCCCGGCCCGAACGCGATCGTGGTGCGAGTCGGTCAGGACGGCGGCGACTGGAGCTTCAACTTCAAGCTGTCCGACGCGGCCACGGGACCGCTCTTCGAGCTCGGTGATGCCATCTCCCTCGAGCAGGCGGACTATCGCCAGTATGCGATCGAGCACGCGGGAGACGTATCGCTCGGCCGAGCGATCTTCCGCGACCGCGACGGCGTCGGCTGCGTGAGCTGCCATGTCGCCGAGGGCGTCGGGGAGCGCGTCGGTCCCGAGCTCAGCGACGTCGGCGCCAAGTACCCACGCACCGAGATCGTCACATCGATTCTCGAGCCGTCGCAGCGCATCGGCGAGGGTTACCGTGCGATCGGCGTGGAGCACGAGGACGGTCGACTGCTCTTCGGACTTCCGAAAACCGA
Organism: Planctomycetota bacterium; assembly: GCA_029260795.1. Classification (GTDB taxonomy): domain Bacteria; phylum Planctomycetota; class OFTM77; order OFTM77; family OFTM77; genus OFTM77. The sequence continues at coordinate 29,627 of JAJDCO010000007.1, read as the reverse complement.
GGAAGACGGGCGGCTCTCGATCGTCAACAGCCAGGGCAAGACGATCACGATCCGCACGGGCGAGATCGCGGAGCGCTGGACGAGCCCCCTGTCACCGATGCCCAATGGGCTGCAGTCGGGCCTGACCCTCGAGCAGTTCGCGCATCTCGTCGCGTACTTGGAGAGTCTCACGACTCCGACCGAGGATTCGGGAAACCATCGCTGAGAGGAACGGGTGATGAAGTTGGGGATGTCGTTGGTCTTGTTCTGCATTGGGATCGCCGCGGGAGGCTGCGGAGAAGACCCACTTTCCGTCGACGATGACTCGATCGAGGCCGTTCAGGTCAGTGACCGAGAATCCGGGACGGACTCGTCGCTCCGCGGACTCGACTCCAAGCCTTCGGATCCAGCCTCACGCAGTCCGGGGAGCCCCCAGAGCGGCGGAGCTCCGAAGAGTGATGCCTCCACGGATCCGGCGATCGACGCGGGCACACCAGAAAAGGACCCACGGCCTGCGACCGACGCCTCGCTGATCGGCGACCGACTCCGGCAATACGCGCTTGCTCGCATCACGGAGACGATCCTGCAGCGACGGGCCGTCGCCCCACCGGAAGAGGACATCGAGCGACTCCTCGCCGAGTTCGAGCGCCGCGTTCTGGCATTGCCGATGGAGATCGCGGCCGCGTACTCCGAGGAGCAGGATGAGCGCGAGGTCACGGAGCGCGCCCTGGAGACTGGGGACGGGGCCGAGCTACTCGCGCAATGGGCGGCCAATCAATATGAGCCTCCCGACTCGGTCGATACCGAATGGATCCAACGCAGCCTCGCCCCCCGCCCCGTCCGGACCACGCTTCCGGGCCGGCGTCTGACGTCGAGCGATGATCCTGCCGAGGAGCCGATCGAGTTGGAGGACGGCACGACGATCGAGTTCGGTGCCGGGGTCTTCGAGCTCGACTCCCGCATTCTCACGCGACAGGATCCGTTTCCGAGCGACATCACGATCCAAGGCGCAGGCATCGACAGCACTCTCTTGCGGCTGACGCAGGACCTGGGAATGCGAAGCAACGTGGAGCGCCTCCGGCTGCAAAACCTGACGATCGACGGGCGCAACGATGGGATCTTCGATCTTCGGATGGGTTCCCTGGTACTCGAGATGGAGGGTGTGCGCGTCGTTGGCTTTGATGCGGGGCACGGTGGCAGCTACGTCTTCGCCGTGTCCGGGGGCACGATCCTGCAGGCGACCTCGTGCGAGTTCCTGGGTGGCTACACCGAGACGCCGGGCCAGGGTCACTTGTTTCGCCCCACCTCCCAGGCTGGCTTCCTCGCGAGTTTTCGAAGCTGCCGTTTCGAGCTGCATTCGCTCGAGCTCCAACGAATCACCCGGCAGAACGCTCGGATCCTATTCGAGCAATGCTCCTTCGAGCTGATGCAGGACGATCTCTCGAAGCCGGTCGACGGCGTCGAGCTGCGCGACTGCCGCGTGGGCGAGCGCTACGACTATCAGAAGATGAGCGAGTACCAACGCGACCTCGCCGACCTGTTTCCCGCGCTGCGGTGATGACGGACCGTTCTTCCTACCCAGTCCGGCGTCGTCCTGCGACACTCGGAACTGCCGTCGGTCATCGTTTTCTCGGTTTTCCTACCCCCGGCCCGTCGACATCTTGATCTGATCTAACGGTAATCTCTCGAGTCGCTCCCGAGCGCTCTGGCTTCCCGACCTCGTGCAGCCAAGAACAGACAAGGGGCTTCTTGTGACTCCAGACGAAGAAACGACAGCTTTCGTACTCTCGACGATCGACTCCCAATCTCAGAGGATCGCGAAGACCCTGCGGCTATCAGGTGTCGCCTCTGACAAAGTGAGAGGCTATGCGGTCATCTGGCTGGCTCGAGGAGGACTGGCGGCGCTGCGTCGAGCTGACCGAGCCTCAATCGTCTCGTACATCAGTAGAATGTTACAGCGCGAGGCCCTTCGCGAAAGAGCTGCTCCTGATGAGCAGCTAGCCGACCGTGGCCGAGACCCGGACAATCTTGACCTGCCGCAGTCTTCGTTGCGCGCTTCGTCCCGTCACGGCGAGGGCTCCTGCAATGGGAGCAGAGGTCGAGTTCTTCAGGCGGCGTTGGCGCTTCTCACACCTCGTCAACGTCAAGTTGTGCTTCAGCATGCGATGAATGGACTATCGTTCGCTGAAACCGCTCACAAGCTTGGAGTCACGAGGAACGCAGCGAGGCTAGCCTATCGACGCGCCATCAGTGCCTTGCGTGCGGCGAGACACAAGACGCCTGAACATCCTCCTAAACACGACCCCTCCCCGCCTCTACATGACGATAGCAACTCGAATCCGTGACCCCTAAGGAGGGGCTTTCTCCGAAACTTTCCTTGTCCGGAGGCGAGAAATGCAAAAGCTACTAATCTCACTCACATTGTTCGCCGTACCCTTCGCGGTTGCAAGCGCTAGCGTCACTGCACTTCTCGAAGGCGAAGAATGCATGTCTTGCGAGGGGCAGTTCACTGAAGCCACTGAAAGTATGGTCTGCATCGATCAGATCTGCAATGATTGCCGAATAAAGCACATAGCAAATCCACCAGCGCAGACAGAAATCTGGGGCTGTCACTGCAAGTCTCAAAGCAATCAATGGTGCGAACTGAGTGTCGAGAAGAACACTTCAACTGGGGTGTACTCCTATCAGTGCGCCGATGATTGCAGTCAGTCCTGTGAGAACAATACCTGCATCGAGGTCTTCGCTTCCGGCGTCGGTCACTGTGACTGCGTCGAATGAAACTGGTCGCCCTTGGCTATCTTGCGCGGCACAACAGAATAGGAACGTATCTGACGCTTACATTGCTCGCTGGCGCCTGGCTCTCTTTGACCTGGCTGAAAGTAGCGTCACTCACCGGCCGCTCCGCTCTCGCCCAAGCCCTTACGATCGTACCGCTCTTGTTGGAACTGGGGCTCGGCCTAGGCCTTCTTGCCGGAAGTTTATGGCGCGCATTCAGAGCACCTACAATCATCGCATCAGCCGTCTATTCCGCAGGTCTTTTCCTCTTTAGCGTGTACGTCTCTGTCATAGGCAGCGGCAATTCCGCGTCCTGCTCATGCCTTGGAGACACTGACATTAGCGCGCCAGAGCGACAATTACTGGCCGCCGGCCTGCTATGCCTCAGCACAATTGCCTACAGATACAGGAGCTAGGAATTGAGAGCTATCACCAAGAGTTGGGCAAAGCTTGCCTTAATCGGAGGTAGTCTCGGAATAGTCGTAGGCATCTTGACCTTAGTCGACGCTAGCGACGTTGAAAACAAGGTGCAACTCTCTGACAGTATCGAGGTTCATGCTCGGGGCGCTGGGTCGAGCACCAATGCGCTCATGAAGTTGACGGACTCGAATGAGGCCGATCTAAGACACTCTATCAGCCTTCACGTTCTTCGAAGCACAGGCGCACCACTCGAGAACGCAACGGTGTCTATTGCTCACGAAGCGGTTCGCGTTTCGACGCTTGGTCCAGGCCGCTTTGAGCTGAGCGCAGACGGCGAGCTCCCCAAGACGTTTGTCCTTATCGAAGCGCCTGGTCATTGGCCGGATTTGGTCGGTCCACAGGACGAGGGCTGGAGTCTCGGCAAGATCGAGGCGACACTTGAGCAGAGCTTGTCGTTGCGTGCTTCCGTCAGCGACCTCGCGAGCGGTGATCCGATCAACGCTCGCGTATCAATAGGCACTCCGAAGCTCACTCGTATTCCGACTCTCTCCTCAATCCCGATTGAATGGAAAGATCGCCTGACACCGACGATTTCCTTGACGTCCTCTACGGTTGGCCAAGTGTCCTTCGTGCTTCCAGAGAGCGTTGACCGTGTTCTTCTGAACGCGGAAGCGTTGGGGTACTTCCCGGTTCGCGGCCAAGTTGTTTCTCTTGCTGACAAATCGCGTCATAAAGTGGAGGACGTCTCCCTGGCTCTTGCGCCCGTGCTAGTTGCGGGGCTTCGAATCGAGACGGGTGTAATTGATCTGAGCCCCAAGCACCTTGGGCACCTCGAGACTTCACATGTCGCGAGGCACGGTTTGACTCCAGGCTGCCCTCAAGACGTTCGGCTGAGTATCGAGACTCACCTCGACACGAAGCTTGGTAGCACAAGTCGGAGCGTTCTTTGGTGCTTCGGTGTCTGGCGACCAATTGATGGGTTTGACAGCACTCTGCCACTCGAGGCTGAGTTTTCTTACCGACCCTTTCCTGGCTCGCAAGCCTATGAGGGTCGGCTGGCTTATCGGCGCGTCGATGACCTCCTGGCGAGTGACATCGTTTCGTTGGACTTGAGCAAAGAAGCCGCGCAGCGGCTCGCCCGGGTCGAGGTGGAGTTCGTCGGGAAGGACTCGGCGGTTGGACAATACCCCGAGGGGTCCTGGAGCGTAAGCTCTCTAGATGATCCGAGCATGCATGTCCGTCCAGTCGAAGTGCCCTCCCCCGATGCGAACGAGATCGTATTTGTCTTTCTGGTCGGCTCCGGGAATTACCGAGTCGGACCAAGGTCAGGTTTTTTTGATGAAGCGGGGTTTGCTTCAGTCGATCTGACAGTTGCACCTGCGGAGACGAAGCGCGTCCAAGTCGAGAGTCCTTCCCCTTCAATTGGCAATGTCGAGATCACGGTCCTTCTCGAGGGCGTGCCGTACTCAGAGCTGGTGTGGCTGGCGATCCGGCGTGATGGGCGAAAAGGGTTGATTACCAAACAGGTTCGCGGCAAGGACAATCTGAAGCTCCGCGGCGGAGATTACGTGATCGAGTTCAGTCACCCCGAGTTCACGTCGGAGAAGCGGCAAATCTCCGTTGTTCCCGGTGAGACGCTCGACGTAACGTTTTCGTTCCCTTAGGCACGGTGATCTTGATCAAGACCTTCATCGCGCCAGAGCGCTGACCCGTCCCGGAAGGCGATCGACGGGCATGTCGGCGGACGAAAGATGAAATGCTAGGACCGGAGGGCCGGAAGATCAAAGCCCGAGGCGTGAGCCTTGGCGTGAGCCTCGGGAAGCAGTGCACCCAGGTTTCTTCACCGCGCTCGACACCCTCGAACGCGAGCCCCGGATGGGCGGCAGAGTGGCACGCGTCATCGCGCACTCAGGACCGCGGCCCATTGCTTGACCCAGGTCTCGCCAGCGCGATCCTCCAACATGCTGGCGCGTTCCTTGTCGCTCAACGTGTTGCAGAGCTCTCGCAAGGCCTCGGCTTTCTCCGGCGTCGCCGCGGCGGTGAAGCGCTTCCATGTGACGCGACTCTCGTAACGATCGACCACGTCGACAACGAAGCCGGCCGCGGTCAGGCTGGCCTCCCACTCCTCCATCGTCAGGCAGTGGACGTGCGAGGGATCGCGGGTGTGCTCGAGACGGTCGATGAGGCGCCCGGTCGTCTCGTGCGGCGCGAGGCGATCGTCGAGGACGAGGCGTCCGCCGCGCTTCAGCACGCGGCGCATCTCGGTGAGGGCCGCTCCGAGATGCTCGAGGTGATGCCCGACGCGCCGACAGGTCACGAGATCGAAGGAGGCGTCCTCGAACGGCAGCCGCTCGATGTCGGCGATCTCGAACGTGACGTTCGTGCGTCCTTCCTGCGCGACCTGCTCACGGGCAGCCGCGATCGACGCCGGAGTGACGTCGACGCCGTGGACCTCTGCGATCCGGTCCGCCAGCGCCAGCGCCACGCCGCCGGGCCCCGTCCCGACATCCAGCCCTCGCCAGTGCGCCTCCGGCTCGACGAGCCTCAGCAATCGACCCAAAGACTCGGCGTCGAGCGGCGAGCTCGTGAGTGTCTCGATCTGCCGCGTGAATGCGGCGCGAACGTCGTCCTGATGGGTCACCGTGCTTCCATCGCAGAGAGTTCTCGTCCACCGATCAGATCCAGCGCCGAGACGTGGGCGCCTTCCGTGGATCCGCCGGTAGAATGACCCACGTCGTGGGTAGAATCGCGGTGTTTCTACCCACGATGTCTTCATTCTTCCGGATTGCTGCCCGGACCGGCATTCTGGCGGCGACGGAACCGACCGAGTCGCCCCCCGGAGAACGTCGTCCGCTCCGTCCGTCTCGGCTCCCTCTTCAGGATCGGAAAGGAATGCGGTATAAGGGATTCCGACCGCGCGCGGAATGGGGAGTCCGCCGCGCCGTCGCGGAGGTTTTCCAAGGCCTCCGAACCTCGCCGGGCCCGGCCACCTACCTTGGCCCCCACCCATCCCACGAGACAAGAGAGAAGGAGCATCCGTGAAGCGGAGAACCATGCGACGAGCCGCGTCCTCGCTGCTCGGGCTGGTGAGCGCCCTGCTGCTGATCGGGGTCGTCCTCACCCCGGTCGCCCAATCTCAGAGCACGGCGACCGCCATCGAAAACGCGACCATCATTCCTCAACCCGGCCAGGTGATCGAGTCGGGCACGATCGTGATCCGAGACGGCCTCATCGTCGCCGTCGGCACGAACGTCACGATTCCCTACGATGCCGAGGTCCTCGACGGGAAAGGCCTGACGGTCTACGCCGGCTTCATCGAAGGCTCGGCCTCCTTCGGCTTGACCGAGGTCAAGTACGCGGCCGGACCGGCCGAGAGCGACCCGGTCGACTTTCGCACGGCCTCTCTGGCCTCGACGCGACCGGCCAACCGCAAGGACACGCAGCCGGATCTGGCGGTCGCGAACTACTTCAACCCGAGCGAGAAAGACGCGGCAGCGCTCCGCAAGCTCGGCTTCACGTCCGCCCTGCTCACGCCGCCCTCCGCCATCCTCGGCGGTCAGAGCGCGCTCATTGCATTGGCCGGTCAAACACGTCGCAGCGCCGTGATCGCCTCGCCGATCGCGATGCACGCCAGCCTGCGCGCCTCGCGCGGGAGCTACCCGTCGACGCTGATGGGAACGATGGCGCATCTCCGACAGGTCCTCCTCGATGCCCAGCGCCACCGTCGGCTCCTCGCCGATCGTCAGCGGCAGGGCACCGGACCGCGCGTGCCCTACGATCCCGCACTCGAGGCCCTGTTCCCGGTGCTGGACGGGAAGCTGCCCCTGACCTTCGCCGTCACTTCCGACGTGGACATCATGCGTGTGGTCGGGCTGGCGAACGAGTTCGGCTTCACTGCCGCGATCGATGGCGCTGACGAGGCCTGGCGAGTCGCGCCGACGCTCGCCAATGAAGACCTGCACGTCGTCCTGCATCTCGACTTCCCGGCCGAGCCCAAGCTCCCGAAGGCCGAGAAGACTGCCGAGAAGAAGGCCGAGAAGAAGGCGAAGCCCTCCGAGGAGGAGAAGGACGTCGAGACCAAGAAGACCGACGATCCCGATCCGGCGACCGATCTCGTCGACGGTCCCCCGGAAGAGCAGCCAGAGACCCAAAAGAAGACGGACGCGAAGGGCGACAAGAAGCCGAGCCGCTTCGAAGATCCGCTCCGTTGGAAGCAAGACGAGCATCGGCGTTGGCTCGAGCGCGTCCAGGGTGCCGAGCAACTGGCGAAAGCCGGAGTCGGATTCTCGCTCTCCAGCCGCGGTGCCGACGCCAAGTTTCACGAGCATCTGGCCCGCGCGATCACCGAGGGCCTGTCGGCCGAGCACGCGCTCGCCGCGCTGACCGTCGAGCCGGCCCGCCGCTACGGCGTCGCCGATCGGTTGGGCACCATCGCGGTCGGCAAGGCCGCTCATCTGACGCTCCTCAATGCGCCGCTGGGCGAGGAGAAGAACTCGGTCGCCTACGTGTTCGTGGACGGCGAGAAGCTCGAGGTCGAGGGCAAGAAGAAGCCCAAGGGAAAGAAGACGGGCGACCGCGGTCCCCTGGCCGTCCTGACGGGCGAATGGGCCGTGGACATCAGCTCCGACCAGGGCGAGCAACAGGTCACCTGGAAGCTCGATCTGAAGGAAGGCCAGCTCACCGGAACGATGGAGAGCGAGATGGGCTCCCTCGAGCTGGCGAGCAGCTCGTTGAGCGGCAAGGATCTTCAGCTCGAGTTCGTGGCCGAGTTCGGCAACGAGTCGTTCGAGCTGAAGTTCGAGGGTCAGATCGAGGGCAAGTCGGCCTCGGGATCGCTCGAGACTCCGATGGGCGGGGCGACGTGGACGGCCATTCGAACCAAGACTCCCGAAGCCGATGAGAGTGCCGAGGTCGAGGTCGACGAAGAGGCCGAAGAGACGACTGAGGGTGGCGGCCCGGCGGTGTCCGCCCTGGTCGGAAGCTGGGACGTGGCCGTCAGCTCGGATGACGGCGATCAGGAGGTCACCTGGTCGATCGAGATGACCGAGGGCAAGCTCACGGGCACGATGGGCAGCGAGATGGGTGACATCCCGCTGAAGAGTGGCTCACTGAGTGGACAGGACCTGGTACTCGTGTTCTTGATCGAGTTCGGCAGCGAGAGCTTCGAGCTCAAGTTCACCGGTCAAGTCGACGGCGACTCCGCCTCGGGATCGGTCGACAGCCCGATGGGAGCCGCCACCTGGTCCGCTCAACGCGATCCCAAGCAGGGAGGTGTGCGGTGATGAAGGGAACTGACATGAAGACTCGAGGCCTGACGGGCCTGATCGCGATCGGCCTCCTCGCCTCGCTCGGCTGGGCGCAAGAGCTGCCCACCGAGATCGATGCGGACCGCGTCCCCGCGACGCGCACCGGTGGCGACTGCATCGTTCGAAACGCGACCGTGCTCACGGCGAGCCATGGCCGTCTCGAAGAGACCGACTTGCTGATCGAGAACGGCAAGATCACCCAGATCGGCACCGACCTCGAGGCGCCGGCCGGGATGGTCGAGATCGACGCCGAAGGCAAGTACGTCATTCCGGGCATCATCGACTGCCACTCGCACATGGCAATCTCGGGCGGTGTGAACGAAGGAACGCAGATCATCACGGCCGAGGTCTCGATTCGGGACACGGTGCGCAACAACGACTTGACGATCTACCGCGCCCTGGCCGGTGGGGTCACGTCGGCGAACCTGCTGCACGGATCGGCCAACGCGATCGGTGGCCAGAACGCCGTCATCAAGTTGAAGTACCTCCAGCCCGTCGCCGAGATGCTGATCCCGGATGCGCCCGAAGGCATCAAGTTCGCCCTCGGCGAGAACCCCAAGCAGTCGAACTTCGGACGCGGTGGAAGTCGCTATCCGGCGACGCGCATGGGTGTCGAGGTCGTGCTGCGCCGCGCGTTCACCGAAGGCCGGGAATACCTCGACCGTTGGTCGAAGTATGCGGCGGACCGATCCCGCGGGCTGAACGTCCCCGAGCCGCGTCGCGATCTGCGCCTCGAGACGATCGGCAAGATCCTGCGCGGCGAGATGCGCGTGCACTGCCACAGCTATCGCGCCGACGAGATCCTCATGCTCGTGCGCCTGGCCGAGGAGTTCGGGTTCCGGGTCGCGACCTTTCAACACGTGTTGGAAGGTTACAAGGTCGCTCCCGAGATCGCCAAGCACGGCGCCGGCGGCTCGACCTTCAGCGACTGGTGGGCGTACAAGTTCGAAGCCTACGACGCGATCCCCTACAACGCCGCACTCATGACGCGCGCCGGTGTGAACGTGTCCCTGAACTCGGACTCGGGCGAGCTGATTCGACGCCTCTACCACGAGGCGGCCAAGGGCATGCGCTACGGCGGCCTCTCCGAAGAGGAATCCCTGCGGCTGGTGACGCTCAATCCGGCCATGCAGCTCGGCATCGATCATCGCACCGGCAGCATCGACATCGGCAAGGACGCCGACCTGGCGATCTTCAACGGCAACCCGCTCAGCGTTTACTCGCATTGCGAGATGACCTTGATCGAGGGTGAGGTCTACTTCGAGCGCGTCGAGCGCCGGCCGCGCTACGAGACGCCTCTGCGCAAGATCGAGGAGGTGGTCGCGGACATCGTGACCAAGGTCGCCGGTCAGCCGGTGCGGGACAGCTCGAGCGAAGGCCCGATCGTGGCCATTCGCGGCGCCACGATCCACCCGGTCAGCCGACCAACGATCGAGCGCGGCAACGTCCTCATCCGCGGCAACCGCATCGTCGGAGTCGGCGACGTCGCCATCCCAGCGAACGCGAAAGTCATCGCCGCCGACGGGCTGCACGTGTATCCCGGTCTCATCGACTCGGGTACGTCCGTCGGCTTGACCGAGGTCGGCTCGGTGCGCGGGACGGTCGACTCGAGCGAGCTGGGGGATGCCAATCCCGAGCTGCGCACTTGGCTGGCGCTCAATCCCGACTCCGAGATCATCCCGGTCACCCGCATGGGTGGCATCACGAGCGTGATCTCGCGGCCGTCGGGTGGACTCCTGGCCGGCCAGGCCAGCCTGGTGAACCTGAACGGCTGGACCACCGAGCAAATGGTGCTCGAGGAAGCAGCGGCCCTCGTCTGCAGCTTCCCCAACGTGGCCGTCGACAAGAAGTGGAAGGACGACAAGCGCGTCAAAGAACTCGCCGAGTGGTTCGCCAAGGCGCGCCGCTATGCCGAGATTCGCGATGAAGCCGAGCGCCGGGGCGACGATCCCGGTCCGGCCAACCTGCGCCTCGAAGCCCTCGTGCCGTATGCGCGTGGCGAGCGCCCGGTACTGCTGGGCGTGACACGGCAGAAGCAGATCGCCGATGCCGTCGAGTTCGGCAAGGAGCACGGCCTCGACCTCATCCTCGAAGGCTGCGCCGAAGCCTGGAAGGTCGCCGACATCCTGGCCGAGAACGACGTGCCCTGCATCGTCGGTCCGATCCTCGCTGCGCCGCGCGAGCGGTACGATCCCTATGACGCCGCGTACTTCAACTGCGCGGTCCTCGAGGAAGCGGGCGTGCGCTTCGCCATCCAGACGAGCGACGGCTCGAACTCCCGCAACCTGCACCACCATGCCGGCATGGCGGCCGCCTTCGGTCTCTCGAAGGAAGGCGCCTTGCGCGCGATCACGCTCTCGGCTGCCGAGATCTTCGGCGTCGACGATCTGGTCGGCAGCATCGACGTCGGCAAGCGGGCCAACCTGATCGTGACCGATGGCGATCCGCTCGAGTTCGCGACGCAGCTCCACGGCCTTTACATCGACGGGCGCTCGGTCCCGCTCGAGAGCAAGCACACCAAGCTCTACGAGCGCTACATGAAGCGCTTGGCCGAAGAGGGTGCCGTGAGACCACAGGGAGCCGCTAGCGGCGGCGGCCCTCGCTGACTCGGCAACGTCTCGACGGTTCTTGTTGAACAAGAGCACCGGTCACTGCTCGGGGTGGCTGGTGCTCGCTGTGCGCGGCAGGGTCTTCGCTCCACATTGGTAGCTGGACGATTCCGTCCTCGTCGAGTCAGGTCCTTGTGACAACCTAGAGAGGCGGCACCCCTCCTCGCCTTTCCCAGCGCCTGGTGGAGACCTCAGGATGCGATTGAACCTCTTCAGCGATCGTTCGAGACTTCAGGGGCTCCGGTGGCCGCTTGCTCTTGCCATCGGCAGCCTCGGGCTGGCGTACGGGATCTTCGAGCTGGCAAAGCAGCTCGAGCTGCTGGAGTTCGATGCCCTCTTGCTTGCCTCGCATCTCGAAAACGATCCGACGGGTCAAAGGGCGATTTCGTGGCGGCTCTGGGAGTACGCTCAGATCCGACTCGTTTCAGGTCTTCGAGAGCTGGGCAAGTCTTCGGCCATCCAGGGACTCTGGATGGTCTCCTCGCTTGGAGCCGCGTTCAGCTTGGTGTCGATTTCCATGCTGGCGCGAATCGCAGGTGCACGTCGCTGGTGGTTTGTTGCCAGTCTCGGCTTGGCGGCCTCCTTTGTATTCTGGTTCGCGAGCCTAGGAGGCGATAATGACTGCTTGCCACTCGCCCTTCTCCTCTCGTCGGTTTACCTCCAGGCTCGATTGACCCAGCGCCCCGACGGTGGCGCGGCTCTCGCCAGCGCAAGCGGGGCACTGCTTGGTCTCAGCATAGCTTTCCATTGGACACACGCCGTAGCGCTCCCCCTATTGCTTCTACCCGGCCTGCGGCCGAAGAGGCGCCGATGGGCCTTGGCGCTTTGGGGATTCGCGATCTGCTCCCTCGTCTTGGTGGGATTCGCTGCGGCACAGATTCAAGAAGCTTCCTTCACGGATTTCGTGGCTCGCTTCGAGCAACGTCGCTCCGAGGGCAGTTGGGGGCCCTCCGCCTGGTGGGAAGCTGATCAGAATAAGACGACTCCGATTTCGACACAGTGGTGGCTCGAAGCGGGTGGCGGATTGGTGTCGTCACTGATACCGCTTCCGCCGTCTCCAAGCGAGGCGCATGACTGGCTACCTCGGGGCTCCGCCCCGGGCCACTCCTCCCTCCTGGGCTTGCTCGGGCTATTGCTGTTGACGTCAGCAGTCCTGATGTCTCTCTCCTTGGCGAGAAGCCTCGGCTGGATCGGGGTTGTCTTGTTCTCGCCCTTCTGGTTGCGAATCCCATTCACTCTCCTCTTCCAGCCGTGGAACCCCGAGCGGTGGCTACCTTTGCTACCGTTCGGCTTCGTCATGTTGCCACTCTGGCTCGAGAAGTCGGCAAGCTCGCCTCACATGCGGCCGCTCTGTCGCGCACTGACAGCCGTCATTCTGTCTCTACTCGTCGCCGGAGCAGCCTGGGGCATCCATTATTCAGCGACTTCTCCCAAGCCATCCGCCGTAGCCTCCCTCGTTCGAGAGAGAACCGCGGGGCCTGCGTTGCTGGTGAGAGGCCATCAGAGTGTCTTCGATCTTCATGTCTCTCATCTACTGCCTCCAACAGTCCTGAGCATTCCCACGACCCCTGGATGTGAGGCGACGATCGATAGCGCGCTCGCAAGGGGTATTACTGTCTTGGCCACCTCCACCGCGCAGCGCGACCTACGGGCTCGATACAAGAGTCGCCGCCTCTTCTCCTCGAAAGGAATCGAGGTGTATCTGATTGAGGATCGCAGTGCGGCGGCACAAGAACGGCGCCGCAATGACTCTCATCGATGAGCGGCTGTGGATGGCGATGAGAGAGTCAATCGGCGCGCCCTCGTGATTCGGAACACCGAGATCTGACCTTCCCTTTGTCTCACCTCACGTGGACACACAGGGAGGAACCGGCTTCGGGAAAAGCCCGGAGTCTGTAGAAGAGCGCCCACGCCGACCGCGTTTCGGTCGGCGTGGGCGCCGGGTCCCCCTCTCGAGCCCGAGGGCTCGAGTTGCCCTCTCGACATGTCGGACGCGAGGTCCGACTGGAGTGCTGTGCTTAGCTGCAGCCGCTGGTGGCGCCGCAGGAGACGCACTTCAGACACGCACCGTTGCGGACCAACGTGAGCTGTCCACATTCTTGGCACGGATCTCCTTCGTAACCTCGACGGCGAGCTTCGACCCAGTTGCGGGCCGCACCATCGAGTTGCAAAGTTCGTTGCTGGACCGTGGCGAGCTCGAGACGGGTCTCGACCAAGGTCTGACCTGGTTCCACTTTGGGCTCGCCCCCCCACTCTTGGGCGGACGCCGTCTCCTGGTCCTGTCCCTCACCGTTTCCGTTGCCATTTCCGTTGCCTGGGTCGCCGCCCTTTTCGCGACGGAGTCCGACCGTCCTCTCGAGGACGACCTCCTCATGCGTGAACTCGGGCTCATTGCCCTCCTTCTCGCCCTTTCCCAAGGCATCGTGCCTCAAGTCCTCCGAGGACACCTGGGCCAGGTCGTCGCGACTGAGGTACGTGACGGCCAGCTCGCGGAAGATGTAGTCGATCACGCTGGTGGACATCTTGATGCGGCTGTTGCCCTGAACGATGCCGTTCGGCTCGAAGCGGCTGAAGACGAACGCGTCGACGTACTCCTCGAGCGGGACTCCGTGCTGGAGTCCGAGGGAGATCGCGATGGCGAAGGCGTTCATCAGGCTCCGGAACGCGGCCCCCTCTTTGTGCATGTCCAGGAAGATCTCGCCGATCGTTCCATCCTCGTAGTCGCCCGTGCGCAGGTAGACCTTGTGCCCCCCGATGACGGCTTTCTGGGTGTAGCCGCTGCGTCGGTTGGGAAGGCGACGCCGCTTGGCGATGTAGCGATGAATGATGCGCTCGGCGACGGCGCGCTCCGGCAGGATCACCTCATCGCCGAACAAGGCGTGGCTGTGGTCGGCCACATCGAGGATGGCCGCGACGTCGTCGTCATCTCGCGCGGCGTTGAGCGGCTGGCTGAGCTTGGAGCCTTCGCGGTAGAGGGCGATCGCCTTGATGCACAGCTTCCAGGAGAGGTCGTAGGCGGCCTTGACGTCGTCGACGGTTGCATCCGGCGGCATGTTGATGGTCTTGGAGATCGCCCCGGAGAGGAACGGCTGCGTCGAGGCCATCATCCAGATGTGGGCTTCAGCGCGGATGAAGCGTCGCCCGGTGCGGCCGCATCGGTTGGCGCAATCGAAGACCGGCAGGTGCTCGTCCTTCAGGTGTGGCGCACCTTCGATCGTCATCGTTCCCGAGCAGTACTCGTCGGCTTTGCGGATCTGCGCATCGGTGAAACCGAGCGCCGAAAGCAGATCGAAACTCCAGTCCCCGAGCTGCTCGTCGGTGAGACCGAGCTGCCTCCGGCAGAACTCTTCACCGAGCGAGTGCGGCGTGACGGCGAAGCGAATGTCGAAGGCCTGGCCGAGAGCGCGCTCGACCTTGGCCAGGGCTTCGTCGTCGAAGCCGCGCTCACGGAGCGTCTCGTGATTGACGCCCGGAGCGCCGACCAGAGTGCCGCGACCGCGGCAATGCTCGACGATCACACGGGTCTGCTGCTCGGTGTAGCCGAGCGCCCGCAGCGCTGGAGGCACCGACTCGTTGATGATCTTGAAGTAGCCGCCGCCAGCGAGCTTCTTGAACTTGACCAGCGCGAAGTCCGGCTCGACGCCGGTCGTGTCGCAGTCCATCAGCAAACCGATCGTCCCGGTCGGGGCGAGCACCGTGGTCTGTGCGTTGCGATAGCCATGGCGCTTGCCGAGTTGAACCGCCTCGTCCCAGGCATCGCGGGCCGCTTGGAGGAGATCGCTCGGGCAATGCTCGGCCGAGATGCCGACCGGCGTGATCGAGAGCCCCTCGTACTCGGCCTCCGGCGCGTCATAGGCCGCCCGGCGGTGGTTGCGCATGACCCGTAGCATCGGCTCCCGGTTCGCATCGAAGCGCGGGAATGCCCCGAGCTCCCGAGCCATCTCGGCGCTCGTCGCGTAGGCGGTTCCGGTCATGATCGCCGTGATCGCTCCCCCGATCGCTCGCCCCTCGTCCGAGTCGTAGGGGATGCCCATCACCATGAGCACCGAGCCGAGGTTGGCGTAGCCGAGACCGAGCGTGCGGTAGTCGAAAGACTTCTGCGCAATCTCGGGCGCCGGGTACTGCGCCATCAGAACCGAGATCTCGAGTACGAGCGTCCAGAGGCGGCAAACGTGCCGATACGCTTCGATGTCGAAGACGCGCGTCTCGGGATCGTAGAACCGCATCAGGTTCGCCGACGCCAGGTTGCAGGCCGTGTCGTCGATGAACATGTACTCACTGCACGGATTCGAGGCGTTGATCCGGTCATCGTTGGAGCAGGTGTGCCACTCGTTGATGGTGGTGTCGAACTGGACACCCGGATCGGCGCTCGACCAAGCCGCGTAGGCGACGCCGTCCCACAGCTGTCGCGCCTTGAGCTTGCGGTGCGGCAGGCCGTCGGTGCGCCGCAGCAAGGTCCAATCGTCGTCTTCCTCGACCGCCTTCATGAACGTGTTCGGCACTCGCACCGAGTTGTTCGAGTTCTGACCCGAGACCGTGATGTAGGCCTCCGATTCCCAATCCGTGTCGTAGACGGGGAACTCGATCTCGGTGAAGCCCTGCTGCGCGAACTGGATCACCCGGCGGATGTACTGGACCGGGATCTCGGCCTCGGAGGCGGCCGCGATCTCACGGGCGAGGTCGCTGTTCTTTCGTGGATGGAACCGATCTTCGTCATTCGGCCAGCCGTGGCATGCCCTCATGATCGCGTTGAGATGGCGGTGGCAAAGCTTCGAGCCCGCCACCAACGCCGCGACCTTCTGCTCCTCGACCGCCTTCCAGCTCACGAAGTCTTCGATGTCGGGATGATCGAGGTCGACCGTCACCATCTTGGCGGCTCGGCGAGTCGTGCCTCCCGACTTGATCGCACCCGCGGCCCGGTCTCCGATCTTCAAGAAGCTCATCAGCCCCGAGGAGCGACCGCCGCCCGAAAGCGGCTCCCCTTCGCCACGCAGCGAGGAGAAGTTCGAGCCCGTCCCGCTCCCGAACTTGAACAGCCGCGCCTCTCGGCGCCAAAGATCCATGATCCCGCCGTCGGAGACCAAGTCGTCCGAGACCGACTGAATGAAGCACGCGTGCGGCTGCGGGTGCGTGTAGGCGTCTTCCGACGTCTTCAGCTCCTTGGTCTTCGGGTCCACGTACGAGTGGCCCTGAGGCGGGCCGGTGATGCCATATGCCCAATGCAAGCCGGTGTTGAACCACTGCGGTGAGTTCGGCGCCACGCGCTGCGTCGCCAGCATGTGGCAGATCTCGTCGTGGAAGGCGCGCGCGTCCTCTTCGCCAGCGAAGTAGCCATGTCGGTGACCCCAGTAGGTCCAGCAGCCGGCCAGCCGCTCGAACACCTTGCGCGAGTCCGACTCGCCGCCCGTCCGCTCCGACTCCGGACGCTTCGCCAGCGACGCTTCGTCGGGCTCGTGCCGCGACAACCACGCAGGAATGCCCTCCTCGGACACTGGACGACGCGCGAGCGGAACGCCCGCCTTGCGGAAATACTTCTGAGCCAGAATGTCGGTCGCGACCTGCGACCACGTCGAGGGGACGAGCACCTCTTCCGCCCGGAACACGACCGACCCATCCGGGTTACGGATCTCGGATCTCCGCTTCTCAAAGCGGATACCTTCATACGGTGACGTGTTCGGCTGCGTGAATCGACGCTCGATTCTCATGGATTCCCCCCACTCCTGACTCGACGAACTGACTCGGGCTCGACCGTTCAGCGACGGCAAACCTCCCCCGGTACGACCCGGCTCAGGGCGCTTGTGGGGAGACGAAACTCGCTGTTGAGGTGGCTTATCCCGGACGGCTTCCCAACCGTTGTGACCCGGAGCAATGTCCACAACATGTTGGGTCCTGGCAAACGATTTCTCAAAATATAGCGTGTATCGGTCTAAGCGGCAGCTTCACAATCCCTTAACGTGACTCGAAGGCCACCCGAAATGAGGCACGATGACGTGTCCGCCGATCAACCGTCGTAAGGCTTTGATCCGATTTAGTTTGGAGCACTGCTGGCTCGAATGTGCCGGCGCCGCTCCAACGAACGCTTGGACAGCCGCTTACAGCGAAGACCCTCGATGCCCGACACTCGCCGCCCGACCGGATCGCCCCCAAAGCCGGTCGATTAGCCCACGCGCCTCACTGCGAGGACTCATGGCGCACTCGCCCGCCCACGATCGTCGTCACGACCGCCGCCTCTCGCAGCTCCATCGGGGACACGGTGAGCAGGTCTCGATCGACCACGATCAAGTCCGCCAGCCGCCCCGCGCTCAGGCGTCCGAGCTGCTCCTCTTGGAACCCCGCCGTGGCGCCCGCCGAGGTGAAAGAGGCCAGCGCTTGCGCGCGGCTCAGACGCTGCTCGGGATACCAGCCGCCAGCCGGCTGCCCGTCCGCGTCCTGCCGAGTCACCGTCGCGTACAGACACTCGAACGGCGAGAGTCGCTCGACGGGGGCATCGGTCCCGTTACAGACGACGGCCCCGCTCTCGAGCAGGGACTTCCAGACGTAGGCGCCCTCCTTCGAGCGGGCGGCACCCAGTCGATCCGGCACCCAAGGCATATCGGACGTCGCATGCACGGCCTGCATCGAGGCGATGACGCCCAGCTCGGCGAAGCGAGGGATGTCGGCTCCATCGAGGATCTGCGCGTGCTCGATCCGGAATCGCGGATCCCGAACACTCGGGTGCCGCGCGAAGGCCGCCTCGAATCCGTCGAGCACCATGCGGTTGCCGGCATCGCCGATGGCGTGAACGGCCACCTGGAATCCCCGTTCGAGGGCGAGGTCGCAGACGGCGGCGAGACGCTCGGGGCTCAGCGTATTGAGGCCGAGATGGCCGGCACGATCGGAGTACGGCTCGAGAAGCGCGGCCCCCCGCGAGCCCAGGGCGCCATCCGCATAGAGCTTGATCGAACGAACGGTCAGGTGGCCGGCGCCTCTGCCCAGGATCGGTCCCAGCTCGAAGTAGCGCTCGAGGAGTCGCTCATCCGAGCCGCTCAACATCGCGTAGACCCGAATGGGTAGCCAGCCATCGACGATTGCGCGCTCGTACAGCTCGAGATCCCGTTGCGACACCCCGGCGTCGTGGAAGCTGGTGATGCCGAGCCGCAGGCACTCCTCGACGGCCGCTCGAAGATCGCGCTCACGCTCCTCGTCGGTGTCGGCGGGCACGAGCCGTGACACGAGCCCGATGGCGCCATCGATCAGGACGCCGGTCGGTTGGCCTTCGGGATCGCGGATCAGCTCGCCCCCGCCAGGATCGACCGTCCGCCGATCGACCTCGGCTCGCCGGAGAGCGGTGCGGTTGGTCCAGGCGGCATGCCCGTCGATCCGCGTCAGCAGCACGGGGTGCCCGTCGCTGACGGCCTCGAGCTGGGCCGCCGTCGGAAAGGTCTTCACGGGCCAATCGTTTTGATCCCAGCCCCGACCGAGGATCCACTCACCCGGCCGGGCCGTCTTCACGCGCGCGGCCACCTTGTCGAGGACCTCGTCGACGCTCGTGGTGCCGACCAGATCGAGAGTCCGACGAGCGCGGCCGATCCCGAGCAGGTGCGCATGCGACTCGACGAAGCCCGGCATCACGAAGCGACCTTCGGCCTCGATCACGCGCGTCTCGGGGCCGATCCAGTGCGCGATGTCGTCGCGGGTCCCGACCGCCACGATCCGATCGCCCCGGATCGCGATCGCTTCGGGAGGCGCTCCGTCTTCGCCGGTGAAGAAGGTCCCTCCGCGCAGGACCAGCGAAGCGGTCTCCTCCGCGACACTCCCGGTAGAGAGCCCACTCAACACCCAGCCGATGATGCCCACGAGCTGCGGAAGCATCGCGTCCTCCTCTTGTCGTATTGCGGAGTCGAGCCGGCCCGTCGCCGGACGGCCCATCCTATCAAGTCGCGCTGGCGCGGGGGCGAAACGTGGCGCTTCCGGCCTTATAATCCGCTGCAGGAATGACAGGCCCGACTTCTCCGTGCAGGACTCCAGCCGAGGATGCTCCCCCCCCATGATCCGACTGATCGACGAGGAACGGCAGAAGATCATCGAGGAACAGCGCGAGGTCTTGCAGTCGCTGCGCGACCTGGCCGCCGAGCTCGAGCCCGAAGGCGCACACGTTCATCACCTGCGCAAGCTGCTCGCGCATCTCGACGAGACGTTCTTGTTGGTGGTCGTGGGCGAGGTCAAGAGCGGCAAGTCGGCCTTCATCAATGCGCTGCTCGGTGAGACGATCTGCGCCGAAGGCCCGACGCCGCTCACCGATCGCATCCACATCCTCAAGTATGGCGAGACCGAGCACGACGAGATGGTGGACGAGTTCGTGCTCGAGCGCTTCGTCCCCAAGGAGTCGCTCCGCAATCTCCACATCGTCGACACGCCCGGCACGAACGCGATCATCGCCGAGCACCAGCAGATCACCGAGAGCTTCTTGCCGAAGAGCGACCTGGTGCTGTTCGTCACCTCGATCGATCGCCCATTCACCGAGAGCGAGTACCGATTCCTCTCGACGATTCGTGACAACTGGAACAAGAAGATCATCTTCATCCTCTCGAAGATCGACACGCGGGAGGAGGACGAGATCGTGCAGGTCATCGAGTATCTCCGCGAGACCTGCAAGGCGAAGCTGAACCTCGAGCCCCAGGTCTTCCCCGTCTCGAGCAAGCTCGCCCGTCGCGGCAAGGACCAGAACGACGAGTCGATCTTGGCCGCCAGCCGTATTCGGGACGTCGAGGAGAAGATCCTGGCCGAGCTCGGAGAGACCGAGAAGCTCACGCTCAAGCTCGAGGCGCCAACGAACGCCGCCCTCATCCTGACGCAGAAGCTGCACGAGGAGCTCAAGAGCTCGCTCCAGGTGCTGCATCGGGACTTCGAGTTCTTGCGCGACCTGACCGGTCAGCTCGAGCGTCGTCAAGCCGATCTCAAGGAGCGCTACTTCAAGCACATCACGCTGGTCTACGACCTGCTCCAGGAGTTCGAGGTGCAGGGACGCGCCTTCCTCGACAAGACGCTGACGCTGGGTCAGTTTTCGGTCTGGCGGGACAAGCAGCGTCTGACCCAAGAGTTCGAGCGCCAGGTGATCGCCGACCTGAAGATCCGCCTCGAGGAGCGATTGAACTTCGCCGCCGACTGGCTGACCTCCGAGAACCTCAAGACGTGGCAGTCCAGCCTCGACTTCCTCGAGCGACACACCTCGCGCGAGAAGTACCAAGACCGGCTGGTCGGCGCCTCGGCGAACGAGTTCACCTACAATCGCGATCGTCTGTACCAGACCGTGCGCGAGAAGATGGCGCAGGAGATCAAGCGCTTCGACGCGGCCGGTGAGTGCGGCCGCATCTCGCAAGAGCTCACACGGGGCCTGTACGGGTTCATCGGCGTTCAGATCGGTGCCGTCGCGCTCGGGGCGGTGCTGCTCACCCTGTTCCAGATCACGCTGCTGGACGTGAGCGGCGTCGCGCTGGCCGGTGTGATCGCTCTGACCGGGTTCGCGATCCTGCCGAGCCGCAAGGCGAAGGCGATCCAAGCGTTCACGAAGAACGTCGAGGAGCTGAGGAGCAAGATCAAGGGCATGCTCCAAGAGCAATTCGACCATGAGATCGATGTCTTCATCGAGAACGTCCGGTCGGCGTATGAGCCGTTCCGACACTTCTTCGAAGCGGAGAGCGCTGCTCTCGAAGCACGTCGCGAGATGCTCGAGGTCCTACGCAAGCGGTTGTTCGCCATCAAGACGCGACTTCTCGAAGCCCCTCCCATTCGACACACTTGAGCGATGGCGACTCGACCGATCCGCCTTCTCTCTGGGCCACTCCCCGAGACACCATGACCGTGACACCGCCGACTCGCCCCCCGCTTCCACTGCGGAAGAAGCTGCTCTTCTCGCTGATCCCCGTGGTCCTGATGCTCCTCCTGGCCGAAGGCGTCGTGCGCCTCTTTCCCGCGGTCACCGGGCGAGATCCGAAACGGCTGGAGCAGGCCCATCAGATGATCACGACCGGGGAGTCGCCGTTCTTCGCGCCTTCGCCGCACACCATTTTCAGGCTGCGACCGGGCACGGTCATCAACTCGCTGGGATTCGTCGGGGACGAGTTCGTGCGGGAAAAGCCGGACGGCGTCGTGCGCATTGCCTGTATCGGGGGATCGACCACCCAGGGCGGCAACCAATTCGGACCGCGCGGCTCGTATCCCTTCCTGCTGCAGAGCATCCTGCAGCGCGAGGGGCATTCGGTCCAGGTATACAACTACGGCGTCTCCAATTGGACGAGCGCCGAATCGCTCGTCAATTTCGTGCTCAACGTGCAGGACGTGGCGCCCGACATCGTCGTCATCCATCACGGAGTCAACGACGTCGCGCCGCGCTTGTACCCCGACTACCGGAGCGACTTCAGCCACTACCGAGTCCCCTATCGAGCCCTCGACATCTCGTGGCTCGAGCGGACGCTGCTCTCGTGGAGCCGCCTGTATCTCGCCTTGCGGATGGGAAAGTACGAGGATCTCGACATCACGGCGCACACGGTTCGAACGGTTCCGCTTGCCCGTCGACTCCTCGAGCCTCCGCCCGGAACCGAGTATGGCTTTCGACGCAACCTCGAGACGATCGGGGATCTGACCACCTTGCGCGGCGGGCACGTGGCCTTGATCACGATGCCGTTCTCGCTCGGTGGCGAGAGTGCCAGCTGGAAAGGCTTCCATCAGGGGATCCGCGAGCACAACGCGATCGCCCGCGAGCTCTGCCAGGACCGTGCCTGGGCACTGGTGGACCTGGAGGAGCTCGTCGATCAGAATCGCCGGCTGGCCGAAGGACAGTTCCTCGATCTCGTCCATGTCAAGGCGAAGGCCAATTTCCTGAAGGCTCGACTGACAGCCGATGCGCTTCTCCGTGCGGGCTGGCTTCCCGATCTCACCGATCCGTCCACAAGTCGATGATGGAAAGAACCGGAATGCCTTCCGCCGATCGACCGTCGCTCTCTCGGCGCAAGAAGCTGATCTTCTCCCTCGTACCCGTCGTGCTGCTGATTGGCACTGCCGAGCTGATGATCCGCATCTGGCCGAGCCTGCTGGGCACTACGGCCGAGCAGCTGGAGAGCGCGCGGCTCACGGTCGTCCGCGGTGAGTCGCCCGCTTTCGGGCCGAGCCCCCACACCGTCTTTCGACTGAGACCCGGCGCCCGAAACAACTCCCAAGGCTTCGTGGGACGCGAGTTCGAGGTCGCGAAGCCGGAGGGCGTGCTGCGAATCGCTTGCCTCGGGGGATCGACGACCCAAGGCGGCAACCCGCAGGGACCGAGAGCATCGTATCCGTTCTACCTGGAGCGATTGCTGCAGGCCCAGGGCCAGGCGGTCGAGGTGTACAACTACGGCGTCTCGAACTGGACGACGGCCGAGACCCTGGTCAACTACGTCCTCAACGTGCAGGACACGCAGCCCGACATCGTCATCGTGCATCATGCGATCAACGACGTCTCACCGCGCATCTTCCCCGGCTTCCGCTCCGACTACGCGCACTATCGCGTTCCCTACCACCGTCTCGAGATTCCTTGGCTCGAGCGAGCGCTGCTCCGAGTCAGCGACCTCTACCTCGCCCTGCGTCTACCCGAGTACACGGGTCTCGACATCACCGCTCACACGGTCGCCCCGGTGGGTCCCGGCGGCTATCAGGGCGGAGATCGTCCCCCGGCCGGGACCGAGGTCACCTTCCGGCGTAACCTCGAGACCATCGGACTGCACGTGACCCTGCACGGCGGGCGCTTCGTGCTGATGACGATGCCGACGGATCCGGATCAATCCGAGCGCTGGCCGAACTTCGCCAACGGCGTCCTCGAGCACAACGAGATCATGCGGGAGCTGTGCCGCGAGCACGGCTTCGGCTTGATCGACATGGCCGCGCAGGCCGCCGAGCATCCCGACATCGCCGCACGCCACTTCCGCGACATCGTGCACGTGACGCCCAAGGGCAACGAAGCCAAGGCCAAGCTCGCCGCCAAGACCCTGTTCGACTGATACAAGAAAAGCCGGAGCTCGGCGAGGCCGAGCTCCGGCTGGGTTGCGATCTGAAGATCAGAGGCGAGGCGTCAGGGAACGACCGTCACGACGACCGGCTCCGATGCGTAGCTGAACGGGGCGCCGGACACGTAGGCGAAGTAGGCGTTGAAGCCCACCAGCAGGTGACCGATTCCCGGCGGCAGGAAGACGTTGGCCGACTTCTGGCCCGAGCCGTCCAACACACCGCTGTTACCCGGGAAGAAGGCCGGGTTCAGCATCAGGTTGGTGAAGAACGGATCGAAGCGGATCGGCACCGTGACGCTTCCGAGCGGGATCCCCGGCGTGGTGCCGAGAAGCGACGCCAGGATGATGTACGGCTCGTCGGCTTGACCGACACCGGCATCCAGGTCGAAGGTGAGGATGCCGCCGAACGTGGCCGACAGGCTCATCGTGCTCACACCGAGGTCGAGCTGCGGATAGCTCACGAAGACCGCGCCGACGTCGTTCGTCGTCCCCGAGGCTGCCCCAGGAAGACCGACGGTCAGGTCATCGACGCCGTCCGCGTTGACCGTCCCCAGGGCGATTGCCGCGCCGAAGCGCGCATCGGCCTCTTGGGTCGGTTGCGTCAAGTCCGTCGTCGTCAGCAGGTCTGGACCATGGAAGGCGACCACGAGACCGGCATCGAGCTCACCGCCCGTACCGTTGTCGAGGGGAGAGCCCACCAGGAGGTCCCGAGCGCCGTCATTGTCGACGTCACCCAAGGCGAGCGTCCGGCCGAAGTCCGCACCGATCTCCGGCGCGTCGGCCGTCAGGATCGTGCCGTTGGCGAAGTCGGGTCCATCGAGGACGAAGACCTCACCCGCATCCGAGACACCGCCCGGATCGGCGAACGGAACACCGATGATGAGCTCATCGAAGCCGTCCTGATTCAGGTCACCGATCTCGAGGGTGGAACCGAAGCCACCGAAGTCGTTGGTGTTGACCGGACGGAGAATGCTGACGAAGTTGAAGCTCGGACCGAGGAAGAGGAACGCCTCTCCGACGTTGACCGTCCCGTCGAGCGCATCGGAAGCCGGAGCACCGATACCCAAGTCCGCGCTGCCGTCGCCATCGATGTCTCCGGCAGCCAAAGCGGCGCCGAAGCGAGCACCGGCCTCGGGGAAGAGGTCCTGGATCACGATGAAGCTGGAGAGGTCCGGGCCGAAGAACACGACCACTTCACCCGCCGCCGCACCCGCCACCGGATCGCTGCCGTCCGGCACACCGACCGCCAGGTCGTTGATGCCGTCGCCGTCGAAGTCGGCGATCGTGAGCGAGCTGCCGAAGTGAGCGCCCGTTTCGGGGAGCGGCTCCGTCAGAATCGACACCGTGTTCAGCGAAGGACCCTCGTACACGAAGACCTCACCGGCATCCGAGAAGGCACCGCCCGTGGCGTTCGGGGCCGCGACCACCAGGTCGAGGTTCCCGTCGCCCGTGACGTCACCGATCTCGATCACCGAGCCGAAGCGTGCGCCGGCCTCGACAGTCGGCTCCGAGATCACGGTCGGATTGCCCGCACCGGGACCGCGGTAGAGGAAGACCTCACCGGCATCGGCCACACCACCGGGATCGGCCAAGGGCGCACCGACGACGATATCGTCGAGCTTGTTCTTGGTCACGTCACCGACGGCGATCGCGGCACCGAAGTCACCACCGGCTTCCGGAGCGTTCGGACCCAGAAGATCCTGGATCGCGACGAAAGTGGGACCGCGGAATACCAAAGCGCGACCCGCTCCGGTCGATCCGTTCGGGCTGGCGATCGGCGAGCTGACCACGATCTCGGGATCGCTGTCGCGGGTCAGCAGACCGGCGGCCACGGAACGTCCGAAGAGCGCGCCCGCGGTCGGGTTGTCCGAGAAGAGCTCGGTCTGCACGCCGGTGGCGACGGCCACCTTGCCGGCTTGCGCCTGCCCGCTCACCGTGGCCTTGGGAGCGCCGATCAGGATGTCGATCTGACCGTCCGCGTTGACGTCCGCGAGCAAGGAGCTGCGACCGTACTCGGAGCCGGCCTGCGGGTTCGGATCGTTGGCCGGGAAGGTCGTCACGAAGTCGGGCCCCAGATACACCGAGGCGTTGCCGGCGTCGACGAGTCCGCCCGGGTTCGCCAGAGGCGAGCCGATCAGGAGGTCGTCGAAACCATCGATGATGCTGTTGATGTTGCCCGAGGAGATGGATGAGCCGAACTCGGCGCCCGCCTCGAGCGTGTGCGGCACCGGAGCCGAGAAGCTCAGCAGCGGGCCGAGGAACACGAACACCTCCCCGGCATCGACGACACCGCTCGGGTCGCCACCCGGGACGCCGACCGCCACATCGGCGAAGCCGTTGTTGTCGATGTCGGCGACCGCGACGGCCGCACCGAAGCGCGCGTTCGTCTCGAGCACGACCTCGCTCAACGCTTGGACCGAAACGAGGGCCGGCGCCGTGAAGACGTACACGCGACCGGCACCCACCACAGCCGAAGGCTGTGAGCGTGGCGCACCGATGACGACCTCGTCGTTGAAGTCACCGTTGATGTCGCCGACCGTCAGCGCCAGGCCAAACTGCGAGCCCGCCTGCGGGGTCGGCTCGGTGAGCTGCTGCGACGTCGACAGGTCCGGACCGAAGAACACCCACACCTCGCCGGCGGCAGGATTGCCCCCGATGTTCGAGAAGGGGGCGGCGGCGACGACGTCGTCGTCACCGTCGTTGTTGATGTCACCGATCGCAACCGATGCGCCGAAGCCACCCGAAGGTGTGTTCGACGGGTTCTCGATCAGCAGGGAGGCCGTCGTCATCGACGGGCCGAAGAACACCTTGATGGATCCGGTGTCGATCGCCGTGCTGGAGTCATCGGTCGGCGAGCCGACGACCACATCGTCGATCCCGTCACCATTGATGTCACCTACGGCCACGGCCGCACCGAAGGACGCGCCGGACTCGAGAGTCGGCGTCGTGTCCGAGAGGCTCAGCTCGAAGGGGCTGAGCTGTGCGGAGGCGACCGGAATGGTCGCCAGGAGGAGGAGAAGTCCCGATACGGACCCCACGATTAGAAGTCTCATCCAAGCGGCTCCTATGGATCAGTGCTTCCCGAGGGTGTGCCACCGGGGCCGCGGACGCGTTACGGGGGAGGGCCCGCAGCGGGATTCTGCGACTGGTCCGTTCGCCTGGGCGACGAGCACCGTTTGGGCTGTGTCGAAGTAAAGAATCTAGGCTTCGAGCGCTATCCTAGGCAGACGACTTGCTCCGATCAAGAGTGGAACTGTCTATTTTCGCGTGCCTTCGGACGAATCGCGCCCCGAGGGCCGAGCGATCGATTCGAGCAGGCGCGGGGTCTCGGGCTGGAGACATCGTCTCAATCGATGGTATCGACCGGGACCCTGGCCCGAGCGAGGCCTTCGTCAGCGCGCAAGCCCGAGCGTCAAGCGCGGTCGGATTCGGAGATGATTGCCGGCCGGCGAGACGAAGAAGCTGGGAACGGTCAGCAAGCCGCTCGCGTCGATCGTCACCACACCGGCGCTGATGATGGTCCCGTCGCTGACGCGCCGGTTCTCCCAGACGTACTCCGAGTTGGGAGGGCCGATCTGGAATCGCTGAGGCCGTCGCACCGTGATGTCGACGGTCTGCGCCGCGCCGGACTGGCTGCGAAAGCTCATGCCCCAAGCCGAGTCGACATCGAGCGGCGGCCCGTTCCACGGCTTCCAGCTCGACGACCAGTCGAGCGTCTGGTGGTAACCGCCGGTCGTGGGCGGCGGGATCGGAAGGCTGTCGCTGGCGTTCGCGAAGCCAGGCACCGTCTCGTCCAAGCGCACTCGCAGGCCGTAGAAGGGTCCGTCGATGCGCACTCCCAACGTCGGCGCCAGCCCGTTGAAGTTCTGGAAGACGTGGCCGTCGTCGCTGATCGCCATGCCCCAGCAGTGCTGGCCGAGGTTGAGAGAGTTCGCCGTCGGCAGCCCCTGCGTCGACCACTCGGTGATCGTGTCGGTTCGGCCGTACGCGATCCCGAACGGAACGACCTCGTCGGCCGCTCGGAGCTCCAGGCTGTCCTGATGGTTCTGCCAGTCCCAGACGCCGGTCCCGTTGGCCGAGGCCGCCAGGTCCTCGGTCCAATCGGACGGCCCGTCGATGGCCACCGGTAGGTTGAAGTTGACCGCGCCCCACTTGATCGCGACGTCGGGCCGCCAGTCCGTTCCGCCGCCGTCGCCCGACGTGCGGAAGTTGCTCACCGGCTCGCTGCAGTAGGCGGCGGCAAAGATCTCCGGGTACCGAAGAGACAGGGCCAGCGCTCCCGCTCCCCCCATCGAGTGACCGATGAGATAGACGCGGTCCTGATCGACGCGCCCGCCGAGGGTTCCGTGGCGCGTCAGGTCGTAGACCATGCGCAGCGTGCGAGCCTCGGTGTAGTTTTCGATGACCTCACCGGTCGGCACCGGCGCTCCGGTCCGATAATCGTGGCCCTGGGAAAAACCGAACCACCACGAGTCCCCCACGTCGACGGGGCGGATCTCGAGGGCGCAGTAGGTCGAGGGCGCCACGTTCGTCGGCTGGGAGTTGTCCGACCAGCCGTGCAGCACCAGTGTCACCGGCAGCTCGAAGGGCACCCCGCCCGGGCAGGTGGCCGGATCGGGCAGCGCGACCGAGTAGGCGAAGGCGTACTGGAGCGAGTCGGCAACGCCGGGATCAGTCGGTTGGAGACCGTAGTAGCCGTTGTAAGGGTTGGGTGCCGCGAAGGTCGCGTTGAAGCGGCGCAGGTCCAGGTACTGGATGAAGAGGTAGTACAGCCCGTTCCCCGAGGCGAAGGCCTCGACCGGCATGGGCTCGTCGACCGATTCGCCGATGGGCCCGATCACGTTGTCGACGCCGAAATCGGTCGCGTTCTCCACGCCGAAGGAGTCGACGGTCGTGATCGCGTAGTAGCCCGAGCCGGACTGCGCGCCGCTGAAATCGACCGGATCGAGCGTCCAGACCAGCAAGCCGGTGCCGACGGGAAGCTGCGCTCCCCCATCTTGGATCACGTAGCGGGTGAAGTAGCGCGGCTGCCAGACGCCACCCTGGTTCGGCTGGTACCGATCGGCGTGGAAAGCGTTGGAGTCCTCACCGACCTCGGCCAGCAGCGTGGCCTGGGCCAGGCTGATGGCGTCGATTGGCTGATCGTGCCGGTAGATCCGGTAGGTCTCCCCGACCTCGTCCGAACGCTCCGTCCAAGTGACGAAGGTCTGACCACTGCGGTGAGTGGCCGCTGCCGCCGTGGGTTGCGGCGGATCCGCGGCCCAGGCCGGCTCCGGAAGATTCGAGACGAGAAGCGCGAGAGCGGCGAATCGAAGCACGAACAGTCGGAGCACGGCGGCTCTCCGGGCGGAGGATGGCCTGGCGACACGGTCACAGCGCGATGGGGATCGGCTCGTTGCGGGAACGACGCAGTCTATCAGCCGGTCTCGGAAATCGTCAATCGACCGGAAAACGAAGCCCGCGGAGCCCGACGCCGCGGTCGAGCGGCCACCGCGAGCTCTCCGAGCAGACGGTCGCCACACCAACCGACAGAGACCCGAACGGAGCTCGTCACATCGCTCCGTCCCAGTCGTCGCGCAACGTCGGGCCGGGAAGCCTTGGGACGACCCAGCCGAGAGAGCGGTCACCTCTCATGCCCCCCGACTGCCAAACCCGGCGGTCGCCACACCAACCGACAGAGACCCGAACGGAGCTCGTCACATCGCTCCGTCTTTGGCGTCGCGCAACGTCGGGCGTCGCGCAACGTCGGGCCGGGAAGCCTTGGAACGACCCAGCCGAGAGAGCGGTCACCACTCATGCCACCGCAGCAGGCAGAAGAGTCGACTCCCGGCGTCTCCATCTCGAAAGGGCCGCGTGAGCCGGCGAGCGCGAGGCTGTCGCGCTCGCCGTTAATCGATCGCTATGGGCCCGGCTGGATGGTGAAGGAGTGGGGTGGGAAGACGGTGATGTAGGTGCCGGCCGTGAGGTCGAAGGTGAAGCCGGCGTAGAAGACTTCGATCAGAGGCGCGGTGCTCGGGATCGTGACGGGCGGGGTTTGGGCTTGGCTGTTGGTGAGCGTCGCTTGGAGTATGGGGTGGAGCCGGAGCCCGAGCTGGAAGAGGGCGTCGCTCTCGAGGTCGACCCGCAAGCCGCCCGATCCGGGCAGCGGGATGCCGGGGCCTTCGCCTGCGGTGGCGCCGGCGAGGAGGAGGACGACGAGGTGGCCGTCCTCGGCGGGCGGACCTTCTGCTCGGAACGAGAACGGCTGCCCGGTCTTGGCCGGGACGGCGGGGAACGCGCAAGCCGTGAACTCGTCGATGCCCATGTCGGACTTTACTGTGCCGTCGGAGTTCCCGTCATGGGGACGAGGTTGGCCTTCAAAGTCGGTAAGGGGGGCACCGTTATTGCTCGCGGAGTCGATGCAGGGCGAATCGTGGCGGAGCCGGAAGTCGCCCGCCGTCGGATCGACGAACCTCGGATCGGCTGAGATCACGCCGTTGCCGTAATTGACTCCAGTGCCAATGTCCGACGTGACGGCAAGA
>JAJDCO010000060.1 GCA_029260795.1 Planctomycetota bacterium | reverse complement strand
AGATGCCCAGCCAGAGGATCTCGCCATTCAGATACATCTGACCGATGCGGAACTCGTCCTCGATGATCTGGTTTGCGTAGGGCGTGCTGAAGTACTCGTCGACGAGCTGGTCGTAGAGGGCGAAGGCGTCGGAGTAGCACTCGAGCTGATAATTCGACCGAGCGCGCTTGAACAGCACCTCGTCCGGAAAGACCTCCGGGTATCGGCTCTGCATGGCGTCGTAGTAGTCGTCGGCCTCTTCGAAGCGCCCCGCGTCGAAGGCGTCGTTGGCCAGGCGGATACCCTCGGTGGCCGAGGCGAACTGGGCGCCGGAGCCCCCGAAGAGGCATCCGGGCAGGCTCGCCAAGGCGAGGACGCCGAGCCAAATCGCGCCGAACCGATTTTGTCTCGAGCTCATTCGGGTCCACTCTCCTCGATGCGGAAGGCCCTGGATTCCGCCGCAGAATCGCGCCGAGCCACGTCCGCTGATCTATACCGGGCGCGGCCCGTCGTCGCCAGCCTCAGCTTCGGCTTGCGACGCTCGCGACCCGAAAGGATACTGTGGCGGTTCGAAAGCGGGTGGCTCGGAAACGAGGGCACGATCGGGGCGTGACTCGGGCCCCGCTTGGACGAGGGCCGCCATTCTTTCGCCAGGGCGCGCGTGCGATGAACCCTCTGGGTCCCGCGATCGTGCAGATCGCGATCTTCAGCGTCGGAATCTATGGAGCGCTCCGCTTCCTCCGCGGAACACGCGGCGGCGGAATCCTGCGTGGTCTCGTGATCTTTCTGGTCGTGCTCGCCTTCGGGTTGGGTGAGCTCATCTCGGCCGCTCAGCTCTTTCACCTCAAGCAGGTCTACGAGAGCTTCCTGACGCTGTCCGCGACCGGACTGATCGTCATCTTCCAGCCCGAGCTCCGACGCGCTCTCTACCGGCTGGGTGAGAACCCGCTCCTCCAGCGGTTTTTGCATGGAGAATCTTCCATCATCGACGAGGTCGCTCGGGCCGTCGTCCGCCTCTCGCGATCCCGCACCGGCGCTCTGATCGCATTCGAGCGCGACATCAGCATCGGAGGCTACGTCGAGTCCGGTGTGCCGATCGACGCTGCCGTCAAGGCCGACCTGATCGACACCATCTTCTATCCCGGATCCCCGCTCCACGACGGAGCGATCGTCATCCGCGACGATCGCATCGCGGCCGCGTCCTGCCTCTTTCCGCTGACCGAGAACCCGGCCATCAGCCGCCGCCTCGGCACACGGCACCGCGCCGCCATCGGGCTCACCGAGGAGAGCGACGCCATCACCGTGATCGTCAGCGAAGAGACCGGCAAGATCTCGATCGGACTCCGAGGCGAGCTCTATCAGGATCTGAGCGAGGACAAGCTGCGCGACATGCTCACCCAGAACACCCTCGTCTCCAAGGACGCCGGCTCCAAATGAAGAAGCGCAAGGAGACTCCACGTCCCTGGCCGATCCGGGTCCTGCTCTGGATCATCGGTGACCCTTGGCGGAAGATCATCGCGCTCCTACTCGCCTTCGCACTTTACATCCAGATCGATCGCGACATCTCGGGTGAGCAGCGCCTCGACCTCCACATCTCCGGGGTGCTGGGCCGCGTCGCGGATGTCGGCGGGGAGAGCCGCTTGCGGCTCGTCGTTCCGCGGGACTTCGTCATCCTGGAAGCCAATGCCGGGACCGTCGAAGCCGACGTCGTCAACGTGCTCCTCAGCGGACCCAGCCGCTCGCTCCCCAAGACGCGCGGCGTGCAGCAAGTGGCCTGGTCCTACACCATCAACCTCTCGGGCGTCGACCTCCGCAGCGGCGCGACCGATCTCAATCTCGATCTGGTGGAGGTCATCCGCTCGGCCGGCAGCTTCCGCGACCTCGACATCGAGACCAACTACGCGAGCCTCCGCGTCCGCGTGGGCCGCATCAAGGACCATCCCGTCCGACTCCGACCCGAGCTCCTCGGAGAACCGGCCGTGCCGGCGCCGACCGGCTTTCAATGGCTCCGGGAAGCCACCCGATTCAAGCCCACCGAGGTCACCCTCTCCGGTCCCGTGACGTACGTCTCTCGCCTCGAGGAGCTCGTCGCCGAGCATGGCTCGCTGTTCGCCCCGCTCGACCTCAGCGAGCTCCGATCCAACGAGACGCGCACTCTCCGCTTCGCCGACTGGCTCGACGCCTACGGCCTCAACGTCGGAAACGTCCTCATCGAGGCCGAACTCCAGGTCCAGGACGAGCTGGTTCGGATTACGATCCCCATCTCGGCCGCCGACGTCATGATCAAGGATCCTCCCAGCAACGCGCGCGTCGAGCTCCAACCCGAGCCCGCCACCCGATCTCTCCAGGTCGACGTCCCACGCGTCCTCGCCGAGCGGCTTCGACTGCGGACCGAAGACTTGGAGGTGCTCCGCCGATTCATCCAGAGCTACCTCCTCTACGTCGATGCCTCGGAGCTCGAGAACCTCGCCGAGAGCCGGCTCCGCGTGAACCTCGTCTTCGACGAGAACAGCACCAGCGTCTCGGCACCCGAGCTGCTCTCGGCCTACCGGCGCGTGCGACTCGGCGAGAATGCCCTGCTCTGGGAAGCCGAGAAGAAATGAGGCGATCTCATCCCGGCCCGTGCCGCTCTTCCCACAGAAGCTCGGCCTCGGACGGACGCAGGTAGATCGGGCTCACGGAGCTCGCATCGGGAAGCCCTCCAGCCTGGGCCGCTCGACGACCGATCTCGAGCAGTGTGCTCGCCCTCGGGATCCAGGAGGCCTCCTCGGTGATCGGCTGGAAGCGTCCCGCGTCGAAAGCCGAGCCATGGGCCGTGAGGCCCGAGCCGAGCAGCCGACAGCCGGTGGGGAGCCGGGTCTGGATCATCTCGGGCGTCGCGATCCCTGGACCGAATCGACGGCGGAGCCCACCGGCCGCATCGGGC
The DNA here is from genome assembly GCA_029260795.1 of Planctomycetota bacterium. Classification (GTDB taxonomy): domain Bacteria; phylum Planctomycetota; class OFTM77; order OFTM77; family OFTM77; genus OFTM77. The sequence goes on along the minus strand of JAJDCO010000060.1, from coordinate 44,811 downwards.
TCGAACAGATCCCAGTAGGCCTGCCCGCGCCGAGCATCGAGCAAGACGGCCAACGGATGACGGTCATCACCGAGCCCCTCGGCCAAGACCGCCAACGAGTCGACACCGATCAGCGCGGCGTCGACCGCGAACGCCAGTGTGCGCGCCGCCGCGATTGCCACGCGCACTCCCGTGTAGGAGCCCGGTCCCACGTCGACGACGACCGCCTCGATCTCGTGCGGTGTCCAGCCGGCCGCTTGGCAGAGCTCCTGCAGAGCGGGCACGAGGTCTCGGGCGTGGCGCTGACCGCGCTCGAACACCCGCTCGACGACCTCGAGGTCCGGGCCCGCCACCGCGACGCTTCCCACCGGGCCACTGGTCTCGAGGGCGACGATCCGGCTCACGACGTTCGCCTCAGCTCGGGGTGTGCGCGGCGATGGCCGAGACCACTCGTTGACCGATCTGCTCGGCGAGGGCTTCGATCTGCGACTGCTCGAGGCCTTCGATCATGACGCGCGCCAGCGCCTCGGTACCCGAGTAGCGCAGCAGGACTCGACCCTTCCCTTGCAGAACCTCCTCGGCCTCTTGAACCGCCGCCTGCACGGTCGGGAGCTGCTCGAGCGGCGGCTTCGCGTCGACCGGGAAGTTCTTGATCGTCTGCGGATAGAGCCGGAAGTCTTCCAAGAGCTCGCTCAGGGACTTCTTCTGCTCGGCGAGGATCGACAAGACGCGAAGGCCCGTATAGAGGCCATCACCGTTGTAGTCGTGATCGGAGCCGAAGATGACGTGGCCCGACTGCTCGCCGCCGATCGAGTAACCGTGCTGGCGGAGCTCGGCGGCGACGAAGCGGTCGCCGACCGGTGTCCGCAGCATTCGAATCCCGAGTCGATCGAGGAAGAGCTCGAGGCCGATGTTGCTCATGACGGTCGCGACCACGGTCTGATGTGCGAGGCATCCGTGGGACTCGAGGTGTCGAGCGACGATGGCGAGGATCGCGTCCCCGGAGCGTACTTGTCCCTGATCGTCAACGAGGATCGCGCGATCCCCGTCGCCATCGAGCGTCAACCCGATGTCCGCCTTCTCGCGTAGCACGATCTTCGAGATGCGGTCGGGATGAAGCGCCCCACAGCCCTCGTTGATGTTCGTGCCTGAGGGGTGATGGTTGACCGCGATCACGTCGGCGCCGAAGGCGGCGAGCACCTGCGGAGCCACCAGGGAAGCTCCTCCGTTGGCGCAGTCCACGACGATCCGGAGCCCCGACAGGTCGAGGTCCTTGAAGGCTTGGCGTCGCAAGTGCTCCACGTACTCGAGCGTCAAGAGCGGATCTTCGCGGAACTGACCGACATCGGACCCCGTCAGCCGCTCGCACGCCTCGCCTCGATCCGCCAACCGGGCTTCGACCTCGCGCTCCAGCTCGTCCGGGAGCTTCGCACCCGAGGCGACGAACAGCTTGACGCCATTGTCCTGCATCGGATTGTGCGAGGCCGAGATCATGATGCCGAGATCGCACGGCTGGCGCCGAGTCAGGAACGCCAGGACCGGGGTCGGTACCAGGCCGATCGACGTCACGTCCACGCCGACGGCATTGAATCCGGCCATGAGAGCTCCCTGGATCAGGCTCCAGGAGAGTCGCCCATCGTGGCCGATCAAGACCCGCGAGTGCTCGGCACCGATGTGGCGTTCACGCAGCAATCCGCCGAGCACGCTCGCGAGATGCAGCAAGGACTCGGGCTCGAGGAGCCCCGTGTTGGCCACTCCACGAATTCCGTCGGTGCCAAAAACGCGAGGGGAAGAGTTCTGGGGCTGGGTCATGTGCGAACGGCGGCGATCCGTGACGAATCGCGTTCCGGGTCAGATCGGTTTCAAGCGGGAGTCCACGGGGACGAGACAGCGCCCAAGGCGCCCAGTCGACCGGGCCTGAGACGGCAGCCGACGTCCCGCTCCGACCGCCACGACCGGAACATATCAGAATCGGGGAAAACCCACCAGCCGCCGGGAGAAGGGCGAAACCCACGCCACTGCGACTTCCCCTCCCCGCGGGACTCGCCGCTCACGGTCGAGGCGCTCCCCGCAATGGACGCTGCGGGCGGCTGCGCTTATGATGACCAGCCGTTGCGACATCCCTGGGGAGGGGTGCACCGCAAGACGGAAACCTGACCGGGCGGTCATCAGGCGAGGGCGGCGGGCGTGCGACCTCATCGGGCGTGGTGTGAGATCGATCTCGAAGCGATCTCGGTCAATCTCGAGACGATTCGGAACCAGCTGCCGCCGGGCGTTCGAGTCATGGGGGTGCTCAAGGCAGACGCCTACGGGCACGGCGCCATCCCGGTCGCCTGGCAGCTCGTCCGATCCGGCATCGACATGATCGGCGTCGGCGATTCCCGGGAAGCGCTCGAGCTGCGACGCGCCGGCATCGGCGTTCCGCTCCTGATCCTGGGTGCGATCGTCGAAGGCGAGATCGGCCGCGTCGTCGCTTACGACATCGCCACCAGTATTCATTCGAGCGAGCGCATCCGGCACCTGGCCGAAGAAGGGCATCGCCAGCATCGCCGCGTTCGCGTGCATCTCAACGTCGACACCGGAATGGGTCGACTGGGTGTCGGGCCGGCGAAGGCTCTCGAGCTGGCTCGCGAGATCGCCCGGCAGAGAATCCTCCATCTGGAGGGCCTCTACACGCATCTGTCCTCCGTCACCGACGTCATCGACGACTTCACCGAGGAGCAGCTCCGCCGCTTCCGAGAGACCGTGCTCACGCTCGCGGCCGAAGGGATCTCTGTGCCCGTGAAGCACGTTTCGAGCAGCGCCGCGGTCTTCGCGGAGGCCGGAGTCGAGTATGACCTCGTCCGCCCCGGCCTGGCTTTGTTCGGGCTCCTCCCCGGTGAGACCTCGTCGCGGCACCCGCTTCGACCCGCTCTCGAGTTCCGAACGCAGATCATCTTCCTCAAGGACGTCCCCGAGGCTTCGCCGGTCGGGTACCACCGCCGCTTCGTCACCTCGCGCCCCACTCGGCTCGCCACGCTGCCCGTCGGTTACAACGACGGTCTTCCCTTCGGCTTGAGCAACGTCGGACGCGTCCTCGTGCGCGGCCGAGAGGCACCGATCGTCGGCGCGATCTCGATGGACTACACGACCGTCGACGTCACCGATCTTCCTGGTGTTCAACCGGGCGACGCGGTCACGCTGATCGGTCAGGACGGCACTCATCGCATCACCGCCACCGAAGTGGCAGCCGCCGCCCACACGATCCCCTACGAAGTCTTGTGTTCCATCGGCAAGCGAGTGCAGCGAGACTACAAGACGCGGGAATCGACCTGGCCCGTCCCGCTCGATGACTCCTCGCCCGATGACGCGAGCCTCCGAACCGAAAGGGCCGAAGAAGGCGCCGTGTGAAGATTCGCAAGCTCGTCCGATGGCTGCTCGGTGCGATCGCACTCCTGGGTGCCGGACTCTGGATCGGTCTGCTCGGCTGGAACCGGAGCGGGCACCTGGAGCGCTTCGTGCTCGACGAGATTCGAGCGCGCCTCCCCGAGGGCTATCAGCTACGGCGGTGTGACCTCGAGGTCGTGCCCAGCGGCACGATCGAGATCCGCGACCTCGAGCTGATCGCTCCCGACGCGAAGGGCCCCCTCACGATTCTCACGGTCGAGCGATGTCGACTCGAGGTCGATTGGACCGGCGCCGTCACCGGGGCGCTGCCCATCGCGTCCGTCGACCTCGTGCAGCCGACGATTCACTTGCAGATCGATGCCGACGGCGGAACGAACTTCGACCGCCTCATCGAGGCCTTCGAGTCGAGCGAGCCGAGCAACGAGCTGCCCGAGCTTCCCGAGATCACCTTGCGCCACGGTGTCGTGACCGTCACGATCGGCGACCCCGACGATCCCGACATCTCGGCCTGCACGCTGGACGACGTGACCGCGCTGTGTCGCCCGGCTGGCGCGCATCGCGCTCGGATCTCCGCCTGGGTCGCCCTCCTCGGCGGTGATCTCCGGGCAACCGGCGAGCTCGAGTTCGTGCGCGACGAAAAGGGCGAGCCCGAGCTGCGCACACGGGAGCCATTGCAGGCTCGCGCCCGTGGGCTCGACCTCGCCGAGTCCCTGCTGGTGGAAGGTGCTTGGCCAGAGCTCCTGGCAGGGCACTCACTGCGCGGACGTGTCGACGCTCAGGCGGAGCTCCACCTCGGCGCCGGTGGCGTGCCCGGTCGCCTGGGCCCCGTGCGTCAGGCCGAGCTGCGGCTGAGCGGCGTCCAGGCGCTCCCGTCGGTCTTCCCTTACCCCGTCACGGATCTCGAGCTGGTCGCTCGGTTCGACTGGCGAGAAGGCTTGATGCTGGATCGCCTCGACGGGACGATCGGAACTGGACAGGTCCGCGGTCAAGGGGCGTGGCTTCAGCTGGCCGACCCCGACTCACTCGCACTCCTGCTCACGCTCGAGGACCTCCAGCTCGACGCGCTTCTCAAGCGAGCCGTGACGGAGGCGCTCGGTCCCGACATCTGGCCGATCGCCAACCCCTCGGGCGGGCGGGTCGATATCGAGCTGCAGATCCCGGTCGACCCGCGACCGACGGACCTCGCCGCCAATCTCTCCGCCCAAGCGCGAGCCGTCGTGCGCGGGGGGCGCATGGCCTACCGCGGCGTCTATACCGAGTCGATGGGCCGCGAAGCCGGATTCCCGTACCCGGCCGAAGACCTCGACGGTGAGGTCAAGATCGTCAAGGTCGGCCCGGGCTTCGACAACGTGCGCGTCCTCTTCCAGGACATCGAAGCGAAGGCCGGAACCGGAATCGCGCACGCCTTCGGCTCACTCGTCGTCACACCGGAGTCGGACGTCCTGAATCTGACGATCGAGGCAACCGAGCTGACGATCGACGAGACGCTCCGCGCCACCGTCGAGCAGGCGTTTGGCCTCACGGAGCTCTGGGATCGCCTGTCGCCCAGCGGTGAAGGCGGTGGAGGTTATCGGTCGGTGCAAGATCCCGGACGTGACAGCGTCGAGTTCGCCACCATCGAGCTCACGAACGGGTCGGCGACCTACTCCGCGGTGCCGTATCCTCTGACTCACCTCTCGGGCCGAGTCGACATCCTCGGCTCGGTGGTCGTCTGGCGCGACATCCGCGGGCGCAACGGGTCCAATCGCGTGATCATCGACGGTGACCTGGTGTCCAACGACGAAGGGGAAGACCTGCGCCTCTGGATTCGCGGGGAGGACATCGCCTTCGACTGGACGCTCCGGGATGCGTTGATCTTCGAGCGTCCCCTGATCGCCGACTACTGGGGCGACTTTAACCCACGCGATCGAGAGGCCTTGACCGCCGACATCGATTTCCGGGGTCATCAGCCGGCGGGCACCGACGACTTCTTCTTCGACTGCGGAGCGAAGTTGAAAGGTGGCGAGCTGCTCTACGACGTGTTCCCGACCACATTGCGCCTCGAGGGAGGTCAGATCGAGGTCAACCTGCAGCCGGCCGGGTTGCGCATCGAGGTGAACGACCTCCGCGGCCGACCTGCGCAGGGTCTGGTCACGGCCAATGGAACGCTGATCCAGCCGGAGGGGACCGAGGTCCCATTGGTCGATCTCACCATCGAGGCGGACGAGGTCGTCCTGGACTACGAGCTCTTGAACGCGGTGCGGGGGCTCAACGAAAGCGGCGCCGCCTTCCTCGACCTGATCCATGCACCTCGGGGTCTTCTCGATGCGACCGTGACGCTTCGCGGCCCGGCGAACCCGGAGCAGCTCCAGCCGAATGCCGAGTTTTGGTTGAAGCGCGGCTCGTTCTCGCTCGGTCCGAACCAGCGCCGCCTCGAGCAGTTCGAGGGCCACTTCGAGATCGATGGAGAGAAGCTGATCGGCTGGGACCTCCAAGCAGACGTGGCCGGCGGTATCGTCCGCTGTCCCGAGATTCGACTGACCTTCGAGGAGCCGGGCAACCTGACGGGTCGACTGCGTGGCGAGGGCCTCCCCTTCGATGAGAATCTCCTCGAGACGCTGCCACCGAAGCTGCGACAAGCCCTCGATTTCGTGGACACCGACAGCGGCGACTTCGACTTCGAACTCCGGAACTTTCACGCCCAGATCAGTGCCGAAGGAGCGACGGAGGCGACCTTCGGAGCGACCTTGGACCTGCGACGCTGGAACGGGAGCATCGGCTTTCCGGTCGACAACTGGTCGGGACGCCTGTTGCTGACCCGCGCGCGAGACGCGCAGGGGCGCTTCGTCACCCAAGGTGAGCTGCGGGATGCGCAGATCGACGTGCTGGGCGAGCGCCTGTCCGAGCTGCGAGCCCGATTCCAGTTCGACGACCGACGGCTCAAGGTGCAAACGCTCGAGGGCTCTTTGTACTCGGGACGCCTGGAGGCGATACCGGACACGATCAGCTACGACTTCAACGGTGGATACCGGGGCAGGATCGTGGCGGCCGGAACGAGCCTTCGCCAGCTGGTGGGAGACCGGATCGCAGCCGAGCGGAACATCTTCGGGACACTCCAGGGCCAGCTCGACTTCGACAGCACCGACGGGACGCTCGACGGCTTGACGGGTCAAGGGACGGTCGAGATCTTCGAGGGCAAGATCTGGGACTTCCCGGTCTTGGCGGAGATGTCTCGGTTGCTCGGCGGCTTGATCCCGGTGGTGCCGCCGGCATTCCGGACCGGTCAGCTGGCGTTCGCGATTCGAGACCGCGAGCTCTCGATCGAGCGCTTGGCCTTTCAGAGTCCGGTGCTCGACGTCTCGGGACAGGGCTCGCTGCGCTTCGATGGAGTGCTCGACGTGCGGCTTCGACCGGCCGCCCAATCGCCCATTCGCCTTCCTATCATCATGCAGCTGTTTCAGCTGCTGGGAGGCATCCTCGGTGGCAGCGTCGGGTCCTTTCGGATCCATGGTATGATCTCGGCCCCGACGACGACCTACTCGTCCTTGGTGGACAATGTGACCTCGATCGTTCGTACCGAGCAACGACCCCGCAAGGTGCCCTTCGCCAGCCCGGCGCGCGAACGTCGAAGGACCCCTCGTTTTTGAATGCGCTCACGGAGCTTTCGTGTCTCGTCTCCTCGCCATCGACTACGGCAAGCGCCGGATCGGACTCGCAGTCAGCGACGGCCTGGGGATCACAGCCCAGCCGGTGGGATTGCTCGAGGTGCGCTCCGACGACGAAGCCTTGACGAAGATCGGCCCCGTCCTCGAGGAGCGCGAGATCACGGAGATCGTGATCGGCCTGCCTCAGAACATGGACGGCACGATCGGCCCGATCGCCGAGATCGTACTCGCGTTCGCCGAGCGCCTGCGTGAACGGTTCTCGCTGCCAGTCCACGAGTTCGACGAGCGACTCACCAGCGCCCTCGCGCACCGCATTCTCAAGGAGAAGGGCGTCAAGGCGAGCCGGCGAAAGGGCAAGTTGGATGTGATCTCGGCGCAGATCATCCTCCAGGGTTTCCTCGACAGTCGCCGGTAGCGAGAGGGCCGAGCAGGAGGGGCGATGTACCTTAGGCGGATCCTCGGCGTGACGGTCGCCACCGTGACGCTGCTCGGCGTGGGCGTCCTGGGCTACGTCCTGATCGAGGGCTACAACTTCATCGACGCCCTCTACATGACGGTGATCACGCTGTCGACGGTCGGCTTCGGCGAAGTCAGCGAGCTGACACCGCTCGGTCGGCTCTTTACAGTCCTGTTGATCTTCGTCGGCGTCGGCTTGCTCGCCTACGGCGCGACGCAGGTGGCCCAAGCGATCGTGGAAGGCAAGCTCCAGGAAGCGTTCGGGAGGTTCAAGTTGGAACGCCGCATCCGCGAGCTCAACGGTCACATCATCGTGTGTGGCTTCGGCCGCGTCGGGCAGAACGTGTGCACCGAGCTGGAAGCCAGCGGTGTCCGCTTCTGCGTCATCGAGCTCGACGAAGAGCGTTGTCGCCGCGCGCACGAGCTGGGCTTCCTCGCCTATCAAGGCGACGCGACTGAGGACGAGACGCTCCTCGCGTGCGGGATTCGGACGGCGCGTGCGCTGTCGACGGTCTTGCCCGAGGACACGCACAACGTCTTCATCGCGCTTTCGGCCCGGGAGCTCAACCCGCAGATCTTCATCATCGCTCGCGCCAACGAAGAGGCGACCGAGATCAAGCTCCGCCGGGCAGGCGCCGATCGCATCGTCACGCCCGCCTTTCTCGGCGCTCGCCGCATTGCACAGGCGATCCTGCGCCCGGCGGTCGTCGACTTCATCGACATCACCACCGGTCAGCACAACTTCGAGCTGCGCCTCGAGGAGCTCATGATCTCCCCCGACAGCCCGCTGGCCGGAAAGACGATCCTCGAGAGCCAGATTCGGCAGAACCTCGACGTGATGATCGTCGCTATCAAGAAGCCCTCGGGTGAGCTCCGCTACAACCTCAAGGCCGAGAGCGTCATCGAGACCGGAGACATCCTGATCGCCTTGGGCGAGCTGGATCGCATCAAGCGGCTCGAAGCCATGACCACCGGCGAAGGGGACCGGCTCCCCGAGATCAACCCGACGCCCCGCCAGGAGTGAGCTGATGCCTTCCGACTCCGTGCGCATCCTGATGAAGCGGGGTGTGCATCTGCCCCATCCCGATTCGGTCTCGATCGACGACGACGTCTCCATCGATCGCATCGCGTGCGGCTCCACGATCCACGCAGGCTGCCGCTTGCGCGGTACGCGCACGGCACTCGGCCGCGACTCGGAGATCGGGCGCGAGGCGCCGGTCACCCTCGAGAACGCCGTGCTCGGGCCGAAGGTGCAGGTCGCTGGAGGGTACCTCCGCGAGGCCGTGCTCCTCGATGGAGCCTCGCTCGGATCGGGCGCTCAGGTGCGCGAAGGCACGTTGCTCGAGGAGGAAGCCAGCGGCGCCCATACCGTCGGCTTCAAGCAGACGATCCTGATGCCGTTCGTCACGACCGGAAGCTTGATCAACTTCTGCGACGTGTTCATGGCCGGTGGCACCTCACGCCAAGACCACAGTGAAGTTGGCTCTTCGTACATCCATTTCAACTTCACCCCCTGGGGAAAGAAGGGCGACAAGGCGACGGCTTCCCTCCTCGGGGACGTGCCGCGGGGCGTGTTTCTCGACCAGCCCCGCATCTTCCTCGGCGGCCAAGGCGGGCTCGTCGGCCCGCGCGCGATCGGCTTCGGCTCCGTCCTCGCCGCCGGCTTCGTCTACCGACGAAACTACGCCGGCGGGCAGCTCATCGTCGGCGAAACGATCACGCCTCAGATCCGCGAGTTCGATCCCTATGCGATTGGATCACTCCAGAAGAAGCTCGCCGCCAACCTGCGGTACGTCGGGAATCTCGTCGCCCTCGATCATTGGTATCGTGAGGCGCGATTACGTTGGGCCGAGGGAGACGCCGAGCACGGAATGCTCTACGACGAGGCGCTCCTCGCCCTTGCCTCGGGCAAGACGGCGCGTCTGAAGGCGCTCACCGGACTGGCGAGCAACCTGGAGCCACTCCTCGCCCGGTCTCGACATCCCGAGCACGCGCTGGTCGAGAAGCTCGTCGACCAATCCCGAAACCTCGGTCCGGCCATCGAAGGTGCGACCCTCGGAGACCCGGTACTTCACGCGTCCTTTCGGGAGCTCCTCGCAGTCCGCCTTTCGGATCGGCGAGAGTCTTTCGTGAGTTGGGTGCAGTCTTGGGACGAGTCGGACAAGAGCGTCGGCCGACGCTGGCTCGACTCGATCGTGGCCGGAGTTCAAGCGATCGGCGACGATCTCTTCGGAGGTTGATCGCCTCTCGAGGCCTTCGCGACGACCATTGCGGCGGCGTCCCCCAGCCGGCCTCGAAGGGCTTCGACAGCCGCCAGCATGGCCGTAACTCCCTTTCTGGCAAATGGCCAGCCGTCTGCAGGCTTGACGCCCTTTCCCGGCGCTGCCTAGAATCCACCAACGAACCGCGGCCGGGAGTGCGGGTCGGTCGGTGGGGAGCCAACGCTCCCGGTCTCCGAGCCCTTTCGCTTTCGGTCCGGCTCCGTCGGGAAAGGACCGGAATGCCCACCTACACGCTAGCCTTCATCGCAGACCAGATCGGTGGACGAGTGCTCGGCAATGGCGAGGTCGCCATTCGTGGAGTCTCGGGGATCCAAGAAGCGCAGGACGGTGAGCTGACCTTCCTTCATCGTGAGGACTACGCTCCTTACCTCCAGGAGACCAAGGCTTCGGCCGTGATCTTGGGTGAAGGCGTCGCGGTCACAATGCCGGCGATCGTGGTTGACAATCCCCAGGTCGCTTTCGCGCAAGCCGTCCAGCTCTTCGAGGAAGATCTGAAGACGGTCTACCCTCCCGGTGAGCGTCACCCCAGCGCCGTCATCTCGACAACCGCGCGGCTGGCCAGCGACGTGTACGTCGGCGCCAATTCGGTCGTCGAGGACGGCGTCGAGATCGGTCCGGGGAGCTGCCTCCTTCCGGGAGCGATCGTGCTCCGTGGAAGCCGTCTCGGCGCCGGCGTGACGATCCACCCGCGGGTGGTGATTCGCGAGCGCTCGGTCATCGGCGACCGAGTCATCATTCAAGCCGGTGCCGTGATCGGTAGCGACGGCTTTGGCTTCATCCGCTCCTCCGAAGGCATCCAGAAGGTTCCGCAGATCGGACACGTCTTGATCGAGGACGACGTGGAGATCGGCGCCAACGTCTGCATCGATCGAGCCGCCACGGGTGTGACGCGAATCGGCGCCCACGCCAAGATCGACAACCTGGTGCAGATCGGACACAACGTCGTCGTCGACGAAGGCTCGATCCTGTGCGCGCAGGTCGGCATCTCCGGTAGCACCACGATCGGGCGTGAGGTCACCATCGGTGGCCAAGCGGGGCTGGTCGGGCACATTCGAATCGGCGACAAGGCGAACGTCGGCGCACAAGCCGGAGTCACGCGCTCGGTGCCCAGCGGCGAGGTCGTTTCGGGTTATCCGGCCCGTCCCCACCGCCAAGCGCGCCGCTACTTTGCCGAGATCGCCCGACTTCCGAGCTTCCTCGAGAAGCTTCGCGATCTCGCGACCCGCGTCGCCAAGCTCGAGACCAAAGGCGACAAGTCGGAAGACGAGTAGGGCTCGGCCAACGCGCGGACGGAGTCCGGCCTAGCGCGACCACCCCAATCCTTGGACCGCCGGCTTCAGCCGGGATCGTTAGGTAGTCGGCAGCTGCCCGGGCGGGACCTTCCGCTCGCTCATCGAAGGGCTCGTCTCGACTTCGATCGAGTCATGACGCTTCGAAGCCGTAGCGACCGCTCTCGGTCTGAACGATGCGTCCCCAAGCATGATCGGGATCGTGATACAGGAGTGCCCACCATCCCGCGGCCGCCGACTGTGCCACGAGATCTTCCTTCGCCTCGACGGATCGAATCGGATCGACGTCGTAGGCCATGACCCAACGCGGATGGACGTGAGCCGCCGTCGGAATGAGGTCCGCCCAGAAGACCGCCGTCTCCTGCGCGTCCTCGATGCGAACCAGGACGTGATGGTGGGTGTGCCCGCCGGTCCAGGCAAAGGAGAGGCCGGGCGCGATCTTCGCGTCGTCCGCTACGAGCGTCACCTCGCTCATGCCGCGAAGGCTCTCGACCGCCGACCTCACGTAGCTCGGCGCGGCGCGCCGGCTCGGGGCGAGAGCCTCCTTCCAAGCGCTCTCGGGAACGATCAGCTCGGAATCCGGAAACTGGGGCCGAAAGCCTCGGCCGTCCGGCTGGACCAGCGCGCCCATGTGATCCCAATGCAGATGCGTCAGCACGACGGCATCGATGTCTCCGGGCGCCACTCCGAGCTCGGCCAGACGCGCCTCGAGACCGCCGCTCCGCTCCAGCGCGAAGTGCTTCGCTCCCGCTGCACCGAGCACCTCGCCCATGCCTCCTTCCAACAGGATGCGGCGATCGCCGTCCTCGATCAGGAAGCACCGCAGCGCGAGCGGGATTCGGTTCTCCTCGTCCACATGGACGCGAGACGCCCATTGCGACTTGGGCACGATGCCGAACATGGCACCGCCGTCGAGGCGAAAGTGCCCGTCGTTCATAGCGTGGATTCGGAATCGACCGATGGAGAGCGTCGCTGTCACGAGTGCCCGCGCCTCATGCGCCCAAGGTCGAGGCCGCGATCGCGATCCGTTGCATCTCACTCGTGCCGTCGTTCAGAGTGCCCATTCGGGCGTCTCGATAGAGGCGCTCGACGGGATACTCCTGGCTGTATCCATAGCCGCCGAAGATCTGAAGCGCCTCGAATGCGCAGCGCTCGGCTGCTTCGGTCGCGAAGAGCTTCGCCGACGCTGCCGCCCCGTCATGTCCCCCGACCGTCTCGAGGCTCGACGCGGTCTCGTACACGAGTGCTCGCGCGGCGCGGACGTCAGTCGCCATGTTCGCGATCTTGAAAGAGATGGCCTGATGCTCGGCGATCGGAACGTTGAAAGTCTTCCGCGTCTTGGCGTAGTCGATCGCTTGATCGAGAGACGCTTGAGCGATGCCCAAGGCAAGGGCCGCGGCTCCGAGATCCGTGCTCGCCCTCAAGGCCGGGATCGGCGCATGAATCGCGGAGGCCTCTCCCAAACGGCGCGAGCCTTCGACCGTTGCTCCTCGGAAGGTGACCGTCGCCGCACCCGCCGCCCGCAGGCCCAGGCTCACCGGCGATCCGTCCACGCTGACTCCCGAGCCGTCGCAGTCGACGACGAAGAGCCCGACCGACTCGAGCCTGCGCTCGCTGCTCGTATGGGCCGCCACCAAGAGATGTTGCGCCACGCCCGCTCCGGCGACCGAGGTCTTCGCGCCCTCGAGCTTCCAGCCATCGCCGTCGGACACCGCCCTCGACTCGAGCGCGGCCAGATCGCAACCGGCCTGCTTCTCACTCCAAGCGACCGCACCGATGGCGGCGCCGGTCGCGAGGTTCTCGAGCAGCTCGGCCTGCAGATCCTCGCTCCCGAAGCGGACGACCGCGGGAACGACCTGAAAGAGGTGGGTGGCGAGAACGCTGGCGCTGGCTGCGCAGCCTCGAGCGAGCTCCTCGACCGCGAGCACCGCCGCGAGGTCTCCCAAACCGGCGCCCCCGAGCTCCTCGGGCACGGTCATCCCGAAGAGCCCAAGCTCGCCCCATGCCGCGAACCAGTCGCTCGGGAACGCGTGCGCGGAGTCGAGCTCGGCCGCTCGCGGCGCGAGCTCTTCGCGGGCGAGCTGCTGGACCGTGTCCCGCAGCATCTGCTGCTCATCATTGAATCGCCACACGGGATGCATTCCTCCACGTCGCGCCGGTCGATCACTCGACTCAGCGACGCCAACCATTCCAGAGATACTGCAACATCGGCCCCTCGCTCGCCCCGATCTCGGGACCGACCTGAATCTCGAGCTTCGAGGGCGTCTGCACGCGTGAGAACATCATGTCCAAGAAGGTCGGCTGCGGCCGATACTCGATCAGCTTCGCCTGGCCGAGTTTGGCGCTGTCGAGCAAGGTTTGCAAGGCGTCCCGGCGGTAGCCGATCTGATCGACCAGACCGTTCTCGAGCGCGCGGTCGGCGCTGTAGATGCTCCCGTCCGCCAGCTTCTCGACCGCCGGTCGCTCGAGGCCCGGGCGACCGAGGACGACCAGGTCGACGAAACGCCGGTACATGTCCTCGACCAAGCTCTGCAGCACCGCACGCTCCTCCGGCTTCATCGGCGACATCGGAGAGCCCATGCCCTTGAGCGGGGTGTCGCCCGGTGTGATCTGGATCTCCTCGACGTCGTATCGCTCCAGCAGCCCGGCCAAGTTGAGGATCGACACGATCACGCCGATGCTGCCCGTGGTCGACGTCGGATGGGCCACGATGCGATCCGCCGCCATCGAGATGTAGTATCCGCCCGAAGCCGCCAAGTCACCGAAGTGGGCGACGACCGGATACCCCGTGTCGGCCTTGTACTGGCGGATGAGATCGTAGATCAGATCACTGGCCGTGACGCCGCCACCGGGCGAGTTGACCTGCAGCAAGACTCCGGCGATGTCGTCGTCGTGGCGAGCGCGGTCGAGAGATCTTCGAACCTTCTCGACCGTGTCCGGCGTCGGTGTCCCCCAGGGCGAGATCGAGCCTTGCTGAATGACGCCTTCGACGCGCAGCAAGAGCAGCTTCTTCGACCCCGACCCCGAGATCGCGACCTCGACCATGCCGTCCGTCGGCAGCGCACCGCCCCCGAGAAACGAGCCGATCGCGACGAAGAACAAGAGGACGTTCAGCCCGGCGCTGAGCATCAGCAACAGCACCAAGAACCATGCGATGAAGAAAGAGACCGGTCGCGACTCACGCTGCCGCGGCTGTATCGTTTCCATGACCGTCCTAGCTTCGCAGGAGATGGCGAGCGATCACGAGGCGCTGGATCTCGGTCGTGCCTTCGTACAGCTCGGTGATCCGAGCGTCTCGAAAGTACCGCTCGACCGGCGAGCCTGCGAGCGCACCGGCGCTGCCCCAGATCTGGACCGCGGAGCTGGCGGCGCGATTGGCGAGACGCGATGCGAAGAGCTTGGCCATGGCCGCTTCCTGGGCACCCGACCCCCCGTTGTCGCGGATCTGCGCGGCTCGATAAGTCAGCATCCGGCCGGCGTCGAGATCGGTCGCCATGTCGGCGACCATCCACTGAATCGCCTGGTACTCGGAGATCGGCTTCCCGAAGGCTTGGCGCTCTCGAGCCCTCTCGATCGAGGCTTCGAGGCAAGCGCTCGCGATGCCCAGCGCTTGGCTGGCGATGCCGACGCGACCGCCGTTGAGCGTGTCCATCGCCATGTGGAAGCCCTTGCCCTCTTCGCCGAGACGGTTGGCAACCGGGACCCGGCAACCCTCGAGCTGGATCTCGACCGTCGAGCTGCTGTGGATGCCGAGCTTGGGCTCCTCTTTGCCGACCGTGAACCCCGGTGTCGTGCGCTCGACCATGAATGCCGAGATCCCACGCGTCTTGTGGCTCTTGTCGGTGCGCGCGAAGACGGTGAAGAGGTCCGCGTAGCTGCCGTTGGTGATCCAGATCTTCGCGCCATCGAGCACGTATTCGTTGCCGTCCCGAGTCGCGAGAGTCGACTGATTGGCGGCATCGGAGCCGGCCTCGGGCTCGGTCAGCGCGTAGGCACCGAGCCACTCACCGCTGGCGAGCTTGGGCAGGTACTTCCGCTTGAGCTCCTCGCTACCGAACTTGGCGAGAGGCGAGCAGGCGAGGGAGTTGTGGACGGAGACCGTCACGCCGAGGGAGGCCCAGACTCGGTTGATCTCCTCGAGAACCACCGCCAGCGCGACGTTACCGAAAGCCTGGCCGGAGTACTCCTTGGGCGTCGTCATGCCCATGAAGCCGAGGCGGCCGAGCTGACGGATGGCGTCGAGCGGGAACTCCTTCGCCGCTTCCATGCGCTCGATGTGGGGCACCACCGCCTCATCGAGAAACTGGCGCACCGAGTCGCGTAAGGCGCGAATCTCGGCGCTCAACTCGAAGTCCATGCGATCTCCTGGCTCGACGGGCGAGCAGCTCAACCAGAGTAGTCGTAGAAGCCCCGGCCGGTCTTGCGACCGAGGTGACCGGCAGCAACATATCGCCGCAGCAACGGGCAAGGCCGATACTTCGGATCTCCGAGCTCGCGCTGGAGCACCTCCATGATCGCCAGGCACACGTCGAGGCCGATGAAGTCGGCCAGCGCGATCGGCCCCATCGGATGCCCCATTCCCAGCTTCATGATCTCGTCGATGCCCTCTTTGGTCGCGACACCTTCCATCAAGGCGAACATCGCTTCGTTGATGAGAGGCATCAGGACTCGGTTCGACACGAAGCCCGGGAAATCGTTGGCCGGCACCGGTACCTTGCCCAACGCCTTCGCCTTCTCGACGATCGCGTCGGTCGTCGCCTCGGAGGTGTCCTGCCCGCGAATGACCTCGACCAGCTTCATCACCGGCACCGGATTGAAGAAGTGCATCCCGATGACGCGATCGGACCGCTTCGTCGCGGCCGCGATGTCCGTCAGCGAGATCGACGACGTGTTGCTCGCCAGAATCGTGTCGGCGCCCGTCAGCTCGTCGAGCTTGGCGAAGAGGTCTCGCTTCACGTCGCGCCGCTCGACGATGGCTTCGATCACGAGATCGACGGGAGCGACGTCCCCGATCTCGGTGGTCGGCTGCACGCGGCCGAGGATCTCCTGCGCCTGATCGGCCGTGAGGATCTCCTTCTTCTGCAGGCGGCCGAGGCTCTTCTCGATCGCGGCCAAGCCGCGATCCAAGAACTCCTGCTTCACCTCGACCAAGGTCACGGAGTGCCCATGCTGGGCAAAGACCTGGGCGATGCCGTTGCCCATGGTACCGGCACCGATTACGGCGACCTTCTGGATCTGGCTCATCACGTCCTTCCGGAGGTTTCGAGAAAACGGTCGAGATCGTCTCAGAGACGCTCGACCGACAGAGCGACCGCGTTGCCACCACCGAGGCAGAGCGTGGCGAGGCCGGTCTGGGCGCCCGAGTCCTTCATGGCGAACAGCAGAGTGGTCAAGATACGCGCGCCGCTGGCACCAATCGGGTGGCCCAAGGCGACCGCCCCACCGTTGACATTGACGCGGGCCCCGTCGAAAGGCACCTGATCGATCAAGGCGCACGAGGCGACCGAGAACGCTTCGTTGACCTCGATCAGGTCGTAGCTACTCGTCTTGCGCGAGGACTTCTGCTCGAGGTTCTCGACCGCGGACTTGGGGGCCATCATCACCCACTCCGGCTTCATGCCGCCGGTCGCATAGTCGATGACGCGCGCCATCGGCGTCACGCCGAGCTGCTCCGCCTTCTTCGCCGACATCACGACCAACGCCGAGGCGCCGTCGTTGATCGACGAGGCGTTGCCGGCCGTCACCGAGCCTTCCTTGTCGAAGGCCGGACGCAGTCGGCCGAGCGCCTCGGGCGTCGAGTCGGCGCGCGGTCCCTCGTCGATCTCGAAGACGACTGGGTCGCCCTTCCGCTGCGGAACCTCGACCGAAAAGATCTCGCCCTGAAACTTGCCCTCGCGTTGGGCAGCCACGGCCTTCTCATGGCTGTGGGCCGCGAAGCGATCCTGACGCTCCCGCGAGATGTCGAACTCCCGGGCCACCAGCTCGCCGGTCTTGCCCATGTGGAAGTCGTTGTAGATGTCCCAGAGGCCGTCCTGAATCATCGCGTCGATGACTTGTGTATGGCCGAGGCGATTGCCTCGGCGAGCGTCCGGCAACAGGTAGGGCGTATTCGACATCGACTCCATGCCGCCGGCCACGATCACGTCGGCGTCTCCCGCACGAATCGCCTGGGCGGCCAGCATCACCGACTTGAGTCCCGACCCGCAGACCTTGTTGACCGTGAAGGATCCCCGCTCGACCGGCACGCCGCCCGCGATGGCGGCTTGTCGGGCCGGGTTCTGGCCCAGGCCCGCCTGCAGCACGCAGCCCAGGATCACCTCGTCGACGGCCTCGGCGGCGATTCCGGCGCGCCGAATGGCCTCGGCGACCGCAAAGCCGCCCAGCTCCGGCGCTCGAAACGAGGACAGCCCACCCATGAACCTTCCGATGGCCGTGCGGCAGGCGCTCGCGATGACGACTTCTTGCATGGGATCGATGACTCCAAAGCCGGGGATTGAGGGCGCGTGGCCGGTCCCGCGCGGACGCGCGCGGCAGGGGAGGCGCAAAGGCCGGGAGGGCAGCGAGAAAGCCGGTAGTCTAGACCACGCCCGACCAAAAGTGAACCCGCCAGAGACGGTCCGAGAGTGCCGCGCAGGCTTCGCCGTGGCCGAGGTGAAGCCGGCGCGTTCACGCGAGCCGATTCTCGGAGTGCCGCCAGCAGGCGCCGAGCTTCAGCAACCGCGTCAGAGCGTCTCGGTGCCCTCGTCCAATACCGCGAGGTAGCCATCGTCGGCGAAGATGCGATGACGTCGCTTGCCGGTCAACTCACGAGCGATGCCGTGCTCTGAACCGAGAAAGGAAAGTCGAGAACCTGTCGAGGCGACCCACCGCAAAGGCTGCCACCTCACACTGTTGCATCAGGGAATCGGTGAGGACGCCGATTCGCGGCGCGGCTCGCGGCCTTTCAGCAATGAAGCAAAGTTGAATGAGCGCCCCGCTTATTGAGAGCTCGGCGTCAACTTTGAACAAGAGGGTCGTGGCTGCCCCTCCAGTGGTGCGCCGGCAGTGCTCGAACGTCTCCGACGTCGGGCTTTTCCTGAGGACTCGGATGCCTTCTCATGGTGCCCGGCTCGCCGTGTCGGTCGGCGAGTCGGATTCCGCATTTCACGACTCGGATCACGGACATGACCTCGATCCTCGCACTCGCCACCTTCCTCGCCTTGCCGCTCCAAGACGTCGAGTCGGCCGGCCGACACCTGACGAGAACCGATGGGTACCGGGGCATCTGGTACTTCAACCAGCCTTCCAAGGACGAGCACCGCTACAAGTACAGTGGCGGCTTCGCGACCTACCCGCAGCAGATCCATCCTTTCGCCGTGTACCGCTCCGAGGTGAAGAGGACCTTCTTCACATTCGGGGGTGTCTCCGAGGCCGGCAATCTTCTGCATCTCGTCTCCTACTTCGACCACGAGACGAAGACGGTCCCTCGCCCGGCCGTGCTGCTCGACAAGAAGACCACGGACGCGCACGACAACCCGGCGATCCAGATCGACGCGCACGGATACCTCTGGATCTTCTCGAACGCGCACGGCACCGCTCGGCCCGCCTTCATCAGCCGCAGCGCCGAGCCCTACTCGATCGATCACTTCGAGCGGGTCGCCGAGACGAACTTCTCGTACTCGCAGCCCTGGGTGCTGCCCGAGGGCGGGTTCTGCTTCCTCCACACGCGCTACGGCGGAGGTCGTCGCCTCTACTGCCAGCGCAGCTCTGACGGCCGGTCGTGGGGCGAGTCCGTTCTCTTGGCCGCCATCGAAAGCGGTCACTACCAAGTGAGCGGACAACGAGGCGAGAAGATCGGCACGGCGTTCAACTTTCACCCGCAGGAGGTCGGGCTCAACGCGCGAACGAACCTTTACTACCTCGAGACGAGGGACGGCGGCGAGACGTGGACGAACGCGCGCGGCGAGCGCGTGACGTTGCCGGTCGTCGTGAAGGACAACGCGGCGCTGGTGCACGAGTACCAGTCGAATGGGCGACTCGTGTACCTCAAGACGGTGCAGTTCACGCCGGCTGGGCACCCGGTGATCCTGTACCTGACGAGCGGTGGATTCGAGGCCGGACCCAAGAACGATCCGCGCACGTGGAAGACCGCGCACTGGACGGGCGCGGAGTGGGTCGTGCGCGACGTCACGACCTCGACCCACAACTACGACTTCGGTGCGATGTATCTGGAGGCGGACGACCGCTGGCGCTTGATCGCTCCGACCGAGCCCGGTCCGCAGCCGACCAGTGCGGGTGGCGAGGTCGTGATGTGGATCAGCCGGGATCAGGGCGAGTCGTGGACGCAGGTGAAGCAGCTCACGAAGGACAGCCCGCGCAATCACACCTACGTTCGGCAGCCCCTCGACGCGCATCCCGACTTCTATGCCTTCTGGGCCGATGGCCACGGGTTGGAGAAGTCGGAGAGCCGACTCTACTTCTGCGATCGCGATGGCCGCGTCTGGCAGCTACCGACGAAGATGACGGGCGAGACGGCGAAGCCGTTGCGGGTGAAGTGAGGGATGATTCTTGCGCGCGCGTCGCTCCTTCACGCCACAGGCCACTCGAAGACGACGTCGTCGCTCTCGGGCGCGTGCGCGCCGCAGGCGCGATACAGCGCCGTCGCCGCGGTGTTGGAGCGCTGGGTGATCCAGAAGACCTCGGCATGATCGCGCTTCCGCGCGAATGCGGCCAGCGCTTCCATCAATGCTCGTCCGATGCCTTGGCGGCGATGTGAGGCACGGACCTCGATCTCGTAGAGGAACAGCTTCTCGGGTCGACCGTCGAAGCGGGGCAAGGCATGCGCCAACGCGAACCCGACGGCCCGGCCGTCGACCTCCGCCGTCATCAGCACGAGGCGATCGTCGGCGAGAGCGGCGCTCACTTGTTCCGGTGAGACCGCCCGGCTCTTGAACTGCTCGGCGAGCTCGACGGCTTTCGGCGCCTCTTCGCGTCCGAGCCGCCGGATGACGGGCTCTATTCTCTCAGTTGAATGCGGACGCTCTTCAGGCGCCGCAAGCGTCTTCGCCATCACGACAGCGCGATCGACGATGCGAAACCCCAAGCGTTGGTGCGCCTGCTGGGAGACGACATTGTCGGGATGGGTGTCCGAGGCGATCTCGGTCAGTCCTCGCTCCCGAGCCCACGACTCGACCGCCCGCATCAGCGCCGCTCCGACGCCACTGCGACGCACGTCGCCGTCGACCCACCAGCCTTCGAGGTACGCGACGGGACGAGTCGCACACCCTTCGACCCAGGGCCGCGTCCCGACTTCGGCGAACCCACAGAGACCGGAGCCGCTCTCCCGCTCAGCGACAAGGACCAGCGCATTCGACCGACCGAGCCAGTCCTCCATGTCCTCGGCAGTCTGATCCGGCCAGAGCGCCGTCCGCATGCGCTGCCATTCGGCGGAGTCGGCGGGTCGGTAGATTCGAGTGTTCACGGCATCGATCTCTCGAACGGGAAGCGCTCGCTGTCAGGCACCTGGCCATCTTGCGAACCTGCCGGCCGGCGATCCACTCCTCGATCCACCGAAGACATCGATCGATGGACATCTCGGTGATCACTCCCGCCCATGACGAGGGCAAGCTCATCGGCAAGTGCCTGCGATCGGTGCAATCGGCCGTGGGTCAGATCACGGGGAACGTCGAGCACATCGTCGTCGTCAATCGCTGCACCGATGAAACGGAATCGATAGCGCTCGCGGGCGGCGGCCGCATTGTTGACGAGCATGCGAAGAACCTGAGCCGCATTCGCAATGCGGGAGCAGCGCTGGCCGAAGGGGACTCCCTCGTCACGATCGAAGCCGATAGCTGGATGTCGGACAACATGCTCTCGGAGGTCGTTCGCCCTCTCGACACGGGGCGATTCGTCGGCGGCGGAGTGCGGACCCTCCCGAGCGTTGGTCGCTCGGCATCATCTGCAGCGTGATGGTCGTGCTGCCGTTCGCGCTCCGACATCGGGTGAGCGCCGGCATGTTCTGGTGCCACCAGGCCGACCTCGACGCCATCGGTGGCTTCGACGAGCCCCTGGTCTGTGTCGGGGACGTGGACTTCGCCAAGCGGCTCAAGAAGCTGGGGCGGAGCCGATCACAGCGTGACGGCACGATTCGAAAGGACCACCTCACGACCTCGTGTCGCAAGTTCGACCAGTTCGGCGACTGGATCTTCGTGCGAAGACCGGGAATCGTCCTCGACATCTTCAATCAGAAGAAGAAGACCGCCGACGCCTTCTACGACGACGCCCGATCGGAGCGGCTGGACGATTCGCGGTAGCGGATCGTCTTGGTGGCCCACTTACTCATTCGACGTCGGTCCCCGACCGACGGCTTTCGAAGCTCGTCGACTCCAGACACCAGCACTGCCGATCGCCGTGCGTGGCTCTGATTCGACCGACTCCGATTCGAACGACTGCCGTGCGTGGCTCGGATTCGCTGATTCGAACGACTCCCCGGCGATCTCCGTGCGTTGCTCTGGTGGGGCGGCGCTGCGGCCATCTTCTCAGACCGGTTCGAGGGGGCGATGCGCCTCTGGGGGCCGCTCGATCTCGATCGGGTCTCCTGCGCGGACTTCACCACTTGCGAGGACGATGGCCATCACGCCCGCCTTTCGGAGTAGCCGTCCCTCCTCATCTCGATCGAGCGTCGCCTCCATCAACCCCGGTTGCACTCCATCGAGCTGGCGGCAGGGATTGCGCAATCCGGTGATCTCGATGATCGCGGTTTCGCCTAGCCGCATCCGTGTGCCGACGGGCAGCCTCAGCAGATCGATTCCCGACGTCGTCACGTTCTCGCCCATCTCGCCCGGCTTCACCTCGAATCCCGCACCTTGCAGCTCGGCGTGGAGCTCGGAAGCGATGAGGTGCACTTGCCGCAGATTGGGCAACGTCGGATCGTTCGCGGCGCGCGAGCGATGCTGAGTCGTTTCTCCGAGGTGGGCATCGCCTTCGACACCTTGCCCCGCGATCAGGCGGATGCTCGAGCACACAGCCTTGTGAGGGCCATGTTCTCCGCTCCGACTCACCGCGACGACGACGCTCAACTCAGCATTCTCTTCCCGGCACAGTTGTCTCATCGGTGCGGGCGGGCCGCCAGGCGGGCCGCCCGCGTTCCCAGCAATCTCGTCCTCGGCGCCGTCGAAGCACTCTTTCGCGCCTCGCAGCCGCTCCTTTCTTGGCTCAGCCTCTCGAGTAGACGAGCCCGGCTTTCATCACGAATCGGACGTCGGCCAGGCACTCGATCGATTCGAGGGGGTTACCGGCGACCGCGATGACGTCGGCCGACTTGCCTTCGCTGAGCGAGCCCGTCTCCTCGTCGATGCCGTTCATCTTGGCCGAGGCGATGGTCGCGGATCGGATCGCATCGGGCGGGCTCATGCCGCACTCGATCATGATCGGGAAGTCGCGCCAGTTCTCGCCGTGGGGGAACACACCGATGTCGGTTCCGTAGGCGACCGGTACCTGGTGCGCCACGACCTGGGCGAAGCGCTCGCGTTGAAAGGATCGCATGCGGGCCGCCTTCTCGACGATCTCGGGCGGCACATGGAGCGGGTTCTCTTCGCGCTGGATGTAGTCGAGGCAGTAGAGCGTCGGCACGCAGTAGAGGCCCTTGGCTTTCATGGCGGCGATGCCTTCGTCGTCGATCATTGTGCAGTGCTCGATACTGTCGAAGCCGGCCTCGGCGCAGTAGCGCACGGCCTCGGCGCCATGGGCGTGAGCCGTGATCTTCTTGCCGAGACGGTGTGCCTCCTCGGCCGCGACCCGAATCTCGTCGTAGGAGTACGCCGAGCGCGACGGGTCGTCGCCGACCGAGATGACGCCACCGCTCGCGAAGATCTTGATCCAGTCCGCGCCGAGCTTGACCTCCTCGCGCACGGCCTTGCGCATCTCGTCGACGCCATCGACGATCTTGCCGATGCCACGCATGCAGAGGTCACAGGCGTAGTCGTTCGCGTCGCCGTGGCCGCCCGTGATCGAGAGGTAGTGGGGCGCGACGAGCATCCGCGGCCCGGGGATGCGTCCGGCCGCGATCGCGTTGCGCAGGTCGACGAGACCGTTCTGCCAATCGCAGTCGCCGGGATCGCGGACGGTCGTGAACCCGGCCATCAAGGTGTCCCAGGCGAACTCCATCGCCTCGAGCGTCTTGGCCGCCGACGAGCGCTTGTAGATGACGGCGTCGAAGTCCGCAGGCTTGAGCATCAGGTGGCAGTGGTTGTCGTGCAAGCCGGGCAGCAGCGTGACGTCGCCGAGGTCGGTCACCTCGCCCCCCTCGGGCGGGCCTTCACGCAGTGAAGCGATGCGGCCACCCTCGATGCGCAGCGTCGCTGGCGAGAGAGTCCTCCCCTCGACGACATCCAGGGCTCGGGCGGCCGTGATCTCGTGATCACTGGGATCGTGAACGCGGGGCGTGTACATGGCGCTCTCATGACGAAGACTCGGCGCGCACCGGCGGCCGCTGGGGAAGCGACATCTTCTCGCGCACCCGCCGTCGAAGACACCGAAAAAGCGCCGGAGTCTACCCAGGAGCGCAGCGACTACAGACTCGTCACGGGCAGCGCACGCATGCCGTCCGCCAGAGCGTGGGTCTCGGGAGCGAGACAGACAACGCCGCCTTCGCCAACGGGCAATGACAAGCGATCGAGCGCTCGAAAGGACTTGATCCATTCGCGTCGCGGTGTCGCGGCCTTCTTGATCTCGAGCGGGTGCAGCCGCCCATCGATCTCGAAGATCAGATCGATCTCGTTTCCTTCCCGGTCGCGGAAGAACGTGATGGGCGCGGTGTGCCCCTGGTGCTTCCAACTTCGAAGAATCTCACCGACGACCCAGGTCTCGAAGATCGCTCCCGACATCGCACCCGACCCCAACACCTCGGAAGACGTCCAACCGGTGAGGTACGAGCAGAGACCGCTGTCCCAGAAGTAGAGCTTGGGACTCTTCACGAGACGCTTGGTGAGGCTCGAGTGATAGGGCTGGATCAGGAAGACCTGATAGCTGGCGACGAGCACGGAAAGCCAGCTCTTGGCCGTCGGCACGCTGACGTCGACATCCCGCGCCAGGTTCGAGAGATTCAGGAGCTGGCCAGTGCGGGCAGCGCAGGCCCGCACGAATCGGGTGAACGCTTCCAGGTCTCCAACCTGCGTCAAGTCGCGCACGTCGCGCTGAATGTAGGTTTGAAGGTATGAGCTGAGGAACACCTCTCGGTCCCGGCCCTCCGCCAGTACCGGTGGGAACGAGCCGAGCCAGATCCCCTCGAACACAGCCGAAGGCTCGCAAGGTCCGACGAGTCCACGCGCCTCGAGGCGATCTGGAGTGGGTAAGAATGGCTCTCGGTCGTACGCTTCGCCACGCCGCTCGCGGTTCGAGAATCCCACCAGTTCGAGGATCGCCACGCGTCCGGCGAGGGTCTCCGTCACCCCCTTCATCATCTGGAACTGCTGCGAGCCGGTCAGCCAGTAGGCGCCGGGAGGCGAGGCTCGATCGACTCGCATCTTGATCGCCGACAGCAGGTCCGGGGCATATTGGATCTCCTCGATCAGGACGGGCGACCCATGCTCGGCCAGGAAGAGGTTGGGATCCTCCCGCGCCAG
The DNA here is from genome assembly GCA_029260795.1 of Planctomycetota bacterium. Classification (GTDB taxonomy): domain Bacteria; phylum Planctomycetota; class OFTM77; order OFTM77; family OFTM77; genus OFTM77. The sequence continues at coordinate 20,173 of JAJDCO010000060.1, read as the reverse complement.
TGCCCGGGCCGTGAGGTCGTCGAGGGTCACGTAACGACGGGACGGGCCCGCCATCTCTCGAAGCAGTGTCGTCTTTCCGGACTGGCGCGGACCCGTCAACAGCACGACGGGGAACTCGCCCGAGATTTCAGTGAGTCGGCGCTCGACGGTGCGGTGATGGTACATACGAACGACCTCGGCAAATTTAAAGTCAGACTTTAAACTAGCCGCAAAGAACCATAAACTCAAACCTGAAAGAATATTATGATCCGGCAGAAGGCCGGTCCGACACCCTCGCGACCGCCTCGGCCGACGTCATCACCGGGACGACCTCGAACTCGACCAGGTCCTGCCAGTGCCCGATCCACTCGTCGAGCAGCGCACGATCGTCGCACTCCATGACTTGGTAGCAATGCGCCAGGTCCTCCGTGACCCAGCTCGTCACGTAGCGGAGACCCTCGGGCGCCAGCCGCCCCCGGTCGCGAAAGCGACGGAACACCGGCACCGGATCTCCGCCGCGGAAGTGCTCGACGATCATGTACAGCATGAATCCCTCCGGACGATCACGACTCGTTCGATGCCCTTGCGAGGACCGCTCGGATGAACGGGGACTTCCCCTCGGTGTAGCCTTCGCGCTGCATTCTTCGGCCAAACGCTGCTTGGGCCGCCCATACTCCCTCACGAGCTCGGGTCGTTGGCGCAGCGTATCGCGAAAGAGAAGATGCTCGCTCCAGAACGGCGTTCCCACGACCACGACGTGCAAGTGATGGGTCCGAGGGCGCTCGAGCGGCTTACGAAAGTAGCGACGCTCGGGAAGCTCCGCTTCGTACTCGGGCACGGAGTGGTAGCCGAGCTCGACCAAGGCTGGCCCGCGGGGCGCGACGAGCTTCAGATCCGTCACGCCGACCAGGATGTCCAAGATGGGCTTGGCCGAGAGCCCGGGCACGGCCGTGCTTCCGACGTGCTCGATTCGGGCGTCGCTCCCGAAGATCGCGCGCAGCCGCACGGCCTCGTCCTCGAACATTCCGGGCCACTCCACGCGATACGGCACGACGACCCAGCGCGCCGACATCACCCGTCCTCGCCCAATCGAAGCGCCATGAAATGCTCGTCCGCTCGCCGTCCTTCGTGGCTCAACGCCTCGGGCTCGGTGCCCCAGCGCACGAAGCCCACGCGCTCGTACAGTCGCTGCGCCGTTGGGGTCGACGCGCTCACGCCGAGCTGGAGCCAATCGACACCCGGAACGGTGCGCGCGTAATCGATGACCGTCTGCAGGAGCTTCTGCCCGAGGCCCGAGCCGCGATGAGCCGGCGTCACGTACACGCCCCACACGTGCAGCTTGTGGACGGCCTTCACCTTCGTCGACCGAAAGACACCCGCGATGCCCACCAGCTCCGGATCGCACGCGCCGAAGACGACAGTCTGTGGTTGCCGGCCGAGGAGCTCGCGCGCCTTCTCGACCGTCGAAGCGATGTCGTCCTCGGGAGACGACCCGAACGCCAGTGGCGTGTCGAGCAGGCTCTCCTGCCGAAGCGCGAAGTACGCTTTGGTGTCCGCGACCGTCAGCTCACGAATCATCATCACCTCCCACGCCTGGCCATCCGTGACTCGACCACCTCACGGCAGGCGATGCTCCAAGATCGCCGCCAGCACCGCGGGGTCGAGATTGCCTCCCGACACCACGCACGCGATCTTCCCGCGTCCCGCCTGCCCTTCGAGCGCGGCGGCCACCGATGTCGCTCCTGCGCCCTCGGCCACGACTCGCGCCCGCGTCACCAAGGTCCGGACAGCATCGGCAACTCGCTCCAGGGAAACGACGATGCTGCCGTCGAGCAGGTCCCGCGCGAGCGGCCACATCTCCTCGAGCAAGCCGCCCGCGCCGATACCGTCGACAAAGCTCGGCGTGTACTCGACCTTCGTGGGCTTCCCCGCCGCGAGCGACGCCGTCAGGGGAGCGGCCGTCTCGACCTCGCAGGCGAGGACACGGACGCCCGGGGCGAGCGGCTTGACGGCGGAGGCGATGCCACAGCTCAAGCCGCCTCCCCCCCAGGGCACCAAGATGGTCTCGACGTCCGGCAGATCGTCGAGGATCTCGAGCCCGATGGTCGCGTTGCCGGCAATCACCGCCCGATCGCTGCAGGGATGCACGAAGAGCCCGTCTCGCCCCTGGAAGGATCGCTCCAGCAGTACCTGCCACCACTCCTCGAATGGAACGGCGAACACCTCGCCCTTCATCCGCCGGATCGCGTTCAGCTTGGCTTCGGGCGCATGCTCGGGTACGACGGCCGCCCAATCGAAGCCCATCCGCTGCGCGCAGTATCCGACGCCTTGCGCCATGTTGCCGGCGCTCGGCACCACCACGCCACGCCGGAGGGCGGCGCGATCGGCGCTCCGGATCGCGTTGCCGGCGCCGCGAATCTTGAAGGACCCGATCGGCTGGAGGCTCTCCAGCTTGAGCCAGATCTCGGCCTCACCGTCATGGTCCAGACGCATCAGCGGGGTGCGCGCGGCGAGACCGGGCAGCCGAGCGCGCGCGGCGAAGATCTCGGCGAGGGAGATCGGCACCTCGAGGCTCATCTCGAATCTCCGATCCCGCTCACATCTCCACCCAGGTCCCGGCGCCGACCTCGGTGGCCCGCTCGAACAGGAGGCGAGCCGGTCCGAGGTCCTCGACCGCGATGCCGAGCGACTTGAAGAGCGTCACCTCGTCGTCACTTTCGCGGCCGGGCACGTTGCCTCGCAGGACGTCGCCGATCTCACCGATCAGGTCCGACTCCGAGAGCTTCCCCTGCGTCAGGGGAATGATGAAGTCCCCGGCCTCGGCCAAGAGCGACTCCCGGCGATCACAGTAGATCTTGGCGCGACGCATCACTTCGGTGTCGAGCTCGCGCGCGCTCGGCACGCAGCTGCCGACGCCGTTGACATGAATGCCGGGAGGCAACCAAGCGCCTTTCAGCACAGGCTCGCGTGCGGCGGTCAGCGTGCAGACGATGTCCGCGTTCGAGACCGCTTCGCGGGCCGTCTTCACGACCGCGATGTCGAGATCGTGATGCGGTCGCACGCGCTCGACGAAGCGCTCGGCGCTCTCGAGGCTCCGACTCCAAACGCGCACCGACTCGATCGGCCTCACCGCCCGCATCGCTTCCAAGTGACTGTCAGCTTGAGCGCCGCTGCCGAGAATCGCGAGCCGCCGCGCATCGGATCGGGCCAAGGCTCGCGTCGCGACCGCGCTCGCCGCTGCCGTTCGGATCGCAGTGATCCGCTCGCCATCCTGGATCGAGAGCAGCCGTCCGTCGATCGGATCGAAAAGCAGCACGACCCCTTGGTGGGACGGGAGGCCCCGCGAATGATTGCCCGGGAAGACGCTGATGATCTTCGCTCCGAGCGAGGCCGGCTCCCCCACCGCACCCGGCATCAACCCGAGCGCGCCGACTCTTTCCGGCAGCCACAGGATCGAGCGAAGCGGCTGCGCGCCGCGCCCCTCCGCCAAGTCGACGAGCGCCTGCTGGACCGCCTCGATGCAGGCTGGCATCGGTAACAGCTCGGCCACCTGAGCGCCCGAGAGAAACAACACTTTCGACGACGACTCGGCGGCGCTCATCGATTGTCGCCCTTGCTCCAGGCTGCCACTCGGGGAAGCTCGGGAGCGAGCAGGGCGAGAACGGACATCGCCGTGGAGTACGACTCGGTGCGCGGAAAGACCCGATCGTTCCAGCCGCCGTGCTCCTCCAGGGTGCGCGACAAGAGCTCGCGCATGCGAAGGCGATACGGCGCGCGCTCCTCCTTCGGCAGGTGCTCGACGGCGAGGGCGGCGGAGGTGTGCCCGAAGAAGAAGTAGTAGGGGGCGATGCCGAACGGCGGCTCGTGCGTCTTCTGCTGACTCTTGCGCTGCTTCAGCGCCTTCCAGCTCTCCTCAGCGAAGAAGCCGTCGATGGCTGCTCGCAAGCGATCGGCATCGCTGCGACCGGCTCGAAAGAGGCACAGCTCGGCAATCGCCGATCGCGCACTGGCGCCTTCCATTCTCTCCGTTCGCCTCCGCGAGACCGCCCCGCTGTAGGCGTAGGCCGCGTTCTCACCTCGTCCTTTCTCAAGCGCATCGAGGGCGGCCGTGATCATGTCGGCGTCCACCGCATACCCTTGCTCGACGGCTTCGAAGAGCACGATCAGCACGGCTCCCGTCATGAACGGGCTGCAGGATCCGCCGGCATAGTTCCAACCGCCGCCCTCGACCTGGCCCACCTTCAAGCATTTGATGAGATGAGGGATGGTGGTCACGACGCGTTTGGCGAGGGCCTCGTCGAGGAGCTTCACTTCGAGCGCTCGCAGGATGAGCTTGAGCGCATAGGCATGGCCCCAGTTGCGCACGTTATAGCTGGTCTGGGCTCGGGGCCGCATCCCGGGATCGGACGCGATCCGGTCGAGCATGAACTCGACGCCGCGAATGATGGCCTCCCGTCGAGCGTCGTCGAGACCCGGCGCCTCGAGCAGCGCTTCGCAGACGATCGCCGTCCCGCCAACGCGGTAGCCGGCCGGGATGCGACCCTTCACTCGATACACGCCCTCGTACGGCCACTCGCTCGCCTCGCCGCGACTCGCCTCGCGCAGCCGATCGAGACGCTCTCGCTCGCGGCGCTGCCACGGGACGAGCTCGTCGTCCGGCAGCGTGCCGATGGGTCGATCGGGCTCGTAGGCTTCCTGATTGGCGAGCAGGATGTAGCACGCTCGCGCGATGACCGCCTCCTTATCGAACGCGACAGCGTCTTGCCCCAAGGCCGAAGACAGCGGTGCGACTCCGAGTATCGCGGCCAGCAGGATCCTTGAGGGTCGCCCCATGGCATTTCCTTTCGGTTCCGCGGTCGTGGAAGCACGGGATGCACCCCCGAGTGCTTACCACGGAAAGCGCTCGCGACACAACGGAGGCGAGCCGCGAGCGGGGTCTGACGCCGACGAGTTCGCCTTGCCCATCGAGGGTCGTCGCAAAGTTCAGCCGCGCAACTTGGAGATCCTCATGATCGGCTGCCAAGCTGCGCTCGAGGATACCCAAGACCTGCGCTTCGAGCTTCCTTGCGGCGTCCAGGTCTCCAGCGCTCTTCAAGATCGATGCAGGATTGGTCCGGGCCGCCGTGAGAAGAGGGCCGAGGCCAGAACCCGCGCGTAGAAAGAGCTCGAGTTGCTCTCGCGCACTCTCGACATCGCCCAGCGCGAAAAGCACTCCTGCCAGGCTTCCTCGATCCTTGACCACGTCCGGATCCGTCACGAATCATCACCATCAGCTTCTCGAGAGCCCGGGCGTCATGAAAGCGAGCCTCGACCCGAAGGATCGAGGCTCGCGAGGTCTTTGCGGGCCCTGGGACGGACCGAGGCTCGGGTCGGAGACGACGAGCCTTCTCACTGCGTGAGGTACGAGTGGGTGGGCGTCACGCTCGGAATCTGGCCGGTGGCGAGATTGATCGACAGGCCGGCGTAGAAGACCTCGAACCCCGGGATCGACGAGATCGGCGCCGTGGACTTGCCGGGACAGTCGAGACTCACCTGCCCTGCGGGCGTCGACACAAAGCCCATCCACAGGTTGAAGAGGCTGTCGTTGTCCAGAAACAGACGCTGACCGCCGCTGACGGGAACCGGCATTCCGCTCGTACCCGCCGCGTTGCCGAAGCTGAGCAGAAGCAAGGCTGCGTTGCCGGTTTGCGCAGGTGGTGCCATCGCAGTGAATCCGTAGCGACCCGATGCGGGCTGCTCCACGACCCACAGCATGTCGAACTCGTCAGATCCCATGTCCGGCACGGCCAATCCAGTGGACCGGCCATCGACAAAGCGATCGTCGCCCTCGATGTCCGTCGCAGGGAGACCCACGCCTACCGCCGAGGTTCCCGCGTCGACGCAGGGAGAGATGCAAGCCAATCGAAAGTCCCCGTGCGCGGCATCCAAGAATCGCGGATCCGCGTCGATGTTACCTATCCCAATGTGTCCGCCGCCGATGTTCGAGAACTGCGCAGTGACAGAGGAGGACGGATCGCCAGCGTCGACATTCGAGGAGCTGTTGCCCCACACGATCGAGTTCGTGATCTCGATCGCCGTGTCATGGTAGCCAGCGACGACGCCCCGTCCGTTTCCCGTGATGGTGGAGTTCACGATCCGAGCGGAGCCAAAGTAGGTCGCGACGACGCCGACATCTTCACCCGTGACCGTCGAGTTGATCAGTTCGATGGAGCTGGAATCAACGCGGATGGCCCCATAGCTCTGATTGCCCAGGAAACGAGAGTTGACGATCGTGGGCGAAGAACCATCGTAGGCGGCCACGGCACCACCGAGGTGCGCCACGTTTCCGGTCACGGTCGTGTTCTGGATTCGCGGCGCTCCCCGGGTGATGCGGATGCCGCCGCCCAGCCGAGACGAATACCCGTTCGTCACGGTGAACCCGATCAACTCGGAGGTCACCTTCTGAAAGGGACTGCCGGCAAAATCCACGGCCGGAGCCACGTTGCCGCCGTCGATGATCGTCCGCTCGGGTCCCGCGGCACTCTCGACCACAATCGACTTCGAAGAATCCAGTCGCAGGTTCTCGACGTAGGTTCCCGATTGCACGAGCACCGTATCGCCCGTCGCTGAAGCGTCGATGGCAGCCTGAATACTGCAGAAGGGATCAGAGGCGGTTCCGGTTCCCGGGCAGCCCGTACTCGTGGCATCCACGAACCAAGTCGTCTGAGCCAGAACGCTCGAAGCCAGAAGCAGGAAGGCGATCGGAAGGAAGCGCATCGATTTGCTCCTCGAAGAGCTTTCAGGGAGGGGGATCACATCCCGAGCGCCCCATTGGCGACCGCGACGGCCCTCTGCCAAAGAGAGGGCCCGGACGGCTCCCCGCGGGACAAGAATCCCGTCGGGATTTCCAACCCGTCGCGCTCACCACTCCGCGTCCCCCCCCTCACCCTCCACCGGAGTCCAAGCCGACCCAGTCGCATCGCTGCGGGTGAAGTCGGCCTCACGGCTGCAAGCTTCGGTTCTGGATCAACGGCAACGTCAATCGGTAGCGAACCGGAACGCGAACAGGTCCGAGTCGGTCATCACGAAGCGAAGGCGAACCGCTTGGCCGGCGACTCTCTTCAGGTCGCTGGCGCCCTTCCAAGTGACCTCCCGCTCGATCGCGTCGCCGATGACGAGCTCGCAGTCCGCGAGCCGAAACCCGTCGACCGGCGAGCCGTCGAGATGTTGCAGCTCGACCCGAACAGACCCGGCGGCGGACGTCGACACATTGAGAAGCAAACGCCACGCTGCGCCGCTGCTGTCGCCCAGTCCTCCGAAAACCAACGGCTTCGTGACGAGCTCGCCCGTTTCGTAGCCGGCATGTGCTGCCACGAAACCATCGGTCCGCAGCACCAGCCTCTGAAGGTGGGCCGTCGGCTGGCCATAGTGACGCTGGACGAAAGGCGACATCGTCCCGTCGCCGTTCGGTACGATGCCCAGTGCCGGGTAGTTGGCGCGCGCGACCCAGTTCTTCGGATCGAGTCCGGGCCGTACGAAGCTCTCGAGGAATCGTCGCGAGAACCGACGACCGTCGCGGCTCGTCATGAACACCGCGTCGGACGTCGCGCCGCGGAGGTGCGGGTAGTTCTCGGGAGCGCTGAGCGCGATGGCTTCGCGTTGCTCTCCGGTCAGGCCCTCGCGTCCGGGAACGAAACGGGCGGGTGTCGCAATCAGGAGTCGCCCCGGCCGAAGATCTCGTGATGCTCTTGGAGCCGGCTGAACGAACCACCCGCGCTCGCAAGAACCTGCTCGGGCGCGAGGTCGACAAAGGCCGCGGGGCTTCTCTGCTCGAGCAGCTTCAGCACCGGCCAAACGAGGCGAGCGTGACGCCGAAGACGAGGACCAGGAAGATCGCTCGGCGCCCTAGGAGAAAGCGCGCGAAACTCGACATGCAGCGGCCACTCCCCGATTCGAGCTCAGCCTTGAAGCTTCTCGGTGAGCTTCTGAGACGCCCGCAGGCAGCGCTTGCGAGCGTTGTCCTCGGTCAGACCGAGAGCTCGGGCGATCTCAGCGAAGCTCTCGCCCTTCATGCGCAGACGCAGAACGCTGGAGTACTTCTCGTCGAGAGAGTCGATGAGGCGATGGACCTTGTCCATCTCGTCGGCCCGGGTGACCGGACCCATCGAAGCGGCCGGCGGCCGGGCCTCTTCGGGCTGGAACGCCTCGACGATCGACTCCCCGGTGAACCGTTGCGCGCGCTGCCCGCGGCGCATGGAGATCCAATCGGCGTTCCGAAACAGCAGCGCCTTGAAGTCATCGAGCGTGGCGTCATCGACCAGGTGATCCATGGCCCGAAACACCTGGGCGAAGACCTCCTGACTCAGGTCCGAGACCGAAAGGTGCCGCTGCAGCTTGGCTCCCATCTTCTTCTTGAGGAAGCTGCGGAGCGGCTTCTCGCACGCTTCCAAGAGCCGCGCCTGAGCATCCTCCGAGCCTTCGCGGGCTGCCCGGACGACCTGACGCTCCTCGGATTCGGACTCGAACATCACACGGTTTTCCTTCTTGAGCGGAGAGGCCCTTTCCACACGCGATCCTAAGGAATCGCGACCGGATCGGACAGAGCTCACCTGGGGACGCGCCGCTCGGAGCGTTGAGTCCTTCTTTCTCGTCTGACAAGATGGAACCGGTTTCAACGGGAGAAGAGAGCTGCGAGCTTCATGAGAGAGACACGCGACGCCGGCAACCCGATCGAGGACCTCCTCATCGAGTACCTCCGGAGGCGGGAAGCCGGCGAAGAGCGGGTGTTGGACAGCCTCTGCACCCGACACCCAGAACAGGCCGACCTGCTGCGCGTTCGGGCTGCTGACATCGAGGCCGCGGAGAAGCTCGTCCCGGGCCTGCTGATCGACCAACCCGTTCAAAAGCGCATCGGTCACTACACCCTGCTCCGTGAGCTGGGTCGCGGTGGAATGGGAGTCGTCTACCTGGCGCTCGACAACCGCCTCGAGCGCTTCGTCGCGCTCAAGATGCTCTCGAACCGGTTCTCGACCTCGGGAAAGAGCTTCGAACGATTCCGGCGCGAGCAACGCGCGATCGCCCACCTGAGCCATCCCGGCATCATCCCGATCTACGAGATCGGCGAGGAGCAGGGCCAGCCCTACTTCACCATGGAGTATGTCGACGGGCGGACCCTCTCCGACATGCTTCAGGAGCTGCGCAAGCTCGATCGACCGGTCGAGGAGCTGACCGGGCTCGACCTGCGGCGAACTCTCGAAGGCGAGGACGAGCGGGAGCACACAGAGGAAGAGACGGCCGATTGGGAGGAAGGCGTCCACCTGGGACGCGCTGGCTGGGGCGGCAGCTACGTCGAGGCCGTCGCGCGCCTGATCCTTCAGGTTGCCGAAGCCCTCGCACATGCCCACGAGAACGAGGTCATCCATCGAGACGTGAAGCCTTCGAACCTCCTCGTGCGTCGATCGGGTCGGGTCGACCTCTTCGACTTCGGCCTGGCTCGCCTCGCCGGTGAGCAGAGCATGACATTGACGGGCGAGTTTGCCGGCACGCCCTCCTACGTCTCCCCCGAACAAGTCGCCGCCCGCCGCATGGGAATCGACCAACGCACCGACGTCTACTCTCTGGGCGTGACCCTCTACGAGATGCTCGCCTTGCGAGTGCCCTTCCAAGGAGAGACCACCGAGCAGGTCTTCAAGCAGATCCTGGTCAAGGAGCCGACGCCGCCCCACCGCGTCAACTCGGCGGTGGCGAGCGACCTCGAGACGATCTGCTTGACCGCGATGGAGAAGGACCCGGACCGGCGCTACGCGAGCGCGGGCGAGCTCGCGGACGACCTGCGGCGGTTCCTCGAGTTTCATCCGATTCAGGCGAGGCCGGTGGGTGCGCTCACACGCATGTCCCGCTTCGTTCGGCGTCACCGCGCGGCCTCACTTGCGAGTGCCCTGGCGCTCCTGATCGCCGTCGGGGCTCCGTCCCTCTTCTGGGCCCTCGAACGGGGCCACTCCCGCCAGGAGCGGCAGCTCAAGAACGAGGCGAGCGAGAGCTTCGAAATGGCCCGAAACGCTGTCGAGCAAATGCTGACTCGCGTCGCCGAGGTCGATCTGGCCGAGCGCCCTGGTCTCGGTCCCCTGCAGCGAAAGCTGCTCGACGACGCCCTCACCTTCCATCGACGCTTCCTCGATCGACGTCGGGCCGATCCGCGGGTCTCGCTCGATGTGGCACGCTCACTCGTCGGGCTTGGCAACATCACCGATCGCCTGGGCCAACCGGAGAAGGCCGAGCCCGCCTATCGGGAGGCGCTCGACATCCTCGCCCGGCTTCCGGAGCAGTCAGACGCGACCGAGTGGACGGCCCGCGCCCACATGGGCTTGGGCAAGCTGCTCTGGGATCGCGGGCGAACTGAAGACGCGCTGGCGGCGTACCGGCAGACTCTCGGCTTGCGTCGTTCACTCCTTCGGAGTGCTCCCGAGTCGAGCCGCCGTCGCTGGGAAGTCGCCTCGATCCTGGCCAACCTCGGTGCTTCGCAGACGGACTTAGGCGAGTTCGAGACCGCGCAGCGGCACTTCGAACAGGCTCTCGATCTCTACCGACCCGAGGATCTAGCGGAGACGGATGTCCTCGAATCCTGGGCCTGGGCGCAATCCCGTTACGCTGTACTCCTTATCGAGCGCCAGGAGCCTCGCGCTGCTCTCGAGATGCTTCAGTCGCTGCTCGACCACTTGACGCCGATCGCGAACGAGGCCCGAACGGCCCGGATTCGAAGTGCTCTTTCCCTCGCTTATGAGGGGCGAGGGATGCTCAGCTGGTACCGGGCCGAGACGCCCGCGTCGAGCCTTCTGGCCATCAGCCGAGACCTCCTGTTGCTCTCCAGTCCTCACCGCGTGCGGTCCGACTCTCTTACGAAAGCAACGCGCGCGTTGCTCGAAAGTGCCCGTGAGGATCTGACCCGAGCCCGCCAGATCACCGAGAGCTTGAACCTGGACTTTCCCCAAGCCGGCGAGCACGTCGTCGAGCTCGGACGAATCTTGAGCAACTTGGCGTTGATTCAAGGCCATCTCGGTGAGGAGATCGAATCACGCAGGCTCCTCGAGTCGGCCCAGACGAGCCTCGAGAACCTCGCCCAGGCATCCGCCTCCTCCAGTAGCTGGAGGCTCTCTGTGACGCTCGCCAGCATCGAGCGAAGTCGAGCCCGATCGCTTTGCGACCGAGGCGACTTCACACGAGCCATCGAACACTTGCGCTCCGCGACGTCCCGACTGCGCGGGGCGTCCACCTCGCAGCCCAGGGTCCAGGACCACCTGTTCGGCACTCAGATCGACCTCGCGCAGCTCCTGTCGAGGAACGATCAGCTGGACGAAGCAGATCAGGTTTACGTGCAAGCAGACGCGGTGCTGTCCGAAGTGGCGACGAACGAGAACCGCCAGGACGCTGTCGAGGAGCAGAAAGCCCTCGTTCTGCTGGCACGACTCGACATCTGGATCCGAACGAAGGACCTGGCAACAGCGATCGAACGCGTGGACGCCGTCAAGGAATCCCTCGCACACCCTGAAGAGATCCTCAGAGAATACCGGACTCGCCGCTACCAGCTGGCGGATCGCATCCTGGCGCACGCCGGCTTGACCCCGGATTACTATCGCTGGGCCGGCCCCGAAGTCGAATCGCCGTCCGCCGAAGACCTCATGCGAGCCGGGATCGCCGCTTTTCGGCTCGGGCAGCTCGCGGAAGCCATCCGACTCATCGGGGAATCCGACAAACGATCTCTCGACCCTCTGGCCTCCACGTTGGCGACGCTGGCACGCGCTCATCATCGAGCCGGAAACGCGGAGGAAGCTTCCGAGAACCTCGAGAAGCTCGCGAGGCTCGTCGAGGAGAAGACGGCCTACGACGACAACCCGAACGAGGCCATCCGTTTCCTGGCGCTCGTCCTCGCCGAGATGGGCGAGCACGACCAGGTCCAAAAGTGGCAGAAACGGCATCCAGCGGCGTTCAAGTCGTCGGACTCCGTCTCGGCCGGTGTGCTCGAAGAGCTCACCGCCTCGATGGCCAAGTAGAAGCCAGGCCTCGTTGTTGTTTTCGCCGTCCCGAACCGCCGGTCCGGGGCTCTCTCTGAGTTTGAAGCAGAAACCTCAAACCTCGGAGCAAGACCATGAGAATCCTTCAATGCGCCCTCTTCGTGACGATTGCCATCAGCACGCTCGGCTGTGAGCTACTGGAAAAGATGCTTGAAGAGGAGGCGACCCACCATGATCAGGCGGCTCTCTCAGAGTCCGGGAGCTCGGATCAGACCTTTCAACGAGAGTCGCCTCATCGAAAGGCTCCTGTTGTCATCGAGCAGCTGCACCTCGACGTCCCCGCCACGATCTGCGCCTCGCCGAATCGTCGGCAACGTGCCCAGGTGCGCGTTCGGGTCGGGGGACGCCCGATCCGGAACGCGCAAGTCCGAATCACGACGGAGCATCAGATTCTCGCCTTGAGCCCGTCGGGATCTCGATCCGAAGCACGTTCGATTCGGGTGGACACGAACTCGCAGGGGATAGCGGGCTTCTCCCTTCGGACGCACCGGTCGGGCTGGTACCGCATCGGGATTCGCGCACGGCACCGAGGCTTTCGAGAGGTGGAGAAGGTGGTTCGGGTCTTCGTCGACTGACTCTGCCATCGCGAAGCCGACTCGCGAGAATCATGCTCTGAGCCCCGTGATCGCCGGCTCGGGATCACGGCGGCGAGCCCTCCTCCCCCGAGACCCGCGGCAGCGCGGGCGTCTTCGGTCGGTTACAATGCTCGCCCCAGAAGTGGTTCCAACCGGGCGAACGGGAGGCAATCCGTGACGACGAGTGAGCAGCCGAAGGCACCCGAAGTGCCGGCGGCTCCGAAAGAGCCTACAGCCGAGGAGATCCTCGAGGGGCATGCGAGGAAGATCCACGACGAGGTGTCGAGCCGCGCGAAGGAGCTATCCGCGGCCGCGACCGCGCTCAAGGCCTTCGCCCAACGGGCGACCTACGACGATCTTCCCAAGCTCCGGACGGCCCTGTCCAAGCTGAACGGCGCTCCGGCGCTGCACCAGGTCGAAGGCGCCGCGGAGCTCCTCGGAAAGCTGGCCAGCTACGAGAAAGAGGCCTCCGACCGGCATCGCCAGAGCTTGGGCCGCGAGCTGAAGGCGGCCTGCGACGCCGAGCAGATCCCGCTGCGCGTCGTCTCGCGCGAGCATCCGATCGAGGTCCGCCTCTCGCCATTCGCCGTGAAGATCGACTTCGAGAAGAGCCGCGCCGAGTTCCTCTTTGCTCGCCTTCCCCTCTCGCACTGCCCGGCGAAGCCTTCGGCCATCCTCGCCGAGCGCGCCCGACTCGAGAGGTCGCTCAGCGCGTCCTTCGACGCCGCGACCTTCTTCGATCGTTGCCAGCGCGCCTGGCGAGCGGCGCGCGCCGCGCTGGGCGAAGGCGGCGAGCGCGTCGAGATCCTGGACTTCCTCCCCTACCTCGCCGTCGAGATGCAGAGCGCCAAGTTTCGGGTGGAGCCCCTCGACAAGCACTTCACCGGCTACAGCCGCGCCCAGTTCGCCTGGGATGTGCTGCACCTCCGGCGCGAGAAGAAGCTCACGCAGAACGGTCTGCGCCTCAACCTCGGTGTGGCCACAGGATCGACGGCCAGCCAGAAGAAGCGCGTCATCTACTTCGAGGACGAGGACGGCAACGGCGAGTACAAGCTGACTATATTCTTCACCCGTGTCGAGGAGCCGAACGCATGAGCTGGGCCGATGTGACTCCCGCCGACGCACGCCACATCGTGCAGCGCATGGGTGAGACGGGACAGCCGCCCGAGCGCCACGCCTTGGCGGTGAACGTCGGGACCGACGCGTATCTCGAGGTCTTGCGCCACGAGTATCTCGAGCCGATTCGCGAGCACGGCCGCAACTCGTCCTTCAAGCTCGTGCAGGCACCCTTTGGCGGCGGCAAGACGCAGTTCCTGCACTGCCTGCGGGAGGTCGCGTGGGACATGGGCTTCGTCACGGCGCTGGTCGGCATCTCGCCGAAGGAGTGTCCCTTCGACGACGCCGAGAAGATCTACGCCGAGGTGGCTCGCCAGATCGAGCGGCCGCCCTCGGATCCCGAAGAGCAGCCTGAGCCGGGACTCGAGATCGTGCTGCGCCAAATCGCGCTCGAGCGTCTCGACCAGTACGGCGAAGCGACGGTCAAGGAATGGCTCCGCGAAGAGCTAGCGCGCGCGCCCATCGAGAGCCGAGATTTCCGCCGGGCCGTCGTCTTGTACATGGAGGCGATCCTGGCCAAGGACTACGATCGCGAGGAGCTGCTGGGCGCCTATCTTCGGGGTGATCCGGTGGCGAATCAGGACGTCGCGCCGCTCCGGATCCGCGAGCTGCTCGACGGGAGCAATGCGTTCCGGTTCCTGCGCAGCCTCGTGCAAGTGCTACGCGTCCTCGACCAGCCAGGCCTGGTGCTGCTGTTCGACGAGATGGATCGCGTGATGAGCTTGCCCGTGCGACGCAAGCGTGCGATCGGTGACAACCTTCGCCAGATGATCGATCACTGCGGTCAGTCGACCTTGCCCGCGCTGCTCTGGGTCTATGCGGTGCCGCCCGAGTTCATGACCAACGTCGTGCCCGAGTATCCGGCGCTCGAGCAGAGGCTCAAGGGCGCGGCGCGGTTCTCGGACATCAGCCCCTTGCAGCCGATCATCGATCTCGACCGGCTCCCGATGTCACCGACCCGACTCTTCGAGAAGATCGGCCTTCGGCTAATGGAGATCTACGAGCTCGGCTTCGACACCCAGTTCGACCGTGAGCTCCAAGGCGCCAACATCCACGCGCTGGCCGAGGAGCTGGGCGAGAACCAGCTGGAGAGTGGCACACGGCGCACGTTCGTGAAGTGCCTCGTCCATCTGCTCGGTGAGCAGCACCGAGGGCAAGAGCGCGGCTTGACCCAAGACGAGATTCGCCAGCTCGCTTCGCGAACGGACGATGCTGTCCCGACAATGATCGACGAGGAGGATATCTTTTGATGCGAGCCGGCGACCGGGTCGAGCACGTGCGACACGGCGTGGGCACGGTCCTGTGGATGCGGCCGGGCGGAACGTTTCGGATTCGCTTCGATGGCACGCCGGACTTACCACGCACCGTGGAGCGCAAGGAGCTGCTGCCGATCGACAGAGTCGATCCCGAGGGCGAGGCGGCACCGGCGAAGGAACGAACGACCAGCACTCGGTCGGAGGACGCCTCGCTGGAACCCGAGTCGCGTGTCGCCCTCGCAACGCGCCCGGCCGTGGTCCTCGACCCGCAAGAGCGGATCGAGCGGGTGCAGACCATCGAGGCGCTTCGGCTGGGCGTGGTGCCGGCGCACTTCGTTCGCGACTACACGGTCGCCCGCGAGACGGAGCTGCGATCTCTTGATGTCTTACTCGAAGCTCGCCAAGGCTTGCGCGTTCTTTGGGGCGACTACGGGCACGGCAAGACGCACCTCCTCGAGATGGCCGAGCGCGTCGCGCACGATCACAACTTCGTGACCGCGCGCATCACTCTCGATCCCGCCGAAGTGCCGGCCACGCACCCCAAGCGCCTCTACCGCGCGATCATCTCGTCGCTCCGTTACCGCGAAGGGGCGCAGGGGCTCGATCCGATCATGCATCATCTGGTCGACAGCGCCGAGCACCGCGAGCCCGACGGGGCGAAGTCCAGCCGCTTCCTGTCGCCGTACCTCTGGGCGCTGCATCGTCACGATGAGGAGCTGATCGGCTGGGTGCGCGACTACATCAGCGGCGACCACATCGACGGGCAGACGCTCTCGACGCTGTTGATGCGAGCCGGCTGGCCGGGCCAGCGTGTTCTCACGCTCTCGGACTACCGCACCTACGGCCGCATGTACGTGCACCTGCTCGGCACGATCGCGAGCTGGGCGCAGGACGCCGGCTTCCCGGGTCTCCTGCTGCTCTTCGACGAGGTCGAGGCCGTCGATCAGCTCAGCCCCGCTCGTCTGGAGTATGGCCGTCAGAACCTGATGCACTTCGCGGCCGTCACGCTCGAGAAGCAGCTCCTGGGCTTCGATCTCGAGACGCAGCTCTACCGCGGCGGTCACGATGTGCACCGGAAGATCCCGCTGCGATTCGCGGACGACCAACCGCTCAGCGTCGTCTTCGCCATGACGCCCCTGCCCGACATCGAGACGCTGTTCCGCGAGCTCGTGCTCGGTGACGGCTTCGACGTCAAGCTACGCCCCCTCTCGACCCAGGACCTGGCCGAGCTCGTCGCCCGCATCCTCGCTCTCTACGAGCAGGCCTACCCCGGCTTCAAGACGAGCGATTCGCAGCGGGCCCGCCTCGGCGAAACGATGCTCGATCTGCGCGAGGAAGGTCAGAGTGGCGTGCGCGAGATCGTGCGCGGCACCGTCCTGAGCCTCGATTCGTTTCGCCTGGGCGCACCGGAGCAAAGCGACGATTGGACGTTCTGAGGCGAGAGCTCCGACGCACCTTCGGCTCCTTCTTCGGGCGCTTCGATCGATTGAGCCCGGTCCAGCTCGGAGCCATGCCAGCCATCCTGCGAGGCGCAGACGTCTTGATGTGCGCGCCGACGGCATCGGGAAAGACCGAGGCCTACGCCGCACCCGCGACCGAAGCGCTTCTGGCGGGCTCCCGTGGATCACTCCACACGCTCATCGTCTCGCCGACGCGTGCCCTCGCCAATGACCTCAAGCGCCGACTCGAGGGGCGACTGACCGAGCTCACGGTTGGACTGGGTCGGTACACGGGGG
This sequence comes from Planctomycetota bacterium, assembly GCA_029260795.1. GTDB lineage: Bacteria > Planctomycetota > OFTM77 > OFTM77 > OFTM77 > OFTM77. The sequence goes on along the minus strand of JAJDCO010000060.1, from coordinate 3,464 downwards.
AGCACAAAGAGCGCAAGAAGGGCGCGCTGCCCGAGATCGCGATCACGACACCGGAAGCGCTCGACTCCCTGCTGGCGCGACGCTCGCACCTGCTCGCCACGGCGCGGATGGTCGTGCTCGACGAGATCCACGTGCTCGACGGAACGCCCCGCGGCGATCAGCTCCGGGTGCTGCTGCATCGGCTGGAGCGGGTGGCGAAGCATCGGCCGCAGCGAATCGCGGTCAGTGCCACCATCGACGATCCCGAAGCCACCGCGCAGCGATACTTGGAGAATGGCCACGTCGTCTCCATCGAAGGGCCGCGGACGATTCGGGTGAAGTCGCTCCCCGGACGATCGTCGACCGACATGGCAGCGCACCTGAAGACGCTGACCCAAGCCGGCTTTCGCAAAATCCTGGTCTTCTGCAACCGGCGCGAGTCCGTCGAGCGATATGCGAGCGACCTCCGGGGAGCCTGCGTCTTCGACGATGCGGTCTATCCGCATCATGGTTCCTTGTCGCAAGCGGTTCGCGAGCGCACCGAGCGGCGCTTCCTCGAGGCGCCCGCGGCCGTGGCATTCGCAACCATGACGCTCGAGCTCGGGATCGACATCGGCACCGTCGACTACATCGTGCTCGACATGCCGCCGCCCGATGTCGCGAGCCTGCTTCAGCGCATCGGTCGCGGCAGCCGCCGCACCCAGGTGACGCGCGCCGGCATCGTCGTAAGCGATCCCGGCGAAGCGCTCGTCTACCGCGTTCTGTTGCAGAACGGCGCGCGGGGACACCTCCTGGCAATGCCCTATGCTTTCCGGCCGGGCGTGCTGTTGCAGCAGGCGCTGGTCACGGCCTCCGCCGAAGGCTGGATCGGCCTCGAGGCCTTCCGGAAGCTCGTGCCCCGTGAGCTCTGGGAAGACGTCGCTCCCACGGGCGCGTTCGATCTCCTGACGTCGCTCGTCGAGCGCGGGTGCCTCGAGGAGCCGGTGTCGGACCGCTATGTCATCGCCGAGAAGATCGAGCAGCGTTACGAGATCGGCAAGCTACACAGCAACCTCGACGGCGGGGACCCGACGCAGGTCGTCGATCGCCTGACCGGAGAGGTGATCGGCCGGATCGAAGGCGTCGACGCCGAGGCACAAGGACGCATCACACTCGGCGGAGGCGGTCGCAAGGTCGTCGGCCGAGCGCGCCAGGGACGCGTCCTGACCGATACTGCAAAGATCAACACGCCGACGCAGTTCGCGCCGCGCTCGAGCCCGTGCTGCTCGTTCGCACAAGGAAGGGCCGTGGTCGAGGCACTCGGTGTCGAGGCCGATCAGATCGTTCAGCTCGTCGCGGAGACGGTGACGTTCTTGATCCACGGCTTGGGTCGCATCGGCAGCCTGCTCTTGGCACGAGCGATTGGCGATCGAAGCGGCGAGCGCTTCGTCCTCGGCACGAGCCCGTACGTGCTCAAGATTCGTCTCCCGCTCGACACCCTCCCTCGCCCCGACGAGCACGAGGTGCTCGAGCTCGTTCAGAGTCAGCGCAAGCGCCTGGCGAAGCTCCTCGTCATGGGTCCCTGGCACGCCACCTTGCCCGAGGCGCTGCAAGAGCAATCCGTCCTCGCCGCCAGCGGCCTGGCCGAGGTGCAGCAGTTCCTCGCCGGGGCCGAGCTCGAGCCAGACGGCGACCGCGCGCGCATCGACCTCGAGACCGCGCGATACCTGTAGGCCGCCTGTGCGGACGGGAATCGAGTACCGCTCCGTCGCATCGTCTGCGCTTCTTGTGTGCGACTCCTCTTACGGGAATCACGACGAAGTGCGACCGGGCTGCCACACCAGAGAGTACTTCTGCGCTTCCCGTGGAGAGAGGAGATCGCGCGATGGACACCACCCTGTGTGTCAACGTCGATGATGATCCCTGCAGGAGCCGGGGACTCGGAGGCGAGAAAGACGTCGAGGACGAGCTGATCGAAGGCTCCGTCTCGAAGCAGATTCTCCTTGTAGCGCCCATCACCGCCCGAGGCCGAAAGCTCCAGTCGGTTCAACGTATTCCGACCCGCCAGCGTCTTGCCCTTGTCCCGCTCGACTCGACGGTCATTTCCCAAAGGGTCGAGCTTGCCGACGACGCTCGCCAGGAGTGGGTCGACGCGAAGAGCGTCATGGTCAATCAGGTCTTCGTAACCGAGAACGATGCCGAGGATACGCCGGCTGACCAGCTCGCGCGTAGTGTGCTCGAACCGTGCAGGGTTCCGCTGATCGTCAAAGCACTGCGCCGCCCGCTCGAGGATTCCGGTGTGCCGCTCCAACTCCTGCAGCAAGAACAAGCCACCATCACTTGAGATCCGGTCCGCGTCGAAGCTGACCGCCGTCTCACGTCTACCAGGGCCTTCAACAACCATTCGGGTCGGAGTACACTCTGTCATCGACGACCGCCTTTCGTTATTACTCGTACCTTGCTTACTTCAAAACAACATACGAGTAGAGAATGCGGTCGTCTCTTCTTTCTGGTGAGAAAACCGGGCTGCCGGCACGTCTGGATTCCAGGGCTCTTTACAGAGCGCGCATTTTGTCCAGCGAGCCTCATCTGTCCCGAAGGGATGAGGCTCCATGAAGTCGGAGACTACCTATGAAGCCTGTTATTTCGAACCTCGCAATTCTCCTCCTTGTCACTGCGTCGTGCGCGGGGCCAGCACCCACCTTGCCACCCGAAGTCGAAGTCTCGACGTGGGGCACGATGCGCGAGGTGCTTCGTGAAGGCCGGATCGGCGGTCGGGTCGCACTCACCACACTTGATACTTCGACTTCAGTTGGCGTCGGTGCTATGGCCGACTTAGCCGGCGAGGTGACAATACTGGACGGCCGGGTCCTCGTCGCAGCGGGCGGCGGTCGAGAGAGTGGCACGGAAGAAACGGCTACGCTCCTGGTTCGCGAAGCCGTGGCTGGAGACTCTGCGTCCTTACTCGTGCTTGCAAACGTGCCGGCGTGGGAGGAGGTGCCTATCGGCAACTGTGCGAGCTACGCGGAACTTGAAACGATCATCGCCAAGCAGCTTCGAAGACGAGGGAGTGACCTCGCCAGCCCCCAACCCATTCGTATCCGTGGCCGAGCCCAGCACCTGGCATTGCACGTAATCGCAGGCGCTTGCCCAATCGCCAATCCTTCAGGCCCTCGGCCCTGGAGGTTCTCCGGCTCTGTCGAAGAAGTCGAGCTTGCTGGTTTCTACGCCGAGGAATCCGCTGGCAGACTGACGCACCACAATCGAAGCAGTCACCTGCACGCGGTGGCGGACCAGCTCATGGGACACCTGGACGAGGTCGTGCTCGAAGACGCCGTGCTGCTGCTCCCGGCAACTGAATGACCGTTAGCCCGCATTTCTCACCAGACATCGTCGCGAGGCGTCGAAGATGCCCGTGGATGCAAGGAAAGCGACCGAGCACGCCGCAGTCGACCTCGCTGCAGGTCGTCGAGGCGGCGCAGGAAGCTTGACGCAGCAGGCATGGG
>JAJDCO010000059.1 GCA_029260795.1 Planctomycetota bacterium | reverse complement strand
GATCATCGGGAACGAGCCCACCGGGAGGCCGCGCCGGGGGCACGCGTCGATCATCTCCGTCATGTCGCAGTAGCGGCCCGAAGGAATGTGCTGCAGGACCTCGGGGCTCATCATGTACACGCCGGCGTTCGCCTCGAAGTGCAGCGTCGGCTTCTCGTCCACACCGATGACGTGCCCCGACTCGTCCTGACGCATGATGCCGTAGGGGATCGCCACGTGGTAGGGGTGGGTCGCCACCGTGATGCCCAACTGACGGCGCAGATGGAAGCGGCGCTCGCGGTGGGTGCCCGTCGATTCGATCGCGCTTCGAGACGAGGCGACGCGGCCGCACTCCGGGCACGTTTTCGGCGGCGCGGTCGCACCTCGGAATGTCGTGGGTCCAACCTTGGATCTGCGGTCGTCCCTGGCGTCAACGGCATCCAGGGATGAGTCAGGCGGCCTTACTGCGTGATGAAACCGAGAGGGCAGGAAACCGAGGAGATCTGACCAGTCGAACTGTCCCAGGAGAACGCCGCTGCGTGAATTGAGAGGCCGACCGGGAGCTGATTCGGGAGCGTGATCCAGGGGGTTTCGGCTCGGCCCGTGGCGTCGAGCACGCTTCGAAGGAGAGGAGCGAAGCTCAGGCTGAGCTGCGTGCAGGCGTCGAAAGACAAGGGAAGCTGCTCCGATGTCGTGGGCAGGGGAATTCCCTGTGTCCCGCTGCAGCTCCAGAGCACTTGCGCGACATGCCCGACCGTGGCCAACGGAGCCGACTCCACGATGAACCGGACCGATGCACCCGCCTTGGGAACGCCGTCCAGCATCACGTGGGGGCCCAAAGTGAGCACGGCCGCCCAGGCGTCGAAGCTGACGTCCGCCGAGGGGCGGGTATCCCAAGCGCCCTCAGTGGCCGGGAAGCCACTTCCCCGCGTCCGACCTCCGATTGCGACACGATGATCGGGGCCGAGCGCCAGGCCTTCGGGAATCTCTCCGGCTTCGCCGCCAAAGTAGGTCGAATAGACAATCCGGGAGCCATCGGACGAGAGGCGCGTGAGTACACTGTCTTGTCCGCCGGCACCGGGTGAGAACTCGACGAGGTCGGTCTGGAAGGCGCCCGGAGAGACAGGAAAGTCCATCGACTTGGTGTCACCGGTAACGATCGCGGTCCCCAGGGCATCGACGGCGACCGCGTGAAGCTCGTCCTCCCCGGATCCGCCGAGGAAGGTCGAGTAGATGGCGTTCCCGTCAGGATTCAGGGATACGACGAACCCATCTCGACCCAGGCTGGGGCCTCCGTCAAAGCTTCTGTCCAGGGCTCCAGACGTGGTGGGGAAATCGGCGGACTCGGTCACTCCCACCGCAATCGTTGACCCGTCGGGTGAAAACGCCACGCTCCTGACGGTTTCCTCCACGGATCCGGATAAGAAGGTGGCGAAGCGGAGCGAGCTACTCAGGCCGTCGATGCGAGCGACCCATCCAGAGAACTGACCGAGTGTCGAGTCGAAGGCTCCCGGTGTAATGGGGAAGTTGGCGGAGTTCGTTCCTCCCCCCAAAATGATATTGCCAAACGAGTCAATGTCTACCGAGGCGGCCGCATCCGAATGGCTGCCCCCGACAAAGCTCGAGTACTGAAGCGAAGACAAGTCGGGACTAAATACCGAGACAAAGGCGTCGCCGAGAAAGAACGGACCGACATCATTCAGGGTCCGGTCATATGCATTGGCCGTCGTCGGGAAGTCGGTCGAATTGGTGCCTCCTACGACGGTGATTAACCCAGCCTCGTTCCGAGCAATTGCCCCCGGGAAGTCGGATCCGGATCCTTCCAGAAACGTGGATGCAATTAGTGCCGTCCCGGTCGGATTCAAATGAGTGACGAATAAAGCGCGGTCCCCGGTGCGAGTCCGGTCATAGGCTCCCGGAGTGGTTGGGAAGTCGACGGATTGCGTGTAGCCGGTCACGATGGCGCCGCCATTATCATCGACACACAAGCCCACTAGGTCCTCCCCGGCCTGCCCACCGAGAAAAGTGGAATAGATCAAGGTCGATCCCGTGGCGTCGAAACGCGAGACGAAGGCCTTGGCTCCGGCTCCCCAAACGGAATCGTAGGCGCCCGGAGTCGTGGGAAAGAGACGGCCGCCGGCCTGGCCCGCCAGGAAGACGCTCCGCCCTGGCCCAGAAGCGACCGCCTTCGCCAAGTCGTGGCCACGATCACCCAGGAGCGATGCCCAGATCAGGCCTGGATCGATGACGATGCGTGACTTGTCCGGACGACGGCCCAACACGAAGGCATATCGTTGCTCGTCGATCAGACGATAACGGCAGGGGAGCGGCTCTCGCCGGCCATCGGGATACTCTGCCCACGTGATCGGCAACGGCTGACGCAGGTCGCCCAAGGATGTGTGGATGATCAGCGCACCGTCGCGATCGAGCGTCAGTCCTTCACTGCCTTCGCAGCGGATCACGAAAGGCCTCAGATCGGCCTCGGCGTCGACGATGACGTCATACTCGAGGTGGCCGTCTTGACCACGGACCAGGAGATCGATGCCGGGATAGAGTCCTTCATATCGGACGCGCGAAAACAAAGGCACGTTCCGTTGCCAGGAGCTCTCGTCCCGGCCGATCAGGTAATGATGGACGCCGGGCAATCGATCCTCGCCCACGAGGGGGGCCTGCGGGGCGGCGCCCTCGAAGACGAGGCGGACGAACGCTCCACGAAGGCGCCCCCCAACGTTGGGCTCGTGAGCCTGGATACCGATCGAGCCCGGAGCAATCCGTGCTGCCCAAGCACCGTGCTCGACGACGAAGCGGGCAGGAATGTCCCATTGACCGTCGTTGCGAACGAACCGAAGCGTCTGGCGGGCTGTGGCTATGCCGGCAAGCGCCGATTCCTCGGCGGCAGCTTTCGTCGAGCACACGGCATCTCGGGGCTCGTCATCCGGCAACGCGCAGGCGTGAAGAGCTAGAAGCAGTGTCGTCGCCAACATCAATCATTTCCTCGAAGAGAGTCACGTCACTGCGGGCATGCTTTGCGGTGTGCTCCCCCGTTTTTGGGGGAGCCCATTGGCCGTCTCGGCTGTGCGGCGATTACAGGCCTCCGGCCGGGAACGCCTGACCGATCCGGAACTTCGATGCGAAGCCGTCGAGTGTTCCTCCGCCATAGGTTGTCTGCACGACACCCGACGTCGTGGGAAACGCTGAAGATCCCGTCTGGCCGACGACAATGACCTCGTCCCGCCCGTCGGGCGCGATCCCCCATCCGATCTCGCCAGCGTCCGCTCCAAGATAGGTCGAGCAGCCAAGACCTCCCGTTTGGCTGATGCGAGTCACGAAGACATCGCCATTGCCGTTGTAGGTGATGTCGTAAGCCCGGTTGTTGCTCGGCGGCGGATTGGTGGGATAGACGGGGAACGGGATCGTGCTCGTGTCGCTCGAGAAGGTGCTTCCGCAAACCGTCACCGGTGTGGCCGTCGTGCCGGGCACGATGGCGATGTCGTGCACCTCGTCGTCTTCGGATCCGCCGAGGAAGGTCGACCAAGGCGCGGTGCTCAACGAATTGTCGAGTCTCGTCACGAAGCCGTCGAAACCACCGTTATGGGTCGTGTCCCATGGGGGTGGCGACCCTGCCGTCGGGAAGTTCGCCGAATTTGTGCTCCCTCCGACGGTCACGAGCTGAGTCGGCGTCGATGTGCCGTGGAGTACCACTCCCCAGCAGCGGTCCTCCTCGGATCCTCCAAGGAAGGTCGATTGTTGCAGATCACTGTTTCCTCCACCTGCCATCAGGAGTCGGGAAACGAATCCGTCGTGGCTACCGCCCTGGTAGCTACCTTGCAATGGAGTGCCCCTCACCGGATAGTTCGTCGAGGTCGTTGCACCGACGGCCACGACTTCGACGCTCGTGAGGTTGGTATCCGGATTGACCTGGAGATCGAGGACTCGCTCGTCTCCTACCGAGCCGCCGAGATAGGTCGAGTATCGAAGTGTCGGCGTGCCGCCCGTGGCTGTCGTGAAGTGGGCCAAGAAGGCGTCGGTGCCGGAAGGATTCGGACCTTGGAAAGTCCCCTGGTAAGGTGTTCCGGGGCCGGGATTGACGACGGCCGGAAACACGATCCCGTTGCCGCCCTGGGTCCAGCCTCCGATGACGACCTCGATGCCGCCGGTGGACGGGTTGGGAACCACCGCGATCGCCCGGCTTTCCTCATTCTCGTCACTCCCGAGGTACGACGAGTACAGCAGGGTGGTGCCCGTCGGATCGAGAATCGAAACGAACGCATCGGTCTGGCCGGCTCCCTTGAGCCAGTTGACATCGAAGGCTTGGCCCGCCGTCGGGTATCGGCAGGTTACCCCTGACGTGTTTCCTGTGCAGTATCCGGTGAAGGCTGCCACAGTGTGATCCCCGTTGCCATCGTCCGCCAGGTCGATGGCATATCCGACTTCGTCGCATCCCGAGCCAACGAATGTCGAATAGACCCGATTGCTCGCTTGCGCGTTGAGACGAACGACGAAGACATCCCGGTCGCCGGTCGTCCCGTTGTAGGTCGTGTCGTACGCGCCCGTCGTCGTTGGAAAGTTGCTCGAGGTCGTCTCGCCGACCACGAAGACTTGGCCCATCGACTGGCCGTACTGAGCGACGGCGACGTCCCAGGCGATGTCGTCCCCGGAACCGCCGATGAACGTGGACCACAGAAGCACGCGGAAGCTGACCTTTGGGTCGACCACGAGGGGAAGATCGAGCGTTTCGGCGACTTTCAGCCCGAAGCGATTCGCACCTCGAAGCTCGTATTCGCACGCGACGGGCCGTCGACTTCCGTCCGGCTGCACGTACCAGGCGATCGGGCGATCTTGAACGAGCTCGTAGTCCCCGGTCTTCGCAAGCAGCCGTCCGTTCTGGTCGACGGAGAGAGAGTCGGCCCCCGCGCAGGAGACCGAGAACCTCGGAAGGCGGCGGCCCGAGTCACAGACGACGTCGTACTCGATGAATGACGCGGCCTCGTAGACTCGGACATCGATGCCCTCATAGAGAGCTTCATATTCCAGAGTCGCGAACGTCGGGACTTCCGTCGCCCAGGCCGCTGGGTCCGCCCCATAGAGGTAGTTGTGCGTTCCAGGTAGAGGATCCCGACCCCTCAGTACCGCGTCACCGCTGGCTCCTTCGAAGTGAAGCGCAATCTTCGCGACGCGACCCATCTCGGCGATCTGAAGTCCGAGGACGATCGCTTCATTCTCGAAGGCTACGACCTCGTGACCGCGGCGTGCGCCGAACCTCGTGGGAGAGGGCCATTGACCGCAGTTCTCGACGAACTCGAGCGGAAGCCGACCCAATGTCTCCATGCCGTCCTGATGGGGTGCCGCCGGAGCATCATTCGAGGCAACTCGGGGGTTGGCTATCGAGGGGGGGGGGGGGGGCGGTGGCAAAGATCAGCGCAAGGTAGAACAGGCGACGAGCAGACTTGATCATGATGCACTCCATCTCCAACTGTCCTTCTAAGCTTCCCACGGCTTTCAGGGTCATTCGAGCGCAGGGCGTTGCCGGTGTCAAATACTTTCTATGCAGTTCGCGAATCGGCTCCAGAACGTGTATTTGAGTGATTGAGTGCCAATGTAGGGAGGGATGCAGGTTGGGAGCAGGGGCCGGCAGCGTTCCGCATCTCCCTCCCTCTCCCGCTCCGTCTACTCGCCTTGCAAGCGGCCTTCGAGCCATTCGATGTGCTTGGCTTTGCGCGCGTCTTCTTCGCGAAAATGCTTCAATTGACCTTCGAGATTGGCCAGGTGCTCGTCGAGGCCTTCTCGCTCGAGCAGCCTTCGGAAGTAGCTCTCCTTCCAGGCGAACTCGACGCGCTCGCGCTCGGCTTCGAGCTCGTTCTGGCCAGTCAGCGTGGGGGCGCCCAATGCGATGGCGCGGTCGTAGGTGGACATCACGCGCTGGAGATGGCTGGCGAGGTCG
>JAJDCO010000058.1 GCA_029260795.1 Planctomycetota bacterium | reverse complement strand
GATCATCGGGAACGAGCCCACCGGGAGGCCGCGCCGGGGGCACGCGTCGATCATCTCCGTCATGTCGCAGTAGCGGCCCGAAGGAATGTGCTGCAGGACCTCGGGGCTCATCATGTACACGCCGGCGTTCGCCTCGAAGTGGAGCGTCGGCTTCTCGTCGACACCCACCACGTGTCCCGACTCGTCCTGTCGCATGATGCCGTACGGAATTGGAACGTGATAGGGATGCGTCGCGACCGTGATCCCCAGCCGGCGGCGCAGATGGAATCGACGGAACGCCGACACGTTCAAGGACGTCAGGATGTCGCCGTTGATGACGACGAACGGATGGCTCAGGCGATCCGACAAGAGACCGATGGCGCCGGCCGTGCCGAGCTTCTGCGGCTCGATCACGGTGTTGATCTCCACGCCCAGCGCCGAGCCGTCTCCGAGGCTCTCGACGAACTGCTCGGCCAGGTAATTCAACGTCAGGTGGAAGCGCGTGACGCCGTGCCGCTTCAGGTGGCTGATGATGTAGTGGATGATCGGCTTGCCGCCGACCGGGAGCAGCGGCTTGGGCACCGACGCCGTGTGCGGCCGCAGCCGGCGGCCCTCACCACCCGCCATGATGACGGCCTCGAGGGGGGCCTCGGGCAGCCGCGGCACGAGCAAGCCGGTCGGCTTGCCGACGGCATCGAGACACGGCACACCCGCCGGGCCGTAGGCCTCCTCGAGCTCGGCGATCTCGTCGTCGCTGTCTTCCGACACGGACGGCACCGATTCGACCAGCGTTTGGAGCGTCGATTCGGCACAACCCTGCACGCACGCTCGTCGCAGCGCGAGCGCGTCCGCGATCCCGAGCACCGCACCCGCTTCGTCCAGGACGATCAAGGCCGGCAGGTCCTCGGCCTCGAGGCGATCCGCCGTCACTCCGATCGGAGCGCTCGACGCCACGCAGCTCGCCGGCAGTCGTTGATATCGCTCACTCACGAGAACCTCACGCGCTCGTCGCCGTCCGCTCGAGAGAGTCGCCCAAGAAGAGGTCCTCCGAGTTGTACAGCATCGCGAAGAACGCCTCGTTGAAGAACTCGGGATTCTCCGCCGCCATCTGGTGGCGGAACGAGAAGAGCACCTCGTCCCAGCACACGGTCTTGTCGATCCCCTGCTGCAGGATGGCGTCGCTGAGCGTGATCTTCAGGTTCCAGCTTCCGTCGTCACCCTCGCGGACCCAGATCAGATCCGTTCGCAAGCAGCGCACCCAGAGACCCTTTCCGAGGTCGAGCTTCTCACCGAAGTGGAGGGGCGTTCGGTTCTCGAAGCCCAGCTCCGACCGATGACGATCGACCGCCTGCGACCTGTATTGCGGCACCAAGAAGGTCGTGTCTCTCGGGACCTTGGCGAGGGTCGGCGGATGGAGGTGATCGTGCTGGCACCAGGCCCACGTGACTGGGAACACGTCCTCGGTCTTCAAGGCCAACGGTGGGTCGTGCCACCGGCTGTTCAGGTAGTTCGGCTCCTCGAGCCAAGGATCCATGACGAGCCGGCGGCCGGCATGCTCCACCATGAGGGCGGCGGGTCCGAGGTCGGTGATCTTCATGCTCATGTGGGTCAGGTTCGGGCCGGGAGGCAGATCGCGAGGGGGGTTGTCGTAATTCGAATATGGCTAGCCGTTAAGGTATGTCAGGCCCGCCGGGGTGTCAATCGAGTCGGCCCGGCGAAAACTCGTTCGCGCGAACGGGGCCTCACGCCTCGGGCAGCGACGTGGCTAGCGAGGACACACGCCGCGTCGCGGTCGGCACGGATCGACATCGGAGCTACCGAATCCGGGCTCACTCGTTAGAATGCCGAACGATTCACGGTCGCCGCTCGAGAGGGAAGGGACACCAGCTTCGATGCGCGTCATGCACGTCGTTCACGACTTCGGCCACGTCGGTCGAGGCGGAACCCAAACTCACGTCCAGACGCTGATCGGCCATCAGATCGGCGATGGATTCCGAGTCTCGGTTTTCTCGAATGCGCGGGACCGCGAAGCGGTCGCGACGCTCAGCGGGGAGATCGTGGATGGGGTGCCCGTGTACCGGGTCCATCGGTCGGAGCTGTACTTCGACGTCTGGGACAAGAGCGCGAACCCGGAGGTCCTGCCGCTGTTCGAGCGAGCGCTCGACGAGGCCAAGCCCGAGATCGTGCACCTGCACCATGGTCTCGGGCTGTCGCGACACCTCGCTTCGCTGGCGCGCGGTCGTGGGCTTCCCGTCGTCTGGACGCTCCACGACTTTTGGACGACCTGTCCGCGAGTGTTTCGCGTCCGTCCCGACGAGTCGTTCTGCGAGGAGGTCGCGAGCGCGGAGGCTTGTGTCGGCTGCGCTCCCCAGCGGAGCTGGCAGACCGATGCGGAGATCGGCGCCTCGGCGGATCTCTATCGGGAGGACTTTCGCCGCGAGACGCGAGCGGCCTCGGCGCTGGTCGCTCTCACGAAGGCTCACCGCGAGGTCTTGGCCTTACGGCTTGGCCTGCCGACGAAGGCGATCGCGGTCTTGCCCAACGGCTACGATCGTCGGGCGGAAGGGCCCACACCTCGACCGGCGGCCAACGATCCGTTCCGCGTGATATCTTGGAGCCTGTTCTCGCCGATCAAGGGCGTGCATCTGCTGATCGAGGCATTCCGGGAGCTGGTTCGCGAGCGACCGCACGCCGAGCTGGTCCTGCTCGGGGCAGCCGAGAACGAGAGCTATGGACGCGAGCTGCATCGCCTGGCCGAGGGGCTTCCGGTGCGCTTCGCGGGACCGTTCCAGTTCGAGGACCTGGCACAGCAGGCGCCCGACCTCGCGGTCTTGCCGACCTTGGCCTTCGAGTCGTACAGCTACCTCGTCGACGAAGCGCTCGATCTCGGTTGGCCAATGGTCGTCAGTGACCTGGGTCCACTCGCCGAGCGTGCGGGTGCGGCCGCGAAGACGTTTCGCCGCGGCGATGCGGCGGACCTGGCACGCGTTCTGAGCCTGCTCTACGACGATCGCGAGCAGCTCGAGCGATTGCGTCGAGCTGTGACTCCACCCCGCTTCGGCACCGCCGAGAACGCGCGGCAGCTCGCCGAGCTCTACGAGCGAGTCCGCGAGGATCCGGGACCCGAGCCCGCGACGACCGACCTGCTCGAGCAGTGGACGGCTGCGATTCGGCAGCGCGAGACGGCGCAGGAGTGGTGTCTCGCCCACGAAGGAGACGCGCTCCGAATCGAGGACCTCGAGCGCCAGCTCCAGGAGCAGCGCGAGGAGGATCAGCGCAAGGGTTCTCACATCGCTTACCTCGAGGGTCGCGTGCGAGCTCAGGTCGACAAGATCGGCGATCTCGAGCGCCAGGTCGAGGAGCGCCGACAGGAGAACGATCGCAAGGAAGGTCACATCGACTTCCTCGAGCAGAGGGTGGCCGATCTCGAGGTCGCTCCGCTGCCTCGGCGGGAGCCCACGCTCGAGCCGTCACCGCCGCAGGCGTGGTGGGAACGCCTTCGGGACCGCCTCTTCGGGAGCTCGCGTTCGCGGTGAGGATCTTGCTCGTCATCCACGACTTCTTGCCGTATCACGCCGGCGGCTCCGAGATCGCGACCTATCGTCTGGCGCGCTCCCTGCGCGCCCGCGGAGTCGACGCCCGTCTGGTCTTCACCGAGCGGCACGACGATCGACCCCAGTACGATCTGCGCACCGGCGAGCACGAGGGCATCCCGTTCCACGAGATCGTCTACAACCACGTCTTCGAAGACTTCGAGGACATGTACGACGATCCGGCGATGGCGCGCGCCTTCGAGCGCGTGCTCGACGAGGTCCGGCCCGAGGTCGTGCACTTCGAGTCGACGGTCTTTCTCGGCTTCGGCTGCGTGCGAGCTGCCGCCGAGCGCGGGATCCCGGTCGTGCTCACCCTGCACGACTACTACCTCCTCTGCCCGCGCGGTGGCCTGCTCATGAAGGAGTCCGGAGAGCTGTGCCCGGATCGTACGGCCGCCGATTGCTCCGAGTGCATGGAGCCCTATCCGCTGCGCCCCGAGAAGTACGGGGCCGACCCCGAGCGCTTCGACCGTCGGGCTACCTTCGTGCCCGCCGTCGAGCGCCGCATGCAGCGTGTGAAGGACCTGATCCCACACGTGCGGCTGTTCACGGCGCCCTCGGATTTCCTCCGCGAGATGATGATCCGGCACGGCTTTCCGGCCGATCGCTTCATCACGACCGACAACGGCTATGACCCCGAAGGCTTCATCCGCTCGACGCGCATCCCGACGCGGCCGCTGCACATCGGCTACATCGGCGGCCTGACACCTTGGAAGGCCGTGCACCTGCTGCTCGAGGCGGCGCGGGATCTGCCTGCCGACGGCTACCGAATGTCGATCCACGGCGATCGGACCTGGTTCCCCGACTACATCGCGCGACTCGACGCGCTGGCGGTGGATCGTCCGATCTCCTTCGAAGGACCGTACGAGAACGCGCGCGTGGCCGAGATCCTGGCGCGGTTCGATTGCATCGTCGTGCCATCGATCTGGTACGAGAACTCGCCGATGACGATCCATGAAGCCCACTTGGCCGGCGTTCCGGTGATCGCGACCGGTCACGGTGGCCTGGCCGAGTTCGTGGCCGACGGAGTCAATGGCCGGCACTTCGAGCGCGCCTCGGCGAGCTCGTTGGCGTCGGTGCTCCAAGAGCTGATCGACGACCCAAGCCGGCTGGCCGCCCTCCGATTCGACATGGACACGGTAAAGTCGAGCACCGACGAGGCCGCTGAGTGGGAGGCGCGATACGGGACGCTCGTCGGGACGGAAGCTCCATGAGGATCCTTACCGTCAGCCCGTTCTTCTTGCCCGAGAGCATCGGGGGCGTGGAGCTGCACGTCGACGGCGTCGCCCGCGCGCTCCAATCCATGGGGCACGAGATCTCGGTCTTCGCGCGAGGCGGGGAGCCCGAGCGGGCCGAGTACGAGGAGTGGCTGACCGAGCAGTCCGGCCTGGCGGTGCATCGCGTGAACTACAACTTCCGCGACTGCGACCGCTTCGAGAAGCTGACGCTCAATCGGAAGATTGGCAACCTGTTCCACGACGAGCTGCTGCGTCGCCGGCCCGAGGTCGTGCATGCGCATCACTTCACCTGCCTGTCGACCGACATCGTCGAGTGGTGTCGCGACGAGCACGTGCCGCTGGTCGTGACGCTGCACGACTTCTGGCTGGGCTGCCCGAAGGGTCAGCGCATTCGCGAGGATCTCGATCGCTGCGACAAAGTGGAGTTCGAGCGCTGCGGTCCGTGCCTGCACGCCTTCTGGCCGCATCTGTTTCCCGAGGGCGAAGCGGGACGCGCGACCTACGAAGACTACCGGCGCCGCGTCGATCAGGTGCTCACGGGCGCGACGCTGCTCGTGACGCCGTCCGAGTTTCATCGGCAGCGGTACATCGAGGACTTCGGCGTGTCGCCCGATCGCATCCGCGCGGTCGAGAACGGTCTGCCGGTCGAGCGCTTCAAGGAATCGCGCAGTCAGGCGGATTGGGTGCGCTTCGGCTTCGTCGGGACGGTGATCCCGAGCAAGGGCGTCCACGTCTTGGTCGACGCCTTCCGAGGCTTGGACGAATCGCTACCGGCCGTACTCGAGATCCACGGTCCGGCGCAGCCATTCGGCTCGATCCAGGACTACGGCGAGCGTCTGGCGCGCCGCATCGGCCCCGACCCGCGCGTGCAGCTTCACGGCCGATACGAGAACGAGTCGCTGCCTCGCCTCTTGGCCGACCTCGACGTCGTGGTCGTGCCGTCGCTCTGGTACGAGTCGTTCTGCCTGACGATCCGTGAGGCGTTCTTGGCCGGCTGCGCGGTGGTGGTCTCCGACCTGGGCGCGATGGCGGAGGCCGTGAAGCCGGAGGTCGAGGGGCTGCGCTTTCCTCCGGGCAACGTGACGGCGCTGCGCGAGACTTTGCGCCGATTGATCGAAGATCGCGATCTCCTGCGACGCCTGCAGGAGGCGCCCAAGCGCGTGCGCTCCATCGAGGAGAACGCGCGCGAGCTCTTGGCTCTGTACGAATCCGTGTCGTCATGAGGAGGCCGTCGGTGCGAGAGCGCGCCGCTTCGATCCGATGAGTCGAGTTCTCTTTCTCAACGGCGCCTTCCTACCGGACAACATCGGTGGGGTCGAGCTGCACCTGTATCACCTCGCCCAGCACCTGAGGGCGGCCGGTCACGAGCCGTTCGTCGTGTACCGGGAGTACCTTCCCGATGCGGACGAGTATCGGCTGACTGAGGACACGTATGAGGGTTTGAGGGTCGCGCGGCTGAATCATCGCTTCACCGAGGTCCACGACCTGAACGCCATCGTCTCGGTGCCGGAGATCGATCGGCGCCTGGGCGAGCTACTGGACGACTTCCGCCCCGACCTGGTGCACGTGCACCACTTCACCACGCTCTCGACGACCTTCGTCCACGAGGTGCGTCGACGCGGCATCCCGCTCGTCATCACGCTGCATGACTTCTGGCTCGGCTGCCCGAGAGGGCAGCGCATCCGCGACGACCTCACGCCCTGTCCCAACATCGATCTCACGCGCTGCGATCCGTGCTTGCGGAACCTGTGGCCGAGCTTCTTCGAGGAGCCGCCCACCAGCCTCTGGGCCAAGCTCACGGGAGCGCGGACGCGGGACCTGCGCGGATACCATCGCACGGTGCGCGGCGCCTTGAACGTGGCGGACCGTCTGATCGTGCCGTCTCGATTCTGTCGTGACCTCTACCGGCGATACGGCGTGCGAGAGGACCGGGTGCAGGTCATTCCCTACGGCCTGGACACGGCGCGCTTCGAGAGTCTGGTGCGAGAGCCGGGTGAGCGCTTTCGGTTCGGATACATCGGCACGGTGATTCCCAGCAAGGGAGTTCACGTCTTGCTGGATGCATTCCTGCGCTTCCCCGAGGGAGTGGCTCAGCTCGACATCCATGGCGGAATCTTCCAGTTCCATCACGACACGACCTACGGCGAGCGGCTGGAGGCGGCCCGCGGCGACCGCTCGGACGTGACGTTTCATGGCACCTACACTCCCGACGAGCTCGCCGGGCACTTGGCTCGCCTCGATGCGCTCATCGTGCCATCGATCTGGTACGAGACGTACTGCATGGCGATGCGCGAAGGCTTCCTGGCCAAGCTACCGGTGATCGCTTCGAGCCACGGCGCCCTCGCCGAGGGAGTCGAGCACGAGCAGACGGGGTTGCTCTTCGAGCCGGGGAATGCCTCCGACCTGTTCGTCCAGATGGAGCGCGTGCGTTCCGAGCCTGACCTCCGTCAGCGGCTCGTGAGGTCTCCCAAGGAGGTCTGGACCTTGGAGCAGAACGCGTCGACCGTGACAGATCTCTATCGCGAGCTGGGCTTCGTGTGAGACCCCTTCCTCATTGAACTGAGACTTCCGGGAGCTTTCGATGACTCTGGCCTTGATCACCTGCCGCGACATTCCTGAACCCGATCATGACGAGACGATGCTGCTGGAAGCGCTCCGCGCCCGCGGCGTCGCGGCCGAGATGGTCGCCTGGGATGCGGAGGGCGGCTCGCTCGCCGGATACGATGCGGCTGTGCTGCGCTCGTGCTGGAACTATCCCGATGACGTCGAGGGCTTTCAGCGCTGGCTAGAGCGAGCCGATCAGGAGACCCGTCTTCTCAACCCGATCGAGGTCGTGCGCTGGAACCTCGACAAGGGTTACCTGCTCGGGCTCGAGGCGCAGGGAGTGCCGGTCGTTCCGACGCGCCGCTTCGAGCCGGGCTCGGGCGCCGACTGGGCCACCCTGGTGGCGGAGACCGGCTGGGAGGACGTCGTCATCAAGCCGGCTGTCTCGGCAGCCTCCTACCACACGCGCCGCTTCTTGCCCGGCGAGAGCGAGGCGGCAGCAGGCTTCTTCTCGGAATCGGCTGCCCGGCGGGCCACTCTGGTGCAGCCCTACCTGACGGCCTTCGATGATCCGGGTGAGCGAGCGGTGGTCTGGGTCGATGGCAAGGCGACGCACGTGATTCGCAAGACCGTGCGCTTCGCCGGGGACGCCGAGCAGGTATCTGAGGCGCTGCCGGTGACGCGCGAGGATCGGGAGTTCGGCGAGCTGGTCCTCGGGGACTGGGCAGAGTCGCTCCTGTACGCACGCGTCGACCTCGTGCCGGATGAGGCGGGGCGCCCGCGGCTGTCCGAGCTCGAGCTGGTCGAGCCCTCACTGTTCTTTCGACAGAGCCCGGCCGCCTGTGAGCGCTTCGTGTCCGCCCTCGAGCGTCTCCTTTCCTAGCGAGGGGCCTACTCCGCTCGATTGCTTCCCTCATCCCATCAAGAGCATTTTTTTTCGTAACCCCATCTCGGTTTCGAGCGACTGGTTGATCGGAATCCGCACCGACGGCTGGCACGAGACCGCAAGCTCATTTGCCTCGTTCTCGAGATTCGGCGGGTCGCTCGCACCACGGTCGTGTGGATTCCGTTCCCGATCGGAACGCCCGAGGTGCGAGTCGAAGGTGGATCGAATGCGTCCCCGCACTTCCTCGGTTCGGCGTCGTGGCTCGAGCGTTCCGGTTCGGGATTCTCGGGACGAGGAACGATGGGCCGGATGGGGAGGATTCGAATGGCGACCGAGGAGATGCGGCGCCCGACGCGGCATGAGCTGCAACGGTGGATGCGAGCGGAAGAAGTCACGGGCCTCGAGATCCTGGCGCGCGCCGGCGTCGAGGTGCCGGATGTCCAGCGGCTGAGTGATCGCAGGATCACCGAGAAGCTCTGGGAGGTGATCCGATTCCTCGCGACGCGGGGGATCTACTTCTTCAGCACCGACCACCTGGCCGATCGTGAGCTCTATCGAAGGCTCACGTGCGAGGTGTTGACGGGGAGGTTCAAGGATCCCGACGAGCTCCCACCGGAGCTCCTCCTGAGCCCGCATACGCCGTTCAACTATCTCGACCTCGGCTTCGGATCGAGCCCGGAAGCCCTCGAGACCTGGCTCCGATACTACGCCCCCGATGAGGATCGGGCACAGCTGGCTGCGGGTGGGCACATGTTGCCGCGAAAGCGCCCGCTCCCTCACGATCGCGATCGGCGCCTGCCGCGTCCACCGAGCTGGGAGCGGGACACCCACGGACAGTCTCGCGGCACGCCCTGAAGTCCGACACAGCTTTTACTTGGGAATCGACGTCGATCCAGTGAGAGTGAGCCCGGCTGCCCGCCATCCGCGATGCTCTCTTCAGAGGATCTCGTCATGTCCCATCGTTCATCCTTCCTGGGAATCGTCCTCATGATCTCGTTTCTCGGATGGCAGAGTCAGACTCGCCATGGGGGACCGGTGTATCGATTGACGGAAGACCTCGTGATGTCGGCCGCGGTGGATCGTGGCGAGCACTTGACCGAGATTCGGATCTGGCTGTCGAACGTCGGCGAGGAGTCGGTCCGGTTCGAGACGGGCGCGAGAGGGGGACCGGGGGGCCTCGGTGAACCCGATGGAGATTGGAAGGACGGTATCGGGGTCATCGGTACCGAGCCGACTCTGCTCCCGACCGTGAGCTTCCTGCAGGGAAGCACGCGGATCTCGCTGAGGCCACCGACGCTCGGCGGACCCACTCGCCGAGCCATGCGTCCCGGCTTCTTCGAGATCGAGCCCGGACAGAAGCGCCTCTACGCTCGATGGTTCGTCCCCAATCGCTATGCCGCTGGAGAGTTTCTGCGCGCTCGCCTCGAGACTTCGGTTGGCGAGGTCTGGTGTCGTGAGCTCACGAAGGTCGAGGACGACAAGAAGCGTTGAGGCGTTTCGGTGGCGCGCGAAGTCGGTCCCCAGGACCGCGGGCGTGAAGGGAGACATCCCGGATTGGGTGGCGCGCGAAGTTGGGTGGTTTTTCCCCTGGGAGCGCGGGCGGCCCGCCAGGCGGCCCGCCCGCATTCGGGCGAATGCCCGACCTTCCTCCCTCTTGGCCGGCCGGCTCTCGTCCAGGCGTCAGCTCCGCTTCGCCGCGACGACCCGTGTGAGTTCGGGCGACGTCGTCGGCTGCGCTGCGCGGACGCACTCCGGTCACTTTCGCGGGCAACCCCCTGGGAGCGCGGGCGGTCCGCCCGCATTCGGGCGAATGCCGATGGACATCTGACGTTCCTCCTTCTTGGTGCGGCCCGCCCGCTTCTTTTCGGCGCTGACGACGGCGCCAGAAGCTGATAGCTTCGAGGATGGAATGGGAACCCCTCCGGGACTCCACCTGCCGGTCTAGCCTACTCGGAGGATCGCACGTGATCGCCTCGACACGTCTGATTCACGCCTTGCTGTGTCTCGTCTTGACTTCGTCTGCTTGGGCCTCTGTTCAAGAGATCGTCGTCGACGCCTCGAACCCGAGCTGCCCGGGATCGGGAACGCCCGCCGACCCGTATTGCACGATCCAAGCCGCTATCGATGCCGCATCGAACTTCGACCTGATCGTCGTTCGGCCGGGGACCTACCTCGAGCGCATCGACTTCAAGGGAAAGGCCGTCACCGTTCGCAGCACGCACGGCCCCGGTGCCACCATTATCGATGGTCAGCAACAAGGGACGGTGGTGTCGTTCCTGTCGGGGGAAGGCTCTCTGTCCGAGCTCGCCGGCTTCACGGTACGTGGCGGCCTCGCCGGTAACGTGGGAGGAGGTGGCATCTCCTGTGGCGCCAACGCCTACCCGATCATCCGCAACAACACGATTACGGCCAACGTGTCGCCGGGAAACGGCGGTGGGATCTACTGCTTGTATGCGTTCCCCTACATCTTGAACAACACGATCACGGGGAACTCGGCCGGCATCTGGGGCGGAGGCATCAGCTGCTACAACTTCGCCACCGCCCACATCGAGGGTAATCGCATCTTCGATAACTATGCTGGAAGCGGCGGCGGGATCAGCGCGGTGTTCGCTGACCCCGAGGTGCGGGACAACGACATCACGAACAACCGCGTCGGCTTCGGCGGCGGCGGCTTCTATGGAAACATCAGTGCTGCGCGCCTGACCGCCAACCTCGTCGCCAGGAACGAGGCTTTTCTCGGGGGCGGCGTCTATCTGACGTCCCAGTTCCCGGGCTTTCCGGCGATCACGGTGCTCACCAACAACACGATCGCCCACAACGTCGGCCATGGCATCACCACGGCTGGAACGTATCAGACGACCGAGATCGTCAACTCCATCGTCTGGGGTAACTCGCTCGGGAGCGTGCAAAACTACGGCTCGACGGTGCTCGCCAACTACAGCGACATCGAGCTCGGGTATGCGGGCCCCGGCAATCTCGCGGCCGACCCGCTGTTCCTCGATGCGGCGCAGTCCGACTTCCGCATCGATTGCGCCTCGCCGTGTGTCGACGCCGGTCGTCTCGTGATCGTGCCGATGCCGCTCTTCGATCGCGAGGGCCGCGACCTTCGCCAGATCGGTCTCTTGGACCTGGGATCCGATGAGGCAGGTCTTCAATGGAGCCTGAGCGGTGCCCCTCAAGTCGGAGGCGCCCCGATCCAGTTCGTGGCGCGAGCACCGCTGAATCAGAACGGCCTCCTCGCCGAGGTCTACCTCAGCCTGGGCGCAGGCACGAGCGGTGGCTTGAAGGTGCCCGGTAGCTTGGGGCGGCGCATCGCATTGGATGCCGACGCGCTCCTCGCCACCTGGCTCGGCCTGCCCCCGCCGCTGCGACAGGCGACGCTCTCCGGATGCAACGGGAGTGCGACCCTCGCCTTCGGGATACCGGCCAGCGCACCTGTCGGAGTGACCGTGCACTACGCGGGCGTCTCATGGAACCTGGGCGCAGGAGCCGCGATCTCCGTGAGTGAAGTGCAGAGCTTCACGACCCAGTAGCGATCGAGAATTGAACCACGGAGAGCACAAGGAGCACGGAGTCGAATCGGCCGAAGCCAACGTGCTCAGTGGTCTCGGTGGTGAAGACCCGAAGAACCGAAGGGACACGTCCGACTGCCAACCAATGCCGAGGGCCGGTGTCTTGGACACCGGCCCTTCTTGGCGATCTATAGGTCGTCGACCCCGAGGGGGAGGAGAACGGCGCTTGGGAGGGGGAGGAGGTCGCTCCGTCGTGCTGTCGATCTCGTGGTCGTCACCTGTCTGAGCGCCATCGGCGCGGAAACCGAACTCGCCGCCGAAGTTTTTTTCTCGAGGCGGCGAGCCGGGGCTCACTTTCCGAGGTAGCCCAAGCGCTTGAGCTCGGCGCGCATGGCGTCGGTCAACGCGAGGCCTTGGCTGGCGCCGCCGCTCAGGTCGACGCGGCGGGCCGCGAGATCCTCCACGCGACCCGCCAGTGCCCGCCGAGCGCCGTCGAGTCGCTGGGTGCGGTCTGCGGCAAGGTTCGTCCGCTCGGCGGGATCTTGCGTGAGGTCGAAGAGGTAAGGGCCAAGTCGCCGCCGTTCGGGAGCGACGAGGGCGAAGTCGTCGAGGTAGGACATCTCGAACAGGAGAAGCTGCTCGGTGCGCAGAGCGCTTCCTTCGCCGACGGCGCGTGGAACGAAGGCGAGCACCTCGTTTCGGGCCCGACCGCGGCCGGCCAGAAGCGGCACCCAGCTCCGACCGGCGGCCTGAGGACTCAGGTGCTCGGTCGGCGAGAAGCCGAGCATGTCCAGGAGGGTCGCCGGCACGTCGACGAGCTCGACGAGGCCCTCGATGCGGGCCGGAGACCACCCGCGCTGCTCGGCCCAGGACTTCGGCGGGCGGATCACCCAGGGGACGTGGACTTGCTCCCGGTGTAGATCGAAGCCGTGCAGGAGCATTCCGTGTTCGCCGAAGCCCTCACCGTGATCCGAGACGAGCATGACGAGCGTGTTGTC
The DNA here is from genome assembly GCA_029260795.1 of Planctomycetota bacterium. Taxonomy (GTDB): domain Bacteria; phylum Planctomycetota; class OFTM77; order OFTM77; family OFTM77; genus OFTM77. Next base: position 15,938 of record JAJDCO010000058.1, on the reverse strand, counting down.
CAGCTCGCCGCGATCCCGGAGCGTGTCCAGCAGGCGTCCGATCTTCTCGTCGGTGCTGCGGATGCAGGCGTCGTAGACGGCGCTGAGGAATACGAAGTCCTCGGGAGTGGGCTCGAGCGTTCCATCCATCAGATCGAAGAGCCGCTCCGTCGAGATCGGCACCTCCAGGGAGCCCGCGTAATCGCCCTTCAAGAAGTCTCGCCACCGATCGAGCGGCTCGGGCTCGTACGGACTGTGCACCGCGTAGGTGTGGAAGAATGCAAAGTAGGGCATGTCGGCCGACTCGGCCTGCCAGGCCAGGAAGCGGTCGATCTTGTCATCCAGCTTCGAGAGATGCTCGTACCGCTCGTGATATCGGTCGAAGCCGGCTCCCAGTCCGAAGTCGTCCGAAGCGTAGCCGCTGTCGCAGAACCCGACCGTCGTGTAGCCGTGTCGCCGCAAGGCGGCGGCGAGCGTGGGGGCGAGCGGCCCGACCGGGCTGTCGTGCGCGACACCGTGCTGTGCGGGATAGAGACCCGTGAACATCGAGGCATGCGATTCCAGCGTCGTCGCGACCTGGCCGAAGGCCTGCTCGAAGACGATGCCTTCTCGCGCGAGCGCGTCGAGCCGGGGGCTGGTCGGCCGGTCGTAGCCGTAGTGCCCCAGACGATCGGCGCGCAGTGTGTCGAGGCAGATCATGAGTACGTTGGGTGTCTTCTGGTCTCCTGCCACGATCAAGCGTGCGGCCCCCCAAAGTGCGTCGATCGAGCGCTCGGTGCCGACCGACTGCGTCTCGAAGCGGAGCTCCACCGTCTGCCCTGCCCGCGGCCGGAGATCGACATCGGCCCATTGCCAAGCCGCAGCCGGATGCCGCCGCGGCTCGAGCACCTTCTCGAAGAGCAGGGTCTCACCGCTTTCGGAGGTAGCGACGACCCGGAAGCGCACAGCGTCGCCGCGTCGCCACTCGGCAGCCGTCACCCCGTAGGCGAGTCGCAGCGCGGCGTTCTCGGGAATCGAGAGCTGCTTGGGAAAGGTCATCGGTGTCGGCGCGTAGGCGATCTCGATCGACTCTTCGCCCAAGCGATAGCGCAGGAGACCGAGTGGGCCGCCCTCCAGCGTGTACCGAGAGCGAAGCCGGGTGTGGAAGAGCGTGAGGCTGTCCACCGCTGCGGGCGTCGGGACGTCCGAGAGCTCGAGGCGTAGCGACTCGATTCGGCCTCGCCACTCGGGATCGTCCTCGAGGAAGACGTGGTGGCGCTGAAAACCCTCCGTGGGCTCGCGATACGCGTCCCCGAACACGAAGACCGGGATCGACCTTCCCGATGTGATCCAATCCGACTCGCCCGAACGCTTCCAGCTCACGGTCCCGGCCGTTCCCGAGCGGACGGCGAACGCGACTTCCAGCACCGTCACCTCGGCGGCTTCCCGGTCGACTGGAATCTCGAGCGTCGGTGGCTCCTCGCCCTCTCGGAGGTAGATGACGCCATTCTCGTGCGACCGGAGCTGGGACGACCTCAGGTCGGCCGGGCCTTCATCGAAGGTGCGATCCACGAGGACGCGCGGGGTGTCCAGCGCCGGCTGGGGATTGGCTTGCAGCGGCAAGAGATCGGCGAGCAGCTGCACCACTCGGGCCGGGGGGCGCTCGGACGCGACCGGAGGGTCGTTTCGACAGCCTGCCAGCCCGAGTGTGAAGAACAGGCCGAGGCTGGTGCCGGTCAGAGGAAGCAGGAGTCGGCCGAGAGGCATCGGGTCTCGCCTTGCATCACCAAGAGGCTCGGAAAACGCAGGGCGAGGGTACCCTGATCGGGGCCCGGCCTGCAAACTCGGGGACGGCGTGAGCAGAAAGATCGCCGCGCTCCGTGTGTCGGTTGCCACCGGACGCTCGAGCGATCGCGCGCAGGACCTCGAAGTGATCGGAGGAGATGGACGCATGGGGCTAGCCCACCTGGTCGTGATCGGAATGCTGAGTGGAGTCGCGGGAGCCATCGACGCGGCACCCCGATCGGAAGAACGCGTCGTCGCCGAAGAGGGCTTCGCCGTGACGCGGCCCGCGGCCCTGGAGGGTTGGGGCTTCCGAACCAGCAAGGGGCAAGGAGGGAGCCATGTCCTCCAGCTCGCGCCCGATGCGACCGGGCTCGTCGACTTCAAGGTCGAGAGCAAGAAGGCCACCGGAGCGACGGACGAGGTGCTCCGCGACCAGCTCGTCACCTGGACGGCCAGCCAACCGAATCTCGAGGACGTCCAGAAGGTCTCGATCGAGATCGCGGGAAAGCAGCGTCCCGGGATCCAGGCCGAGACCGAGATCGCGGTCGGTCGGTTTCGGTTGTTCCAGTTCGTCGTGGTCGAGAACGGGCGTCAATACCAGGTCGGATATCACGGTCCCGTGACGCGCTTCGAAGAGCTCGCGCCAAAGTTCGCGAGCATTCTGGCGACATTGCGGTTCCAACCACCTGTCGAGAAGCCCGTCGACGAGCGAGCCGCCCGCCTCGAGGCCCTCGCCGCCCAGTGCGGCAGCGAGATCGAGTGGTTCACCGAGTGGGCAGCGGCCGCGCGGACCGCTTCCCGGCAGAAGCGCTGGGTCCTCGTCCTCGTGCATTCGTTGCCAGGCTTCGATATCCCGACGGCACGCCGCTCGGCCCTCTTCAGCGATCCCGATCTCGTCGAGCTGATCCAGTCTCGCTTCGTCATGCTCGAGCTCGACCGAGCCGCCGACTCGCCCTTCAAGGCACAAGAGAGCTATGGCATGGGGCCGAGCACCTTCGGGACCTCCCTCCTGTGCGTCAATGCCGATGGGCGCGTCGTGTACGAGGTCGCGAGCGTCCAGCCGAGCATCACCTACCAGGAGCTGTGCACTGTCTTGGCTCAGGCTCCCGACCGCGGAGCGCTCGAGGTGGCGTCCCAGCCCGTCGGCCTCGCGACGATTCAGGAGGCGATGCAGCGCGGCGAGCTCACAGCTGCCGAGAAGTGGCTCTCCGACCACGACAGCGGCGAAGCCCATCTGCTGCGAGCCGACCTACTTCGCCGCCAGCGCCGAGGCGAGGAAGCGCTGAAGGAGCTGGCCGCAGCCCAAGCCGCCGGCGCCGACCCCGTGCTCTTTCACTTGAATCGTGCCCGGTTGCTGCCGAGCCTCGGGCGAGTCGACCAAGCGCTTGAGGCGCTCTCGAGCTTGAAGGAAGCGGACCTGGAGCTCGAGCAGCTCGCGATGTACCGCGTCCTGCTCGGCACGTGTCGTCTTGCTCGTGGCGAGCGTGTGGCTGCCGAAGAGATTTGGAATCTGTTGATCGACGAGCAGCCCGAGAGCCGCTGGGCCTGGCCGATCGCCGCTGCGTTGATGAGCCCGGCCCTCCGCGCCGGCTACGACATTCGCGTTCGATGGCCTGATGAAGACATGGTCGCCGGCATGCTCCACCAGCCCGCCGCGCCAGTGGCTCCGAATCGGTTGTCGGTCGCTCGGCAAACGGCCCTCGACTACTTGCTCGGGCATCAGCGCGAGAACGGCGCCTGGGTGAGCCCGTCCGAGGTGAGTCGCGCCAATGAGAGTACGCCCGATCCGCTCTCGGTTGCGGTGACCGCCATCTGCATTCAGAGCCTGCTTCCGGAGCTCGACCGACCCGAGGCCAAGGAAGCGATCGAAAGCGGATTCGCGCGACTTCAAGTCCGACGCGAGCACGACAAGAAGGCGCCGAAGCTCGCGCAGTTCATGGACTACACCGTCTGGAGTCATCCCTATCTGCTCTGGACGCTGGCGGACTCGGTCGCGGCCGGCGCTCTCGAGCGCTCGACGGCCGAGCCTTGGGTGGCGGAGCTCCTCGAGCATCTGAGGATGCGACAGAAGGGCGGCGGCGGGTGGAGCTACTACCTGACGCCCGACATCGATCAAAAGGGTCCGCCGCTCAACATCTCGATGAGCTTCACGAGCGCCTTGGTGCTTCTTGCACTCCATCGCGTCCAAGAGGAAGGCTTCGAGCTGCCCGAGGGGTTGGTCGACCGCGGGCTGGGCTGCCTCGAGCGCATGCGAGGCGACAATGGCGCGTTCGATTACCTGCTGATGCACGATCAAGAGGACCTGCCGCGCCAAACCGGAGTCGTGGGTGCTTCGGGGCGAGGACCCATCTGTGAGCTGGCGCTGCTGCGCTGGGGGCGAGGCTCGAGGGCTCATCTGGAGAAGTCGCTCGACGTCTTCTTCGAGCATCGCCACTTGCTGCGCAAGGAGCAAGGCAAGCGGCTCATGCACGCCGGTCCCGATGGCCTCGGCTCCCACTATCCGATGTTCGATTACTTCTTCGCCGCGCTGGCCAGCCGGGAGCTGGGTCCTGAGAAGAGCAGGCAGTATGTCGGCGGGATCGCGGAGACCATCCTCTCGGCTCGAGCGGCCGACGGCAGCTATGTCGACAACCCGATGATCGGTCGGCCGTACGCCACGGCCATGGCGTTGATGACGTTCCGATTCCTCGACTGAGCGGGCCGCCACTCCCGGTGTGGGCCGCGGCCGGCATCGGGAGCGCTGTCCGAGCGACGGGACGCTTCGACATCAGTCGTGGCGTTGGTGTGACGGAATGCTCCTGAGCCTGGCGAGCCGGAATGCGGCCAGCCGGGCCGTTCTTTCCGCAGCGACCCGTCCAATCGCGGCATGGCATGGGGCGTGCGCTTCGCTACTCTTCAGAGGAGATTCGGCCTGGCAGTCCCGGCAAGAATGTCACGAGGATCAAGCTGATGAAAACGAGATTCGACAAAGACGCCGCTCCGGCGAAAACTCGCCTCGAGCAGATCATGACGACTCCGCCCCAGACCTGTCACGCCTCCGACTCACTCGAGACCGCGCTACGTCGCATGTGGGATCACGACTGTGGCTTCGTCCCCATCGTCAGCGAGGTCGCCCTCGAGCTCGAAGGCGTCGTCACGGACCGCGATGCCTCGATCGCGCTCTGGAGCCGCGGCGAGCCAGCCGCGAACATCTCGCTCCAGAGCGTCCTGCAGAGAAACGTCGTCTGTGCTGGCCCCGAGGATCGAGTGGCACGGGCTCACGAGCTGATGCGGGAGCATCAAGTGCGGCGACTGCCCATCATCGGCGATCGGCAGCAAGTGCTCGGTATCGTGAGCGTGAATGATCTCGCGCGCCACGCCGCCCGACTGACCGGTCCGGATCACGCCATCGCGATGCAGGAGGTCGGCGAGACGATCGCTGCCGTCTGTCGAGATACCGAGAGCCACGAGGCGGAGGCTCCCGTCGAGCGACACGTCGTCCTGGCCTGAATGGACTCTCGCTCCTGCGACCCTTGGGCGCTCAAATGAAGAAGAGCCACGAGAAGTCGAAGCCCAGGGCGAAGAAGGAGAAGACGAAGACCGAGACCCGCTGGGACTCCATCACCGAACCGCTGGATGAAGCGCGGTACGTCCCGGCCGATGGCAGCCGAGGCGTACCGGGTTTCTCTTTTGAAGCCCGATGGCGCCACCTTCAGGGCGCGTGGCGAATCGAGGGACGGTGGAATCACGGGGCGTCGATCACCCCAGGTTCCAGCGGCGTGCTTCGCGCGTCGCGCCGCCTCCACCTGGGGCTGGATGCTGGCCGGCCCTTCAGGCCTCGCAATGGTCTTGCGAGCGTCGACGAGCGGAGCGAGGCCATCGACGGCAGTCCCAGGAGCGCGGGCGGCCCGCCCGCTCCGAAGGAAGCGCCAGCTCCGCTACCAGCACGTGCGGCTTCGCGGTGACTCGTGCGCCGTCACCGATCGCACGCGCGGTTCCGGTCCGGCTACCGACGTGTATGGCATCGAGCGCGTCAACCCTGGGAGCGCGGGCGGCCCGCCCGCAGAGGGCTCAATCGCGCATCACCCAAGCATTGCGGGCGCGGGGGCTCCGGTCTCGATGCGCACGTTCCGCGTCGAGGGGCACTCCGGCCAGGCTCAGCCGGAGATCGCGGTTCACGTTGCCCCAGAGATAGTAGCTGTGCTCGACGAGGCCCCCGACGACCGGGCTGCAATCGATCTGGTGGATCTTGGAGTGGATGTTGGCGGGACGGGCGGCGCCATTCGTGCCCAAGCGCTCGGGGTTGCCCTTGGTGTAGTCGGAGACATGGAGTGCCGCGTCACCTCGGTTGTAATAGACCGACAGATTGCGCGCGATCTCGTGCACGCGACCCAGAGGATGCCCGGGCTCGAGCACGTCATCGTCGACGTCGGCAGAGCAAAGAAACACGTGGTCGAAGAGGCGAGGCATCACCGTGCCCGGCGTGAACTGGGCGATGCGCTCGAGCGCCGATTGCATCACGTAGTTGCCCATCGAGTGCGTGAGCAGGTGAAGGGATTGCCCGCAAAGCGCGTGGTCGTGCGTACGGATGAGCCCGAACAGGAAGTCGCGCAGCTTGAGCAAGCTGCGGCCGAAGGACTTGCCGGATGCCCAGGCGTCGGCGCGATCCGACTTGTAGGAGACGAACGGGAGCGCTTGCCCGTTCGAGGGCCACGAGAACAGGACGACCTGAGTCCGCGGGGCCGGGAAGCCCGCGTCGCGAAGATTGAGCATCTCCTGAAGGGCGAGCGCCGAGCCGACCGCGTCCGCCCACGAGACGTTGTAGCCGTGGACGTAGACCAGCACGTCGCAGCTCTTCTCCATGATCTCGCGCAGCTCCTTGAAGAGCCGCTGGGAGCCGTACTTCGCCGAGGCCAGCTGGTTTTCGTCCGACAGCGCCGGATCGAGCTTCTCGGCGAAGGCGTCGATCTTCGAGCTACGCGTCGACTTGGCGCGGCTCGAGAGGTGCCCGGCCAGGCTTTCACCATCGCCGGTCCCGAAGCCGACGTCCTTGCGCAAGGTACGAGCGACCTTGGCCGCGTCCGCCTCGACCGTCACCTTGCCGAAGCGCAGGTTCTCCATGCCATCCCGGCTGAAGTCGGCACCATAGCTCGTCGGCTGCCACTGCTTTCTGCCACGATGACGACGGTTGGTCGCGAAGTAGAGCGTGTGCTTGGACATGACATTCCTCGTGGGAGTATTGCTTCGTATAAGAAGAGGGCATCGCAGCCTCGAGCCGCTGTGGAGTCAGTCCCGGGAGGGCAACCCGAGAGCGCGTGCGATGAGCGCGAGGGATTCGGCATCCTGCTCGGGATCCATCATCGAGATGAGCCGGTCGGTCGGGAGGCGCGCGTCGAAGTCGAGCTGCTTGCCGTGTGGACCCTCGGGCGTCCGGGCCGTTACGGGTACCAGGCGGGGCTTGCCGGTGCGTTCCTCGAGTTGGACCGCTTTCACGGTGGCGCGTCGAGTCCCTCTTCCGCCAAAGGCCAAGAGCAAGATGGCGGCGTCCGAGGACTCGAGGCGATCGTCTCCTTCTCGAACCTCCAACTCGAGCCCGACCAAATGAGCGCGCACGACGTCAGCGACCTCACTCGCTTGCTTCGGGTAGATCAGATTGACGACCTGCGCGCGCTCAGGCCAATCGATCTCGAAGAGGGTGACGACTCCCGCCGCGTCCTCGACGGCCAAGTGTTCTCCGATCACGGCGAGGTGGCGAACGGCGGAATCCACCCAAGCGCTCCCGATGCGACTTCGGGTCTGAGTCTCCCAGATGGAGATGTCCCCTCCTTCCGAGCCAATGGCCACCCAACGATCATCTGCACTGACGACGAGATCCGCGACGGGGTCGGGGTGTGCCGGCGTCGAAACGTCGTGGCCGATGCCGATCCAACAGATTTGACCCTCGACGGTGCCGGCGGCCATCCACTCTGAGCTGTTCGCTCTCCGCACTCGCGTCGGGCAACTCGGCAACGCGTGACGCTCCACCGTGGTGCCGGTCGTGGCGCTCCAGCGAGCCACCGAAGATCGTGTCCAGGACGTCACGAGCTCCTCGCCCGCCCGGAGAGTGATTCCCAACACCGCCTCGCCCGAGCTCTCCGTTCGTACCAGGACCGCTTCACCGTTGTCCAAATCCCAGACTCGACAGACGCCGTCCGCGGACGCGGTCACCGCACGCCCTCCGTCATCGACAGCGGCGGCCGTGATGGCGCGCGTGTGTCCCGAGAGCGTGTGTGTCGGTCGGCCTCGCCCGGGCTCATGGACGACGATCGTATGCTCGCGGTCCCAGGAGATGACGGAGCTTTGGCTTCTTTGGATCCCGGGCGAGAGCTCGGCACCGACGACCGGAATCCGCGGCTTGTGACTCCAGCCGGGTAGAGCCCTCTCTCGAACATCCGTGGGGAGGCCATGGCAAGTCAGGACGCCATGACCCACGACCAGCAGCCTCCGACCATCGGCGCTCAGGCGATGCCAGTCGCCTTCGAGCACTTGCTTGGAGCGAGTGGCCCGCGACTTTCCGCCCTCGAGGACATAGCGGTGGACCCTCCGACCGACGACCTGAACCCAGCCCGGGGGCTCTTCAGTCTTTTCGGTGAAAGCAAAGCCCTTGCTGTCGAAGTGCGAGGCGGCAAACTGGGGAGCCACGGCGAAGAGTGTTCGTGAGCCGGGGAGGCGAGCGCCGTGATGCTCGATCATCGCTCCTTTCTCCAGATCCCAGACGCGAACCGTTCGATCGCTGCCGCAGGTGACGACGTGTCGTCCGCTGCGGTCGACATCGAGAGTCCGCAGCCGCCCTCGGTGCCCGAAATAGCGTCGCATCAAGCTACGACTTCCGATCCTCCAGAGCCAAAGCCGACCATCGACGTCGGCCGTGAGGAGCCGACCTTCCGGCAACCAGCGTCCGTGCGTCACCTCCGACTCGTGCTCGAGGGCGCGGTACGGCTCACCAGTGTCGACTTGCCAAACCCTCGCCGTCCGATCCGTCGACCAAGTGAGCAACAACCGGCCATCCGCCGAGAGCGACAACCCGTTGACGGCCGCCTCATGCCCTTTCCAGGGCGGCGCCGGTTGCTTCGTCACGAGGTTCCAGGCCCGGATCGAGCCGTCTCGAGAAGCGACGAACGCGAGCTCGCCGTTTCGAGTCACTGCCACGTCTTGAAGCGACCCATCGTTGTCCTCACCGACAAAGACCGGTGATTGAGTGTCCCGAAGATTCCAAGCGCGTAGGGAGCCATCGAGCGAGCTCGTCACGAGGCGCGATTCGTCGTTCGAAACCACGCAGCCCGTGATCTCGTCGGTGTGTCCGCCAAACGCTTGGCGCTGTCTGCCGGACTCGATTCCCCAACGCCGGACCGTACCGTCTCGGCCCCACGACCAGAGCTCATTCGACTGCGGAGCCGCTGCCAGTCCGAGCACGGGACCGTCGTGGCCGAGAAGCCAGCGCGGTGACGTGTCCGGAGAGCTGGCGAAGGCCGAAAGCCCTGCGATCGCTCCGTCGCGGGAGCCGAAGAACCGCCAGTCTTGGATCGCGGCCGCCACCGTGATCTCCAGGTCGGGCAAGAACGCCGTGACGGCCCCGCTGCGAGAGTGCCCCAGCCGGCTCCAATAGAAGAGGCCCCCATCGAAGTCTCCGGTCGGAAACTGCGCTCCGACCAACTGGCTCTCGAGAGGGCGCCGATCCCTTGGTGAGGTCGTTTCGACGCGAGACTGGAATCGGAGGTGTGCGAGCAGTCCGAGCTCCTCCTGGATCCGGGCTTCCGTCCAGCCGGCGACTCGGAGACCGTGAAAGAGAAGATCCGAGAATGCCTCCTCGCCGGTTGCGATGCGCGACGATTGCTCGTCGAAGAAGCGGGCGAGCATTTCCGCAAGCTCGTCGTCAGTCTTCAGCAGGTCGTCACGGAGCCTGAGCTGATGCCCGTTCGCGACACATGCTCGCAAGTAGGACAGATCCTTCAACAGCTCGTGGGCCCAGGTCGGGTCGACCTGCAACCGATGATGGAACGCGTGTCGTAACGCGAAGCGCTGCGTGGCTTCGTGGGCGTTGGACTCGGTCGGCCAAGTGGCACGTCCTTCGGCGAGGTACTCGTGTGCTTCCCGCAGATTGGCGGGAAAGCGTTGATCCACCGCTTGCTGCTCAGGAGGTGAGGACATCGCGCACTCCCGCTCTCAAGGTCAGGCGATCGTTGAAGGCCGTCAGCAACGGCAGCGCGCGATCGACGAGCTCTTCGAACTCGGACAGCTCCGACATGGGAAGCGCTTCACGCGCCGCTGCCAAAACCATCAAGCCCGACATCGCGGGCCGGCCTGCCTCGTCTTGCAGCCAGTCGCTTCGGAGCATCCAACGAATCAGCTCGTCGTGCTCGATCGTCGAAGGAAGCTCGGGCGTGTAGGACTTCTCTGTCGCGGACAGGACCCACGCCTTGAGCCAGTCGGCCAAGAAGGCCGCTCGCCACCAATCGTCGCCGGCGAGGCGTTGCAGTGCGGGTGCGATCTCCGGCAAGAGCTTCTCGAGGAGCTCGCGTGGCAGTCCGCCTTCTCGAGGGTCGTCTGCGACCACGCGGCTCAGCCAATCTTGGAGGAGCTCGACATCGAATCTCTGAGCGATGGCGCGCTCACGCAGGGATGCGGCAGCCTCACCTCTCAAGTCGATTCGGTGGAGACTCTCCTCGGAACCGAGCTCGGACAGGCTGAGGTCCACGAGCCCGACCAGCCCGGCTGGAGAGCTGTTGGGATCGAACAAGCGAAGCATCTCGTGTACGACCCAGCTCGAACCTCCCGGACTGCCCAGAATCACATGGAGGCGCTCGCCTTCTCCTCGATCCCGCAAGAAACGATTCACGCTGCCGCGAAGGCGCTGTTGGGGTGACTCTTCAGTCCCCGCCACCCCGGGCCGCTGACGTACGAGCTGAGCCGCCAAGGACGACGCGGCCAGCACGGGGTCATTCCATTCCGGCATCGCCTCGTGGGCGAAGTGGTACAGGACGAGCTGGTCTCGCTGCTCGAGCAGCTCGATGCAACGCCAGAGGATCGACGTCGTCCCTGTCGTGTTGTCTCCGTCGAGCCCGGTCCAGCGGCCATCGCGAAGCGAGTCCAGGTCGAACGGAAGCTCCCCCAAGAAGCCGCGGTGCCGCTCCTTCTCTTCGGAGTAGTCGATGATGCCTCGGGCACTGGACACCGACAGCCGCGCGGCGTCCCCGATCTCGAACACTTCCCCGAAGAGGCTCTTCACGCGCACCGGCTGCCCGACAATCCGGACCGCGACCGCGGCTTCGTCGAGATCGAGGAGGACGCGCTCGACCGACGCTCCGCCGTGCACCTCCACGATGAGCGGGTAGGTGTCCGGCAGTGCCAGCTGGGCGGCACCGGGAGCGCGCTCCGGGAGATCGAACACGAGCTCGCTCTCATGAAGCCGCACGGCGACGTCTCGCTTTGGGAGCGTTCGCGGCGCAGACCAGGTGAGCCACTCCGGGATCTCTCCGACGCCATCGCTCAGGCTCTCGGGCAGAGCCCCTTCGAGGCCGAGCTGCACCGAAGCGTCCAGAATGCGGGCCGCCTCACCGGCGTCGTCGGTTGCAGGCCCGAAGACGAAGACTACGGGTATTGCGGCATCAACGCCGCCTTCGTGCTCGATCTGCTCGCGTCGCTCGACTCGAAAGAGCTCGAGGACGGCCTCGCCGATTCGGACTCGGCCCCCCGGCAACGTGAGGAAGCCAAGAAGATCCGGCGAGAGCTGATCGATCGCCTGACGCAGCTCGAAAAGAAGACGGCTTGGCTGAAGAGCGCTTGGTGGTTTCACGCCACCTTGGCCGAGGCACACTTCGGTGTCGGTGAATACGATCAGGCCAAGCAGTGGATCGAGCGCGGCAAGGCGATCGAGGGCGTCAAGCGCTGGGAGCTCGAATCGACCATTCGCCAGCTCGCCTCTCTGGCCCGCGCGCAGCAGGACGGCGCCCTCGAACCGGGCTCTCCAGCCCAGAAAGCCCTCCTCCACATCGTCGGACCCAACGCGCCCGGTGTCGAGACCGCGCACTGGGGCAAGGTCGGACTGGCGCTCTCAGGCGGTGGCTTCCGGGCATCACTTTATCACCTGGGTGTTCTGGCGGCGCTCGCCGAGCACGACGTGCTGCGCCACGTCGAGGTTCTCTCCAGCGTCTCGGGAGGCTCGATCGTCGGCGCTCAGTACTATCTGGCCGTGCAGAAGCTGCTCGAAGAGAAGGCGGACGGCGAGGTCGGGTCGCAGGATTATGTCGAGGTCGTCGAGCAGGTCATTGAGAGCTTCTGCCGAGGCATCACCAAGAACATCCGCACTCGAGTCGTCGCGAATCTCCCTCTGAACATCGCCATGATCTTCTCGTCTCGCTTCTCTCGCACGCAGCGAGTCGGCAGCCTCTACGAGAAGCTGCTCTACCGCGGGAAGAAGAAGACGCTGCCGCTGCGGGATCTCCTGGTCCGACCCAAGGGGGACGGCACGAGCGAGACCTTTCATCCCAAGTACGACAACTGGCGGCGCAGCTCGAAGGTGCCGATCCTCGTCCTCAACGCCACGACGCTCAATACGGGGCACAACTGGCAGTTCACGGCGAGTTGGATGGGCGAGCCGCCGGCGACCATCGATCCGGACGTGGACTCCGTCAGCCGCCTGCGGCGTCTGCATCATGAGGAGGCGCCCGAGCGTCATCAGAACGTTCGCCTGGGACACGCCGTGGCGGCTTCCGCCTGTGTGCCCGGCCTTTTCGAGCCGCTCGAGCTGGCCGGGCTCTACGAGGGCGGCCACAACGTGCGACTCGTCGATGGCGGCGTGCACGACAACCAGGGGATCGCGGGTCTCCTGGAGCAGGACTGCCAGGTCCTGCTCGTGAGTGATGCGAGTGGCCAGATGGACACCGAGACCGATCCGAGCCGCGGGCCGCTCGGCGTCCCAATGCGCTCGAACAGCATCCTCATGGCGCGCGTGCGGGCCGCCCAGTTGGCCGATCTGCGCGCGCGGCGGCAGTCGGAGCGAGTGCGGGGCCTGCTGTACGTTCACCTGAAGCAAGGCTTGGCGGCTGCGCCCATCAATTGGATCGGATGCCCTCCCGAGAAGCGCAAGGACCCGGCAGCCCTCCTGCCGGATGCCGGGTCGCCCGATGAGTTCGAGATGGACCTCGAGATCCAGCAGAGCCTCTCGAAGCTCCGCACCGATCTCGACTCGTTCAACGAGGTCGAGTGCCAAGCCCTGATGCTCAGCGGTTACCTGATGACGAAGAAGAAGCTGAGGGCGGGGGTGGCCGAGCTGAGACGCGAACCGGTCGCCGAAAGGAATTGGGAGTTCCTGCGCGTGAAGCCGCTGGTGAAGAAGGACGCCGTCCACCGTGACGTCGCCCGGCTGCTCGACATCGGTGAGAAGCGTGCCTTCAAGGTTTGGCACTTCATTCCGGCACTGAAGTGGTCGGGCCTCGGTGTGTGCCTGGCAGCAGCCGGTGGGGCGCTGTGGTTTCTCTTTACGCGGGGCGAGCAGCCGCTGCTCACCTTGGGCGGAGTGGCCAGCCTGCTGGTCTCGATTCTCGCAGCGACGGCTGTCGGCTTTGTAGCGGGCAAAGTCTTCGGCCGCTGGTCCGGTTACATCAAGGGTCTCTTGAAACCACGCAACGTGCTCAGCCGCGCGCTGCTCGGCATTGCCCTCGCCGCGATCGGCTGGCTCGTTGCGCTCGTCCACTTGCTCACCTTCGATCGCTTCTTCCTCAGTCAGGGACGAGTCGACCACTGGCTCGGGAGGGACGCCGCAGGTCGAACTGGAGGGGGACCCGCCCGTGGAGCGAGGTCGAGATCGGACATGAGCAGTCGTCCCTCCCTGAATCCCAAGAGCCCGAGCCCGAAGGACTCCCCGCGCTCGTGAGCCTCGGTCCCGGGACAGGTCACTCGTTGAAGGAGCTTCCTCATGCCACGATCAACTGTGACTCGACAGTTCGGCAACAGCGTCGGTGGAGGGAGCGTTGACTACTTCGCCGCTCGCAGCGCCTCGATGATGTCTTTCAGCCAGCGTTGCTTGTCGCCTCGGTTCTTGCGAGCTCGGCGGATGAGATCGAGGTTGTTGGCCGTGGTCTCGGGCTCCCAGCTCTCGCGGACTGCGGCCAGGGCCTTCTCGAGGTTGGTACGGGCGTCCTTCTTGTCGTTGCGGAGCACGGCGAGCTCGAGGAGGGTGGCCCAGTCCCAGTAATCGGGCTGGCCGGCCTTGATCTTGCGCTGCACGCTGTAGGTCACGACGGGGAGCAATTGCTCCCGCTCGGGCTTGGGGGGATCGGCGAGCTCCATGAGGGTCACGGTATTGATGCCGGGGTAGGCATCGCGCCAATCGGCTTCGAAGCCTCGGCGATACGTTTCGATTGCGCGGTCCAACCAGCCGGCCGCTTCCGCCGGGCGCTTCTTCGAGCCGGTCTGGGCGGCGTCCCAGCGGTCTTTGTACACGCGACCCAGGATGCCCAAGGTCTCGCTGCTGGGCCCGCGTTTCTCGAGTACGGCATCGAGCACGCGAATGGCCTCGTCGGAGCGACCGGATCGGTTGAGAGCGAAGCCGAGCTGCTCTTGCACCAAGGTGCGTCGCTGGAGGGGCCGTGAAAGCTCACCGACCACGCGGATCACCTCTTCCCACTCTTTGAGCGCCCGGTAGGAGAGCATCAGGTCGATCGCGACTCCGGCTTCGACGTCGTCGAGTCGTCCGAGCTCGCGCTCGATCTGCTGCACCGCCGCGACGTCACGGGCTTCGCGGGCGCGCGCCAGCTCGAGCTTGCGATCTGCGGCATAGTCGACGCGATCTTGGAAGACGTCGGTCTTCTCATGGGCCAGCACGGGTGCCTTCAGATCATCGAGAAACTGGAAGACCGAACTGTCGACGTGAGCCTGGCGAGCGCTCTCCAGATGGCGCGCCATGGCGCGGATCGTCTCCGGAACGCGAATCACGCCCTGTCGTCCAAGCCGGTAGGGGATCGCGCGCAGCGAGGCGACGTCGAACGGGAGCCCGTAGCCCTGGGCGAAGATCAGCAATGTCTTCGCCGGTCGCAAGGCATGACGCACACCGAGCTCGTAGAAGACGTTCGCGTTGGCGGTCGTGAGATCGGCCAGCGCATACTCGCACATGGCCAAGCGCTCGAGCATCGGCTTGTGGATGACGCCGCCGAGGTTCTCCTCATCGGCCCGAATCGGATCGAGCTCGGCCGCTTCGATCGCGGGGTGAATCAGGCGTCGATAGATTTCGTCGAAATCGATCTCACGTCCATCCGGTGCGGTTTTGGACCCGAACGGCATGAGCACGAAGCACAGCGGCTTGAGCATTCGTCTTCCTCTCGGCTGTCGGTCTCCCGCTTCTAACGAAGAGGACAGGAGAATGCCAGGGCGGGAGCTTCGAGGTGGGCGAAGCCCGTACTCGGGCGATCGATTCGCAGGAGCGTGTCGTGCTCCTCCTCCTCCTCCTTCTCTCGGGTTCAGCGGAGATCCGACTCAACATTCATGGGCTCTCTAAGCGATGATCGATCGTGAGAGAGTCCGTCGAGCGTCGTCATGGGCACGCCCGACGAGCTGCTGAAGAGGCTGATGGCGAAGGATCTGGCGGACCGACCGGCGAGTGCCACCGATCTCCTGAGGGATTTGAGCGGCCTTCAATTCGAAGACCACCGCGACAACTTCGCGCGGAGCCTGCTCAAGCGCTGGTCGTCGCTCTTCCGAAAGCGCTCGCGCTGAGCGTCCCGTTCGGGCTCGAGCAGCGGGGGCAAGCTGTCGTCACCGTCACGCTGCATGGGGGCCAGCGCCTGACACCGAGGGCGTTTCGACGTGCGGCTCCCCGGCTGCCGGCTGGTCGGAAGCCGTGACGATGGGCGAGTGGCCGCTCGTGTGCCTCACGACCTTGGTGACGAAGGGTGAGGTCATGGCGCGCAGTAGCGCACTGTCGTTGAGTTGGAATCGGACTTCGGCGCCAATGGGGAGGCGGCGAGAGCCGAGGTCCGCAATGAGGTGGTCACTGCTGGCTCCGAGGAGTTCGATCCCCGGTGGAGGGAAGACGCCCGGCTTAGCCCGCATTTCTCACCAGACATCGTCGCGAGGCGTCGAAGATGCCCGTGGATGCAAGGAAAGCGACCGAGCACGCCGCAGTCGACCTCGCTGCAGGTCGTCGAGGCGGCGCAGGAAGCTTGACGCAGCAGGCATGGGTA
>JAJDCO010000057.1 GCA_029260795.1 Planctomycetota bacterium | reverse complement strand
GATGGCAGCTCCGCCGGCTGCCCCTTCCATGCTTCGCTCGACGGAAGTGATCAGGTCTTGAAACGCGTCAGCGATTCCCTTGAGTTCCGCCGGAATCTCGATCAAGATCGTCGTCTCGGACATGGGGTCGCCCTCCCTTGGTTTGTTGGTTTACTACCAAGGTTCTACGGGGCGGCCCCCTGTCTTCTCAAGCCGAGAAAACCCCGTAAAGTTGTCCACAAAGATATCCACACCCCCCCTCAGGACGAAGCGAATCATCTGGCGTAACCGCTTGCCGAAGCGAGGCGGGCTGATCTGGGTCGTCTCTCGCTCGAGCGACCGGCAGCTGGCGGCATTGAGGCCGCCTCCAATGACTCATGAACGGCCGATCCAGTTGACGGCGAGGCTCACTTCGTCGGAGATCCGCGCAGTTTCGGAGACTGAAACCCTTGTGCGGGATCTGGCCCGGCCGTACGATCTTCCTCCCAAGAAGAATGCCTTCAACAATTCCACCCGAGGAGGATCCGATCGATGATTCGAGATTCCCGATCGTTGTTTTTCTTCGCCGTCGTCGGCCTGCTCATCCAGGCTCCCGTCGCGTGGAGTCAACAGGACCTCGCCACTCCCGACCCGACCGTGCAGTTCGTGCCGGTCCAGGCGGGACCGAACGCTCCCGCCGTCGCGCTTTCGCGCACGATGCCTGGCCGGGTGCTGATCCAGATCACTCAGGAGTCGCTGGACCAAGCCAGCTTGGACCGAGCGTGGCGCGGCGACCGACCGCAGCTCTTCACTCCCACGGGTCTCGACGGACTCGACGCCGTCTTGTTCACAGCCGGTGTGTCCGGGATATCCCGCGCCTACATCGACACCAAGAACGTTCAGCTCGGCTTCGAGCTCGGGCTCGATCGCTGGTACATGGCCACAGTCGAAGCGGGAGCGAACACCGAAG
Source organism: Planctomycetota bacterium (assembly GCA_029260795.1). Classification (GTDB taxonomy): domain Bacteria; phylum Planctomycetota; class OFTM77; order OFTM77; family OFTM77; genus OFTM77. The sequence continues at coordinate 145,074 of JAJDCO010000057.1, read as the reverse complement.
CGCTGGCCCGGGTGCTGCGCGACCTACCCGAGGTCGAGGACGCTTCGCCGGACTATCGCGCCTTTCCGGCCGACGTGCCGAATGATCCGCTCCACGGCAGCCATTGGGGCCACAACAACACGGCCCAGATGCTGGACTACTGCTGGAACTGCGGAGGTCATGCCAGCGGAAGCCCGGTCGGCACGGTCGGCTTCGACTCGAATGCCCAGGCCGCCTGGGACGCCCCCCAGGGCTACGGCGCGACGTCGGTCGTCATTGCCATCATCGACTCGGGTGTGAACGTCGGGCACCCCGACCTGCGCCAGGTCGCGGGCTGGGACTACGGTGACAATGATTCGAATGCGGACGACAACTCTGCCTCCGCCGGTCACGGTACCGCGTGCGCCGGTGTCGCGGCCGCGATCAACAATAATGGTCTCGGCTCGGCGGGCATCGCCGGCAATTGCTCGATCATGCCGCTGAAGGTCGCGAACAGCGCGGGCAGCATGTCCTTCTCGTCGGTCGCCAATGCCATCATTCACTCGGCCGACAACGGTGCCGACATTGCATCTCTGAGCCTGGGCGCCGCGATCTCCAATGACCCCGGAACCTCGAGCGCGATCGTCTACGCCAATGGAAATGGTGTGACCATCTTGGCTGCGACCGCCAACTCCAACAAGACGACCATCGATTACCCCGCCAATCACGCCTCGGTCATCGGCGTCGGCGCCGCCTCGCCCTGCGGCGAGCGCAAGCGCTCTTCCTCGAACTCCGGCGAAGTGAACCCCGGCGTCTCCACGGACCCCAACGGCTACACCTGTGACGGTGAGCGCTGGTGGGGCTCGAACTACGGCACCAATAGCCAGGATGCGGCGGGCGCCGTCGACGTCATCGCGCCGACGATTCTGCCGACGACCGACATCCAAGGCGGCGGAGGCTACGACCCGGGCAACTACTCGCAGTGGTTCAACGGCACCTCGTGCTCGACGCCTTACGCGGCGGGCGTGTGTGCCCTGATCGTCTCCGCGAATCCGAGCTTTACGCCCGCCCAGGTGCGTGCCCAGCTCGTGTCGACCTGTCAAGATGTCACCAGCGTGGAGTCCGGCGTCGGTTGGGACCGCTACACCGGCTACGGCATGGTGGACGCCGAGGCCGCCGTCGGCGGCGGCGGCGGACCGGGTGGCCCGGACTACGCCACGATTCCTTACACGACCGGCTTCGAGAGCGGCACCTTTGACTCGTCCTGGACGAGCACCCAGGGCGTCGAAGGTCGCATCCTGGTCACGACGGCCAACGGTCCTTCGGCCGGCAGCTACCACGTGACCATGGATGATGCGGTCAGCGCCGGCTCGTACTCGCAGAACGAGATCCGACTGCACCTCGATCTGAGCGGCGAAAGCCAGGTCGATCTCTCCTTCCGCTGGAAGGAGTTCGGTGACGAGACGCACAGCCAAGATGGTGTGTATTTCTCCGACAACGGCGGCTCGAGCTTTGTGAAGGTCGCCAACCTCGACGGCGGGTCCACGACCAACAACACTTGGCAGACGGTCGCGCTTGACCTCGACTCCCTCGCCTCGGGCGCCGGGTTGTCGCTGTCGTCGACCTTCGTCGTCAAGTTCCAGCAGTACGACAACTACCCGATCGCCTCGGACGGCTTCGCCTTCGACGAGATATCGGTTCAGGTCGGCGGAGGCGGCGGGGGTCCCGACTACTCGACGCTGCCCTACTCGACCGGCTTCGAGTCCGGCTCCCTGGACACCTACTGGTCGACGACCTTGGGCGCAGAGGGCCGCATCCAGGTCACCTCGGCCAACGGTCCCTACGCCGGCAGCCAGCATCTGACCATGGACGACACCCTGAACGGTGGCGCCTACAGTCAGAACGAGGCATGGCTCCGTCTGGACCTGAGCGGTGAGACCGAAGTCGACCTGTCCTTCCGCTGGAAGGAGTTCGGTGACGAGACGCACACTCAGGATGGCATCTACTTCTCCTCGAACGGAGGATCGAGCTTCACGAAGGTCCACGACCTCAACGGCCAGTCCTTCACGAACAACACGTGGCAGCTGGTTTCGCTCGATCTCGACGCTTTGGCCTCGGGTGCCGGGTTGTCGCTCACGTCCACCTTCGTGGTCAAGTTCCAGCAGTACGACAACTACGCCATCGCCACCGACGGCTTCGCCTTCGACGAGATCTCGGTGGCAGCCGGAAGCGGCGGCGGTGGCAATCGCGCGACCGTGCCCTACTCCAACGGCTTCGAGTCGGGCTCGCTGGATGCCTTCTGGACCACGACTCCGGGCACCGAGGGTCGCATCTTGGTCACCACGGCCAACGCCCCCTACGCCGGAAGCTACCACCTGACCATGGACGACTCGGTCAACGGCGGTGCCTACTCGCAGAACGAGGCCGCGCTGGCCTGCGACTTCAGCGGCCAGTCTCAAGTCAGCTTGTCCTTCCGCTGGAAGGAGTTCGGCGACGAGACGCACAGCCAGGACGGCATCTACTTCTCCGACAACAATGGGGCGACCTACACCAAGGTCTACAGCCTCAACGGGGGGTCGACTCCCAACAACACCTGGCAGCTCGTCTCGCTCGACCTCGACGCCTTGGCCGCAAGTGCCGGACTGTCGCTGAACTCGACCTTCGTGATCAAGTTCCAGCAGTACGACAACTACGCCATCGCCACCGACGGCTTCGCCTTCGACGCCATCAGCATCAACTGATGATCGTCGGCTGATTCGGGTGCACCTCGACTCGGGGCCACCCGAGCCGAGAACAGACACGGGGTGAGCAGGTCTCGCGACCTGCTCACCCCGTGTTCTTTGGTTCGCTCGTCTCCCGAGCGCGAATCAACCGCCGACGCCGAGCTCTCCCGTCATCTTCGCAGAGAGCCGCGATCGAGCAGCCCGATCATGACGCGGCCCATGGCTTCGCCGATCAAGTAATAGGTCTCGGCATTGTTGTTCCAGTGATAGGCCTGTCCGGAGGGCGACACCTCCTTGGGTCGAAAGAAGTCTCGCGTGGGCACGAAGGCCACGTTGCCTCGGAACTCCTCCTGTTCGGACACGGCGGCTTGAGCACGCATCAAGGAGAGCGCTCGCGGGTGCTTCTCCTCGCGTCCGCTCATCCCGGTCTCGGCGATGACGAAGGGGAGATCGGGCACACCGAGATCCCGGCGGAGGTCGCGGATGAAGTGACCGAGGTTCTGCTCGTACTCGTCGTTGAACGCCTGATGGACGCGATCGTTCCAGCCCTGATGCCAACCGAAGCCGATGAGCTCGAGGGGTCGCCCACGATGCTCTGGAAACAGCGTGTCGCGCTCCACGAGCACCTGTCTCACGTGTTCGAGGAGCTTCGTGTAGTAGGGTCCGACCACTCCACCGGCGCTCGGAGGACGAAAGTCGTGAGCCAGGGACTTGCCGCCCCAGGCGACCTTGATGAGCAGTACCGGCGCCTCGAAGTGATCCCCGATCGCATGACCGAAGCCGAGCTCGGGTCCGATCATCTCCTTCTGGGCGCCGTAGCCGGCACTCAAGCCGCCCGTGCGTCCCAGATACCAGATCGAGACGTCGTCGCGGATGGTCCAGTCTCCTTTCGAGTCGACGAGATGCGCGAAGCGCTTCTTCGTCTCGGGGCTTCGGACCAGGTGCTCGAGGCTTCCCTGGCCGCCATTGCGCTTCGGGTCCGCCTCGATGCGCCCGTGCCCTTCCATGTTGGACTGTCCGGCGAGGATGAAGACCTTCAAGGGTTCGGAGACCGGAAGGGTCTGGCCCCGAGCCCAGCCCGCGACCCCACACACGCAAGCCAGCAGGACGCACAAACGGGTGATCGGCATCGACGCTCTCCAAATCGACTCGGATCTTGGGGCGGGAAGGAGGGTTTGGATCTCATAGAGGTTAGGACCGACGGCAGTATGCTGCGAGCCGCCCGGCAAGGCAACGAGAGGGATCCGTGCCCTTCAACCGATCGTCGCCGAGCTCGGTCGACGCTCTGGACCTCGTGTCCGAGCGCTTCGGATCGCGAGCTCGCCTCGCGGTTGGTAGAGCCTCGAGGCGAGCACCCATGGCGGATGAGTCCCTCGAGAAACGGTCGGGAACGGACGCCCCACCCAGTAGGATGCGTCGAGCATCTCCCGATGTCCGCGTCGATCGACGATCGGGGATTCGTCTCGTCGATCGAATCCGGAGTGCCGCCCCCTCACTCTCGAGCAGCCGATCCATGAGGAAGTCGTCGGTCGAAACCTGCATCCACTGGAAGACCGTGCTCGGTTTCTGGGGACTCCTCGCGGTCTTCAACACGCTGCCCAATCTGATCCTCCGTGGCTGGAGCGAAGGCACCTACACCTATCCTCGCCACCTGGCGGGAAACATGATCCTGGGTGCCTGCTGTGCGGCCCTCACTCCGGCGCTGCTGTGGCTCTCCAAGCGACTGCCCGTTCACGGCCATCGGGCCGTCCTCCATCTGCTCGCACATGTCGCAGGAGCCTTCGTCTTCTCGCTGCTGGTGATCCTCCTCTACCTGGTCTCGACGGCGAGGCTCTTCGAGCATCCGAGCATGCCCATCGAGGAGCAGGTCAGGTACATGGGACGGCTCTTCTTCAACCAGTTGATGACGGCCTATTGGATCGTCGTTCTGGTGCACCATGTTCTGACGTATGCGGATCGGCTTCATGACGAGCAGCTGGCGGCCTCCCAAATGAAGGAGCTCCTCACGAGCGCCCGACTCGAGAGCCTGCGCGCTCGGCTGCGGCCCCACTTCCTGTTCAACTCGCTCCACACGATCGGCTCGCTCGTCCGCCTGGAGAAGAAGCACGCCGCTCTCGACACGCTGGAGCAGCTGGGCGATCTGCTTCGGCTCTCGTTGACGTACGGTGGCGATGAGCTCGTCCCGTTGGAGAGGGAGCTCGAGTTCGTCGAGAAGTACCTGAACGTCGAGCGCCAGCGCTTCCCCGACCGCCTTCGGGTCACCTACGAGATCTCGCCCGAAGCGCGGCTCGCCCAGATCCCTTCTCTCTTGCTCCAGCCGATCGTCGAGAACGCGATCAAGCACGGCATCGGCAAGCTGAGAGACGCCGGAGCGCTTCATTTGATGGCACGACGCGAGGGCGACTGGCTCCGCCTGGAGGTCCGAGACGACGGACCGGGGCTGCCTCGAGAAGGGAGCGCTGCACAGCGGACCGGAACCGGGATTCGCAACACGCGCGAGCGATTGGACGAGCTCTTCTCGAATCAGTATCTGCTCGAGCTGAACAATGTCGAGCCCCGGGGCCTCGCGGTGGCGCTCCGAATCCCCTGGCGCGGTGACGAGGGGAACGGATGAATCGACTCGAGCGAAACCTGCGCGTCGTCGTCGACGACGAGGCACCGGCCCGCGAATCCATCGAATCGCTCCTGGCCACAGATTCCGATGTCGAGCTTTGCGGCTCCGTCGGAGACGGTCGCACGGCGATATCCGTCATCGAGACCGAGAGCCCGGACCTCGTCTTCCTCGACGTGCAGATGCCCGAGATGGACGGCTTTGAGCTGCTCAGGGAGCTCAGGCGAAGGCGAGCGTCGAACCCGCTGCCGTTCGTCATCCTGGTCACGGCCTACGATCGATTCGCTCTCCAGGCCTTCGAGGTCCATGCCGTCGACTTCCTCCTGAAGCCCTTTGGAGACGCCCGCTTCTACCGAGCACTCCACCACGCCAAGACGATGATCGAAGCCGGTGCCCTCCAACACCTGGCCCTCGAGCTTCTGCTCTCTCGTGACGAAGCCGCTGCGCCGTCTCCCGATCGCTTCACGCTCCGAATGGGCAGCTCGGTCAAGGTCGTCCCGATCGCCGACATCTGCTGGTTCGAGGCCTCCGACCACTACGTCTTCGTCCACATCGGCACCGAGTCGCACCTGATCCGCAAGGCGATGAAAGAGCTCGCGGCCGAGCTGGATTCCCACCACTTCGCACGCATCCACCGGGGCGCCATCGTCAACCTCCGCCACGTCGAGACGCTTCGGCTCCTTCCTCGGGGCAAAGGCGAGCTGACCCTCTCGACCGGCATTCGATTGCCCGTCAGCCGCCGCCGGCTCAGCGCGCTGAAGCGAATGCTCGACACGTCCTCGAGAGGCTGAGACACCGCTCGCGACAGATCTTGCTCCTCTGACGACACTCTCCAAACGGCGCGAGCCCGCTCCGGGTACAGTCACGAGTCCCGGTCAGCGTTCCTCAAACCCCATTCGGAGAGCCGAGATGAAGCCGAGTCCGAAGAACGCGATCTCTCGAAGGAGCTTTGTTCGTTCCGCGACCTCTCTGACAGCCGCCTGGAGTGCCGGGGGCCTGGGTCTGCTGTCGGGTATTCGACCCGTCTCTGCGGGCGAGGCCCGCTGGGATCCGGACGTCGTGCGATTCGATGCGAGCATCGAGCCCCTCGTCCGCCTCCTGGAGGAGACACCTCGCAAGCGAGTGCTCGAGGAGTTCGCAGCGCGCATCCGAAAGGGGACCTCCTACCGCGAGGTCCTCACCGCCCTTCACCTGGCCGGCATTCGAAATGTCCCGCCCCGCCCGGACGTCGGGTGGAAGTTCCACTGCGTGCTGGTCCTTCACTCTGCCCACCTCGCCAGCCAGGCGGCCGTCGACCAGGAGCGCTGGATTCCGATCTTCTTCGCGCTCGATTTCTTCAAGAGCCAGCAAGCCTACGACGAACGCGAGAGTGATTGGTCGATGAGCAGCGCGAACGAAGCCGTCGTCTCCCGCGTGAGCGATGCTCGCGCGTCCTTCCGGCGAGCGATGGACGGGTGGGATGACGACGCGGCGGATGCCGCCGCGGCAGCGCTGGTCCGCACGGCTCAGCCCAAGGAGATCTTCGAGCTCCTTGCGCACTACGGGATGCGGGACTTTCGCAACATCGGGCACAAGCCGATCTACGTCGCCAACGGTTGGCGGACGCTCGAGCATGTCGGCTGGCAACATGCCGAGCCCATGGTGCGCTCGCTCGTCTACGCGCTCCTCAACCATCACGACCAGCCGAACCCCTCGAAGAGTGAGCTAGAGGCCGACGCGCCTTGGCGGGCCAACCTGGAGCGGGTGAAGAAGATCGGAGAGGACTGGTCTCGAGGCGAGCTCAGCTCGAGCGCCACGTCCGATCTTCTTGCGACGTTGCGGACCGGCAGCTGGACCGAGGCATCCGAGCACGTCGCAAAGCTCCTGGCGGGCCCGGTGTCTCCCCAGTCCGTCCAGGACGCGCTCTTCGTCGGAGCGGCCGAGCAGCTGATTCGGCAGCCGGGAATCGTGGCGCTCCATGGCATGACCTCGACGAACGCGCTGTCCTACCTCTTCCGCACGTCGACCGATGATCGAACGCGCCAGCTCCTCCTCTTGCAGAACGCCGCATTTCTGGTGCAGTTTCGCGAGACGATGACGGGTGAAGGTCCGTTCGGTGGGCCTTGGGGAGAGGGCCGAATCGACGATCTTCTCCCTCTCGAACCGAGCTCCTCGGATGGCGCTTCGCTCGGCGAGATCTTCGACCTCATCGGTCGGGATGGAGTCACCGCATCGCGCAAGGCCCTCGCCTTCTTGAAGAAGGAGAGTCGCCGCGCCGACGAGTTCATGCGGGTCGCTCGGCGCCTGAGCATGATCAAGTGCCGGAATGGACACGACTACAAGTTCAGCGCCGCGATCCTCGAGGACACGCCTCGAGTCTCACCGGAGTGGCGCGACCGCTACCTGGCCGCAAGTGTCCACTACCTGAGGGGCACGAGCATGAAGGACAACCCGCTCGTGTCGGTGACGAGAGAGCTACTCGAGAGCTGAAGATCGCGGTCGAGGCGGTTCACTTTCTCTCGACCTTTCGGCGGAGGAACATCATCGCCATGTCGAAGGTCCGGAGCCGAGGAGAGCGAGCCCCTTCAGCATCGACCACCTCTGCCCGGCCTCGCTCGTACTGCTCGAGCGCTTCTTCGGTCCTGCTCAGGCTCTGGAGGGCACCCCCGAGCTGGAGACGCAGCGAGGCCCAGGTGTCGGCCGATCCGACCGGCGCCTCGGCCCCTCGCATGAGGGGTTCGAGCAGCGCGAGCACCTCTTCCGATCGACCTTGGGCATTGAGGAGCTGAACGAGCTCGTTGAGAGTCACGAGGGACCAAGCATGTCGGAGCCCGACCAGCTTCTCGAAGTCGGCCAGCGTGCTTCTCAGCTGCGCTTCCGCTTCCTCATTCTCATGCCGGGCTGCCCAGGACTGGCCGAGCATCAGCTCGGCCAGGAGGACCAGCGGGATGGAGCCACTGAGCTCTCTCATGCGCGGGACCGCCTGGCGAAGCAGCTCATGGGCGCCGCCCGCATCCCCGCCTGCCCTCAGGATCTTCGCGAGCACCGAACGGGCGTGGTGGGCATGCAGCATGTCGGGATCGATGGCGTCGAAGGCCGCCATCGTTCGTCGGCAGAGCTTGTCGGCGTCGACGAGTCGACCGACTTGAAGTAGGAGCTCGACCAGCTCGATCCGGGCGGCGCACGGCACCGCATGGTCCGATCCATAGATTTGCTCGAGCTCGTCGATGGCTTCCTCGAGGAGCGGGAACGCCTCCGGGAGCCGGCCCTCGTCCCGTCTCAAAGAGCCCAAGGTCCGGAGCAACACCGCCCGGAGGATCCTCTCATTCCGGCTCACTTGGCTGCTCAGCTCGAGCGCCCTGACCAAGTAGCGCTCACTCGCCTCGAAATCGTACAACCGGTAGAGAGTCATCCCGAGCTCGCCCGTGATCGCCTGCTCGAGACTGGGCTCGTCGTCGGGTCGAAGCTTCTCATGGGCCGCCTGCAGGAGCTCGAGCGCCGGTCGGAGCTCGCCACACTCTTGGAGCAGGCGAGCGACGAGCACCTCGGTCGTGCGCGGCCGGAAGTGATCGCCCCCGAGCTGGTCCCGCTCGAGCTCGAGTGCCCGCTGGTGCTGGGCGAGTGCCAGGCGGGGCCGACCGAGGCGCTGAAACGTGCCGCCCAGAATCTCGCGCATCTCGGTCTCGACGAAGGCATCCAGCGACGTCACGTCGAGGGAGTGCGCGGCTCGATCCAGCACATCGACCATCTTCGTCGCGGGTCCATCGTGGTACAGGTCGGGCGCCTCCAGCAGCGATCGGTGAAGCGCGAGCAAGGTCGTCGCCCGCTCGCTCTGCCGTCGGGCAGCGTCGCGCGCAATGAGTGCGTCGGCCGCGCTCCTCAGTGCGCGCTGCCGCTGGGTCTCGGCCTCGGCACGTGCCTCCTCGGCAGCCAATCGCTTTTGGTCGGCCTCGCCGTAGGCTCGCTTCGTCTGCCAGTAACCGACGCTGGCTGCGATGGCGGTCGAGGTCAACGAAAGGAGGGAGAGCAGAATCAGCAACGAGACGGCGACATGTTGGCGAACCCAATGCCTCGCCCGCTCGGGGACCGTGGCCCGCCGAGCCTGAATCAGCTCGCCTTCGAGGAACCGGTGAATGTCGTCCGCCAGGTCGAGCGCCGAGCCGTAGCGCTGCTCTCGGTCTTTGGCGATCGCCTTCAGCACGAGCACTTCGAGGTCACCGCGAAGCTCGGGCGCGACCAGCGAAGGGCGCCTCGGACTGCTCTGGGCGAGCAGGCGCCGCACAGTCGTGATCGACGTGTCCGGAAAGTCGTACGGGAGACGCGCGCACAGCAGCTCATAGAGCACGATCCCGAGCGAGTAGACGTCGGTGCGGAGGTCGACCTCTTCGGGCGGGCGATCGAGCTGCTCCGGGCTCATGTAGCAAGGTGTGCCGATCACCTGACCGACGACGGTCCCCGGGCCCTTCTCGTCTCCTCCGTCCACGGCTCGGGCCACCCCGAAGTCGATCACCTTGGGCGTGCCCTCTTTCGACACGAGCAGGTTGCCCGGCTTCAGGTCACGATGGATGATGCCGAGGCGATGGCCGTGGTGGATCGCTCGTGCCAGCGGCTCGATCAATCGGAGGCATGCCGGAACGTCGAGGCCTTGCTCGGTGGCGTATTCGGTGACCGTTCGAGCCCCCTCGATCAGCTCCATGCCGAAGTAGGGCAGCGGCTGATGGGTGCCGTCGGGCGAGGTGAGAGGGTGGATGCCGGCCGAGAAGATTCGGGCCACGTGAGGGTGGTCGAGCCGGGCCAGGAAGCGGATCTCTTGCTGGAACCGCCACCGAGACGACTCCCCATTCAAGCCGACGCTGAGCACCTTGAGAGCCGCCGGTCGATCCGGGTTGTCCTGACGCGCGACGTAGAGGCGGCTCATGCCGCCGCGAGCCAGCGGTGCCTCGATCCGGTAAGGACCGACGCGCGTCCCGGCAGCGAGCTCTTCGGCGGGAAGAGAGCTCGCGTCCTCACCGAAGAGGAGAGGTGAGTCGAAGAGCTCGTCGGGCTCCTCCGACTCCCGGAGCAGGGCCTCGACCTCGCCTCGAAGATCTTCGTCACCGCGACATTGCTCGGCCAGGAAAGGAGTGCGCTCCTCGGGTGCGAGTCCATGAACGGCCAGAAAGAGCTCACGCACTCGTTGCCAAGATTCGTTCATCGAGCTTCCTCGGTGGGGTTCTTCCGGAGCTCTCGGCGTAGCCAGCCACGGGCCAAGGCCCAAAGTCCAGCCGTCGTTCTTTCGGACACTCCGAGCGTGGAGGCGGTCTCGGCGATCGTCAGACCACCGAAGCATCGGAGCTCGACGACGTGGACCAGTCGCTCGTCGACGGCTCTCATGCGCTCGAGCGAATCGTGGAGGGCGAGGATGTCTTGGGCTCGGCGTTCTTGCCGGGCATCCACGAGGGAAGAGAGCACCACCGTCCAAGGGCGATCATCTCGGCGCCCGAGAGCTCGGCGACGCGCATGATCGACCAAGATGCGTCGCACGAAGGTCGAGGCCAGCGAGAAGAACGCGGCCCGATCGTCCAAAGGCAGCTGACGTTGAGAGCGCAGCCGGAGGTAGACCTCGTGGACCAGAGCGGTCGGCTGGAGAGTATGATGGGCTCGCTCGGAGCGCAGGGCTCCGCTCGCCAGACGACGCAGCTCTTCGTAGACCGACGGTAGCCATCGATCGATAGCGGGTCGAGTTGGTGGGATGGATCGACTAGGTGTGCCAGGCGTTGTCACGAGGAGAGTCCAGGGTAACCACTCGGGAGCGAGCCGGTCTCCTTCGTCTCCAGGGGAAAAAATCTCTGCATGGTTCGCGGCGCCCACTCGCGGTATTTCCCGTGGAGCCGAGGCAGCCCGGGAGCGCGCCCGCTCCGCCCCTGAGAAACTCGGTCGACTCGCACGTCGAGCGGCCCGACCACCACCGAGGAGTTTGATCGTGAGACGAGACGTGAATGGAAGTCGACCGGCAGCGGCCGCCATCCTGCTGCTCAGCCTGTTGGCCGGATCGTTGTCGGCGCAACCGATCATCCGCGCGAGCCAGAGCTCGGCCGGAGAGGCACCCAACCCGGCCAACAGCGCCCGTGCATCGATCTCGGCCGACGGTCGCCACGTCGCCTTTCGGAGCCTGGCCTTCAACCTGGTCCCGAACGACAGCAACTCGAACTGGGACATCTTCGTGCACGACCGTCTGACGCGAACGACCGTGCTCGTCAGCGTGAGCTCGACCGGGGAGCAGGCAAACGCCGAGAGCGACAATCCAGTGCTCTCGGCCGATGGCCGCTACGTCGCGTTCGACAGCTACGCAAGCAACCTGATCGCGAACGACTGGAACAACTTCCGCGACATCTTCCTGCACGATCGAGATCCGGACGGAAACGGCGTCTTCGACGAAGGGAACGGTGTCACGACGCGCGTGACACGCTCAGGCGGCTTCACCGAGACCAACTCAAACAGCTGGCAGCCGAGCCTTTCGGCTGACGCTCGCTTCGTCGGCTTCGTGAGTGTCGCCAACAACATCGTGGCCAATGATACCGAAGGACAGGTCGATGCCTTCATCCACGACCGGCAGCTCGATACGATGGAGCGCATCAGCGTGGCGCCGGACGGGTCTGGGGGCAACAGCCGCACCTACTGGCTCGATCTTTCCGACGACGGGCAGGTCGCCGTCTTCAGCAGCGCGGCCAACAACCTGGTGCCCGATGACCAGAATGCCTTCCAAGATGCATTCGTTTACGAGCGAGCAACCGGTCAGCTGACCCTGGTGTCCCGTAATCACCAAGGGGGTGCGGGAGGTCGCATCGAGGATCGCGTCGGCGTCTCTGGAGATGGACAGCAGGTCGGCTTCTCGACCAGCTGGGCCCTGCAGCCCGATGACACGAACGGCAAGGAGGACGTCTTCGTCTTCGACCGTACCCAGCAGTCGCTCCTTCGAGTCAGCGTGACGGACGCCGGGGGTGAGTCGAGCCGGATCAGTCAGTTCGGCTCGATCAACACCGACGGGCGCTTCGTGACTTTTCGGTCGGACTACTTCTTCGACGAGCTGGATGCCAATGGGTGGTTCGACTTGTATCTCCACGATCGAGACGCTGACGGCAACGGCGTCCTCGACGAGCCGGGCGGTATCGACACTCAACTGATCAGCCTGTCGCCAGAGGGCGAGGTGGGCACGTTTCCAAGCTGGGACAGCTCGGTGTCCGGTGACGGCCGCCAAGTCGGGTTCACGTCCGTGGCGAACAACTTCGTGCCCGACGACGACTTCCAGTCCTACGACATCTTCATCCGCGACACGATTCGTCTCTATCTGGAAGGCACGCCGGCTCCGGGACACTCGGTGCGCTTCGCGATTCACAACGCTCACGGTGAGAGCGGCAACCTCGCACTCGTCGTCCTGTCCTGTGCGGGCAAAGGGCCCTTCGATCTGCCCGCGGATGGAGGACCGCTCTACTTGACCCCGGATACTTGCACGAGCCTCGGACTCTCTGCGGGCGTTCTCTTTCAGGGTCTCATCGACCCGAATGGACGGGCCACCACGCCCTTCGTGATCTTCCCCGGCATCTCACCCGGTCTGACGATCCATGCTGCCGCCGTCACGATCCAGGGAGGGGCCTTCGTGTCCACCACCAGCCCGGTGACTCTTCTGTCCCAGTGATCCGAGGAGCGGCACCAGGCCCCATTGACCCGTGCGTTGCAGCGGATACCACAGCGCACGGGCGTGCTTCCGGCTATTGCCAGGGGCTGGAGGGATCGCTAGCTTGATCATCGGTGCTGATTCCTGCGTCTCTCTTGAAAGGGCTCCGATGGCCGCTCTCACCGTCGCTTGTCTGCTTCTGGCCGCGCTCTCTCCGGGATCAGCTCAAGACGAGCCGGCGCGCGTCGATCCGCAATGGGGCATTCCTCCGTCGAAGGACCTCCCCTTCGATCAGCTCCTCCGGCCGACGCCGCCTCCCACCGACGTGCCGTTCTCAGGACCGGACGGTGACGACGTTCAGGTCTCGAGTCCTTCACCGGCCAACCAGAACGAGATGACGATCCAAGTCGATCCGACCGATCGCAATCACCTGATCGCCGGTGCCAACGACGAGCGCGGCGGGCTGTACACGTGTGCGTTCTACGCGAGCTTCGATGGCGGGCTGACCTGGAGTGAGCTGCTCTTTCCCATACCATCGGGCGGCTTCGAGTTTGCCGGCGATCCGGGAACGGCGATGGGGCCCAACGGGGAGTCCTATTTCTCGGGCATCTCCGCCGACCGGAACTACACCTTCTCCAGCCTGTTCGTTGGTCACTCGCCGGATGGTGGACTGACCGTCCCGACTTGGGTCGAGGCAGTCAAATCTCCGCCCGGAGGCTTCGAAGACAAGGAGCTGATGGCGACCGACCTGTCGATGAGTCCCCTGCGAGGCACCCTCTACATGGCGTGGACTCGTATCGGACCCACGCATACGACGTACGAGATTCACGTGGTCAGCTCCTTCGATCAGGGCGCCACCTGGACCACCCCCGTCCGCGTGAGCGAGAGTGTCCTCAGCGTCGCCGCCTCTCCAGCGGTTGGACCGAACGGTGAGCTCTACGTCGCCTGGTATGACTACACTTCGTCGAAGATCCAGGTCGACGTGTCCTTCGACGGAGGCCTGACCTTCGGCAACGACGTCGACGTGGCCAGCGTGTCGCTCATTACCGGCCTCCCCAATGGGAGCTTTCGCGCCAACTCGAACCCGAGCTTGGATGTCGACATCAGCGGAGGGCCACACGATGGGAACCTGTACGTCTGCTGGGGAAACAATCAGGGCACACATACCGACATCCTGTTCTGCCGCTCCACAGATGGCGGAGCCACCTGGTCGCCGCCAATCACCGTCAACGACGACGGCACGCTGCGGAGCCAATGGTTTCCCTGGATGGATGTGGATGTGAACGGCAACGTCAACATCGGCTTCTACGACCGCCGCGCGGATGTGAGCGACCGCAACATCGGCTTCTGGGTGGCCCGAAGCTCCGACGGAGGTGTCAGCTTCCAGCCCAATGTGCGGGTCGCAGATCAGACCTTCGATCCGAACACCTATCCCAACGGCAACTTGCTCGGCGATTACAACGGCCTCGCCGCCTCCGACCGCACGATTCACGCGATGTGGGCCGACGGCCGCAACGCGACCAACGATTCCTTCACCACACGAGTTCAGCTCGACTTCTACGGAGACACCGAGACGCTGTCGGCCGCCAGTGGAGGGCAGGTCAACCTCACCATCAACCCGGGTCCCCTCCATGCAGGAGCCGGTTACTTCGTCCTCGGCTCGATCCACGGTACCGAACCGGGATTCCCCTTGGGCAACGGTGTGGTTCTGCCGTTGAACATCGACGTCTTCACGCAGCTCACGCTCAAGCTGGCGAACACACCGATCTTCTCCAACTTCATCGGGACGCTGGACAACACGGGCAGCAGCGTGGCGACGTTCGATACCTTGGGGCCCATCACCATCCCGTCGGCCATCGGAGTCCGCATCAGCTTCGCGGCCCTGGTGACTGGGCCCGGTGCCTCTCCCTGGGCTTGGGCGTCCAATCCCTTCTCCGTGACAATCGTGCCCTAGCCTGGCTAGCGAGCCTCTCGAAGCAACGTGTCGATCGCCAGACGAAGACGGGATTCGTCCACCTGACGAAACCGAAGGTCTCCGGACCCGTCGATCAACAAGGTGGCCGGAGGCCGGTGAACGCGCAGAGACTCGGTGAGCTCGCCCTGGGGATCGGCCCTCGAAGGCCAGCCCGGCTTCAGCTCTGCGAGGAAGCGATTCAACGACAGCTCGTCCGTGTTCGTCGCGATTCCCAAGATGGCGAGGCGTTCTTTCGGAGCGTGATCGCGAAGCCAACGCACGACCGCGAAGCTGGCCCAGGTATCCGGCTGGAGCGGATCGAACACCACCACCAGCGTCGGGCGCGGTCCGAGCTCGGTGGCCGGGCGAGACGCGTCATCGACGGCGGGAGTGAGCACGGGCGCCTTCTTGCCGACGATGCGCGCCTGCCAGCGAGGGATCAGCTCCGCCGACGATTCGACCTTGCCGGCGAGCTCCACGGTCGACTCTCCCCGGGCCACGGTGAGATTCAGCTCGTGTCCCGCCTTCAACGGGCCGAGCTGACGTCCGAGATGGGCAGGGCTGGGGACAGCGACGCCGTTGACGGTGACGATCCGATCACCGACCCGGAGCCCGGCCTCTTGGAGAGAGGACGACTCGTAGACGAACGTCACGCGCGCGCCGGCCTCCTCAAACCTCCATCGGAAGCCCCACAGGGCCGGATCCTCGAACTCCTTCCAGGTGATCGTCTCGACGTAGGGTGTTGCCGCGGACGCTTCGAGGAATGAGCTCTTGTCCACAAGCTCTTGACGGACGTCCCCGATCATCTGCTTGAGCCGGACGAGGTGCTCACCGGACAGGCGGTTCTCGGCCAAGGATCGGATCTTGGTGCCGCGGTGTGCGCGAACGCCCGTTGCCATGTCGAACGCCTCCACCGACACGACACGCTCGAAACGCACGAAGCGCAGGGTCCATGCTCGTCGAGCCTTGGATCGTTTCAGAGCGTGATAGACCTGCAGGCGCGGGTCGCGACCCGCGTCGGGACCGGCCAATTCGGCGAGCTCGCTGTCGTCGTGTGGCGAGAGGGGCGCTTCGTCGAGCGCATCGAGGACCTCTTGGATCACTTGGGATTCGGCACCCGACTCGGGAGCCGGGTGGAACACCAAGACCTCGGGTACTGAGGCGGGCTGCTCGCCATTCGAGACTTGGACCGAAGGGAACGCGCAGGCGAGAAGCAGCGAGATGATCATGGCGACAGCCAGGTCCTGGAGTTGGAGAGAGCGGCGTTGGGGAGAGCTTCCCGGGCCGCTCGAAATCGCTCGAGCTCGACGGCGCGGTGGGACGCCCCTCAGTCCGCGCGTGAAGGAGCAGAGATGATTCTAGCCATGCTGGCGCGGGTGCCAGAAGGAAACATTCGGGGCGGATCGAAGACCGAATCTCGCTTCATCCGGTCCGCCACGAGGTCATCCCGATGCCCTCCGCGCAGAGCCCCGTCTTCGTGGAACTCGGGGAAGGCCCCTCTCGTTTCGTCGTAAGATCCAGCCAGTCACCCGGGATTCCCCGCAGGAGTGAGCTGCTCCACCTGCTTCTCGGCCTGCTCCCGAGACATCTGCGTCGGATCGTCGATCAACAGGCCGAGGACCTTGGCATCATACACGTCGCTCTGCCACAGCTCCTGCGCGAGCGCCTGATCGCGGCCGGGCTCGGGCCGAAAGCGGCGAGTGGTCGTCCGCAAGCGGCGGGGCAAAAGGCCACCGCGCGCGTGTGGGTGGAGGATCAGGACGGCCTGTTCACGATGCCCTGCTCGTTGCGGTTCTTCTTCAGGAGCGCGAGGACTTGGGTCTTGGTCATGGCCGGTTACCTTTGATTCTGAGTCTTCGTCCGTTCGGAGCGCCGGATGCGGTTCGTGGCACGAGGCGGCGAGCTCTCACCGGAGCGGCTTCGGCGCCACAGTCTGGCAGCCGTTCCACAATTCGTTCAAGAGTTCGTGCCACCCCGCGGCGAGCTTCGCCCACGAAGCCTCTCCGGGATCGGAAGCCCGCTCATCGCTTACTCGCGCGGCGACAGCACGATCCGGCCCAGCTGCAGCACGCGATCGGCCTCGACTCGCCCGGTCGTCTCGGCGGGTTCGAAGCCCTCGGCCAGGATCACGAATCGATAATCCCCGACCGGAACGTCGTCGAGCCGAAACCGTCCCGTCTCGCTCGCCGGCCGGAGCCGCTCTCCCGTCGGGGGCGCCCCGACCTGGTCTTGCCGATGAGCTTCGACGCTGATCGTGCCGGGAAGCGCTTCGGCGGTGGTTTCGACGTGCCCCTCGACGACACCGACCCGCCGGTGAATCAGACGCAGCACGTGCTCTTGGGTGCTGGGCTCCCATGGCGAAAGCTCGGGGAGCTCGAAGCGACGGTTGCCACCGAGATCGAGATCGTAGAGCGCCCCCTCCTCGAGATTGTCGAATCGGAAATGACCTCGCTCGTCGGAGCGTGTCTCGGCGACGAATTGATCGTCTCGACGAAGCTGCACCCGGATCTCCGCGAGGCGGCTGTCGTTCTCATCGACGAATCGCCCGTGCAGGAACGGACCCGCTCCGATCGTGAGCACGACCTCTTCGGTCGCCGCATCCAGATCCACCTCGACCTCCTCCGAGCGCTCTTCTCGCCACTCGGCAAGGACGACGTAGGAGCCGGGCGGGAGCGGAGACGTTCGAAAGCCTCCTTCTCCATCGCTGGCCACCGAGGCGATCTCCTCGGATCGGCTGCGCACGCGAACCTGCGCGTCGGGGACGGCTTCGCCGATCGGCGTTTGAACTCGCCCGCGGATCCGAAGGCCCTTCTCCATCGCGATCACGATATCGAGCACGCTGCTCGCCGTGAATGAGGTCTCCCAATGCGCCGACATGTAGTCGACATGCGTCGCGATCAGCCCGAAGGCACTCGTCGCGGGAATGCCGGCGAGAACGAACCGCCCGGCTTCATCGGTGAAATCGGTCGCGGCAGAGCTCTCTCCTTCAACGCGGACGTTTGCGCCCGCAACCGGTTGACGACTTCGCGCGTCGACCACGCTCCCCGACACGGTCAGGGCCCGAGCCACTCGCAGCTCGATCGCGCTCGCGGCAGCGGGAACCTGCTGAGGAGGCACGAGCGCCCAATCCTCCGAAAGAGTACTCCAGGCGATGAGGTTACCTGGGTGGACGGGCGCTCGCACACTGAAGGCACCGCGATCGTCGGTTCGGGTGGAGAAGCGGGCGCCCTGAAGCGTCTCTCCGATCAAGCGCAGGCTCGGAACCGGGCGACGCGTGTTGGCGACCTGGACCACCCCCTGAAGAATCAGACTCGAGCCCAAGCGGATGACGAGCTCCGGGGCGAGGGGGTCTCCGAGACGCGTCGACTCGGAGCCGGGAGCGAAGTCCTCGTGGAGGGCCGTCAGGTGAATCCAACCAGGTCGCAGTCCCACGATCGAGAAGCGGCCTTCGGAGTCCGTGGTGACGTCGGGCAGCGCATCCGACGGCACCATGGAGTCGCGATCGGCTCGCCCCAGCCTCGACCGAACGATCACGCCCTCGATCGGGAGCTCGGATCCGGACTCGATCACGCGACCACGAATGCGCAGCTCGGTCATTGCGAGTCGAATCACCCGTGCCTCCGGGCTGACGGCCGCGAAGTCCTCGAAGTGAGGGCGGTAGCTCGGATGCGTGACTCGAAGCTGGCCGAACGACGCGGCGAGGCCCGTCATGCGAAAGGAGCCGTCGGAAGCTGTGCGGGCGGTCACGATCGGTCCGCCCTCGGGTGACCAATCCACCCTCGCTTCGTGGATGGGTTGATCACTCTCGGAGAGCACGCGACCACGAAGATACTTGCCGCTCGTGAGCCGAAGGTGGAATCGCCGGTGAGCGTTCCGCGGTGCGAGCTGTGCGTGAACGGTCCTCGGTGCATGCACGGCGCTCGTCACCGAGATCTGCCAACGCCCCCAGACGAGATCGCTGGCCATCGCGATTCCTCGCGCATCCGTCGGGCTCTCGATCGAGTCGCCAGCCTGGGTGAAGCGGACCGAGGCGCCGGCGAGACGATCGCCCGCATCGTTCGTGACCGACACGGTGATACGGCCCGACGCGGATGGCTCCCGGATCGTCGGCTCCGTCTGTCCTCCGGTCGAGGATCGGTCTCGGGCTCGAGGGCCGTCCGAGACCTGGCTGGCCGTGGCTCGCTCCGGGCTCTGAAGGGCCTCGAGATCGGAGGGAGCGGCTGGATCGTCACCGGACGTGTCGAGGGCTCCCTCCTCGGCGTCGCGCGTCGTCGTGTTCGGCCAGACCGACCAGACGGCGGCTCCGATCGAGGCCAGCCCCACGATCACGAGCAACGCGCGCCCCAAGATCACCCGACCTCCGGCCGCATCGCCTCGGGGCTTCACGTTCGCCGCCCGCTTGAGAGGCCGTCAAGGATCGAGAGCAACATGCAGTGGGTCTTCGGACGATGCGAGTCACAACGCTCCGACATGTCGGGCCTCCGAAGAACGAGTCGACGATCGGGGATAATTCTGCCGCAGTCTCCTTCCTGCGACCACGGGATTCCTCATCGCGGCAATCGCGACCTGCAATGCCCTCGCCGAAGTTTGCTCGATCGTCATGGCGTCGGATCGGCGTCGACTACCCTTCGCGCGGCGAATCGTTATCTTGGAGGCTCGGGATGAGTTGAAAAGGAGAACCCCAGAATGGACGTCGTCGACCCGGATCGACTGCGGTGGTGGAATCGACTGGCTCGCCTTCTCTTGGGGCTGTTGGGCGTTGCGCACGTCGCGTTCTTCGCCACGTCGTACCTGGCGGTCCAGCGTTTTCAAGAGCTCCACGAGCGATCGCCCCGGCCCATCCTCGATCACGATCTGATCTGGCACGACTCGCTGCTGCTGACGTTCTACACCTTCTGGGAATGGAGCTGCCTCGTCGCCCTCTTCGGCAGCCCCGCCGTCATCTTCTTGCCCTTCGTCGCCGGCGGTCGCGATGCCGCCAAGGCCCTGCTACTGATCATCGGAATCGTTGTGGTCTCGACTTTCTGGCTCTCGATCTTCGCGCCCTTTTGGGAACCGATGAGGTGGCTGCTGGATTGACCGGGGGTTCGTGAATGACCGTCTCGACGAACGCCGAGCCGAGCCATTCGGGAGAGGGCTCTCCGAATCGCGAGCCGGGTTCGTCGACGAGCTCTGTCCGCAGCCCACGTCCCGCCAAGCGTTTCCCGAAGGAAACGAAAGCGCTCGCACCTGAGGATGCCGAGCCGGCGCCCTTCGGCGCGAGGACTGCGGAACGGACCTGCCACACTGCTCCCGCGCCCATCCGCGCTTCTTTCTCCGAGGTGGACTCGTGCTTGCGTTCCTTCGCAACGTTCGATTCCACCTTTCCAACTCGTGAGAAGGAGTGGCCGCCATGAGCGCTCTGCAGCTCGAGCGAGCAGTGTTGATTCTCGTGTCCCTCGTGATGCTCGAGGCTCCGAGCGTCGCCGACCAGGTATTCGTCGACGTCTCCCATCCGAACTGTCCGGGGACGGGCACGGCCTCCGATCCATTCTGCAAGATTCAAGATGCCATCGATGCCGCGACGACGGGTGACGAGGTCCTCGTCGCGCCGGGCTTTTACTTCGAGAATCTCGACGTCGGCGACAAGTCGATCCATCTCCGCGCCGTTTCTCCGGGCACTGTCATCGATGGCGGTCAGCAAGGATCCGTGGTCCGATTCCAGGGACAGACGGGCCCCGGCGCGATCCTGGAAGGCTTCGGCATCACCAACGGTAACGGAACGCAGCTGAGTGGCGGGGGACGGTACGGAGGTGGCCTGCTGATCCGAGGGGCAGCGCCGACGATCCGCCGGTGTGAGATTTACAACAACACCGCGAACTACGGGGGAGCCGTCAACTGCGGTGACATCGGCAGCTCGCCGCGCTTCGAAAGCTGCATGGTCTCGAACAACAACGCCTGGATTGGGGGCGGCTTCTATTTCGAGTACTGTGATGAATCGGCCATCAAGATCATCGGCACTCTGATCGAGAACAACCACGCCAACGAAGGCGGGGCTCTCTTCAGCAACGTCACCACTCTCGAGATCATCAACTGCACCGTCTCTCGCAACTTCGCCAGCTCGGGCGCGGGCCTGGTCCTCTCGTTCAGTCACTTCTTCGAGAGACCCGTCACGGTCGCCAACTGCATCCTCTGGAACAACCAGGTCGATGAGATCGTTCTGCTCGGACCGCCCTATCCGGTCACCGTCGGGTACTCCATCGTGCGCGGCGGCTGGCCGGGTCCGGGGAACCTCGACACCGACCCGCTGTTCCGCTCGGGAGGGTACGAGCTCTCTCGCCAGTCACCGGCCATCGACGCGGGTTCCAACCGGATCCGTACCGAGCTGCCCGCGCTCGATCTCGAGGCTCGCGATCTGAGGATTCTCGACACCGTCGACATGGGCTCCGACGAGTTCGGCCTCGAGTGGGAGCTCAATGGCCCCGCCATCTCGGGCGGGCCGCCCGTCGACTTCTCGGCGTACGCAGGCTGTGGGCAAGTCGGCACCCTCGCCGAGATCTTTCTCAGCCGGGCTTCCCCGTTTCAGCCGTGCGGATACGGGCGCATCGACCTTCCCGACAGCCACGGGCGCTTTCTCGATCTCTCCTCGACCCCGACGCTGTCATCGTGGCTCGCTCTGCCCTCCACTCTCCGGCAAGTGCCTCTGAATGGCTGTGTCGGCGCTCGCACGCGGGGCATGTCGGTACCGGCTGGCATCGCACCCGGAACGCAGTTCTGCTTCCAGGGACTTTCCTGGGATCCTCTCTCGGGGAGGATTCTCTCGGTCTCCCACCCGGACTCTTTCGTCGTCCAGTAGACGAGACTTCGACCCGAGCCCGAATGCACTGCGAGCCCCGGCCCCGCCGGGGCTCGCGCTGTTTCGAGCCCGACGCTCAGCTCGTTCCACCTTCGCGCCGGACGATACCCGCCCGGAGCGCCCGGGCCAGGAGCTGGTGGAACTGGTGATCCCCATTCTCGCGGCGCACCGAGTAGCGGCCCACGTCGTACCGGCTCGAGACGAGACCTCTCTGCACGGCTTCGGAGATCTCGCGATCTTCTTCTTGTACCTGCTCGGCGACGCGGAGGCTCTCCTCGATGAAGGACTTTTTCGCGTCAGCAGCGAAGAAGTAATCGAAGACGATCTCGCAGCGATCGACGCCGAGAGGACGGACCCAGTTGATGTCGAGCACATCCTCGTAGGCGTTGAACATCCAGTTCGGCCACGCCCAGATGTAATGCGCGGCCTCGCCATGACGCACGTCCGCTGAATCCGCGGCTCCATCGGCTTGGGCAGCGCGCAACGGGGAGAGCTGGAGGTTCCAGCCGTCCCGAAGCGAGCAGTGATAGCCGGCGTAGTCGATGGAGCGGCTCAGGTCCGGATGCATCACGGGCACGTGGTATCCGCCATCGAGATAGTTGTCGACAAACACCTTCCAGTTGCAGTCGACGGCGTAGACTCGGCGCTCGGAGTGGACGAGATGGTCGAGGCGCAATCCGCCGATGTGCTCGGCGAGACCTGGCAGGCTCTCTTCCAAATCAGGTGTCTCGTCCGACCAGCAGACAAAGAGGAACGGGCCGAGTGACGCCACGCGCATCCGAGGCAGGTGGACTCGCTTTGCGTCGAAGTCACAGACGCCTTCGAACTCGGGCGCCTTGCGCAGCTTGCCGTCGAGCGCATAGTTCCAGCCATGGTACAGGCAGCTGAACGACGACACCTTGCCGCGACCGGAGCGAACGAGCGGGCCGCCTCGGTGGCGACAGACATTGCTCAAGGCCACGATCTCATCGGCGGCTCGCACCACGAGAATGGGGTCTTGGCCCAGGTCGGTGGCGAAGTACTCGCCCACTTCCGCAATCCACTCCGTGAGGCCGACGTATTGCCAGCTGCGTCCGAAGACGCTCTCTCGCTCGAGCTCGTAGAGCCTCGTATCGGTGTACCACTCACTGGGAGGGGTCTCGGAGCTCTCGAGCGGGCGCTCCGGATCGAAGTGCTCGACCCGCTCGCGGAGTCCCGAGAAGTCAGTGCTGAGAGACACTTGTCGTCCTCTTCTTCAAAGTCGTCCCTCCATCGCCTCCGCAGTGCCTTCCCGCCATGAGCGCCATCGCGGATGCCGACTCGTATCGTCGCGATCGAGGAGCTCGACGGCGCACGTCCTCTCCGGTCGCTCGAGCCGAGTGCCATGATACGGTGGACGGTTCCTGCGTGCAAAGTGCCTTGCGCATCCCACCCAGGACGCTCTGCCTGTCGAGAAGCAACGCCGTGGTGGGATGTCGTACTCATGACATTCTTTGAGCTGCGTCGACATCCGCCGAGCTCCGATCGAGGGGATGTCATCGGCCCTCGCCCGGGAATGCCGGCGGTCGTACAGACCCAGCCGGAGGTCCGCCGCATGTCTGCTCGCATTTTCCTCGCCGCCTTGGCTCTCGTAGTTGCGGGCCGCGGTGTCTTGCACTCCTTTGGGGTTCAGTCGAGCGGGAGGGCTTCTCGCGCACCGCTCTCTCACCCACGCTCTTCGAAGGCAAATCGCCCCGCCGACAGGCCACGAGGATCAAGTTGCGCGACCTGTCGAACTCCGTTCGGGTCTCTGTACCCCATGCACGTGCAAGAGCGCAAAGCCACCGACGGGATTCGTCACGCGAGACCGACTCCGAAGCGGACTGACATGATGCCCAAACCGGAGGGCGGACTTCAGTCCGTTGGATACGCCCTCGGCGATCACGACGGCTTCGGAAGGACGAACGACCTCCCACCCGAATGAATTCGGGCCTCCGAGGAGCCGGTCTGGAGCATTTCGTTTTGCAACGCCAAGCTTCAGCCAGCGGGTCGCCCGAACGATGTCGGGCGGCGCGAACGGCCTGGCGTCGCACTGGTGGGCGGAGGCCCTCATCGCATCAGAGGGCCGTTCTCCTCCACGTCTCGCGAATGAAGGCGTGGCCCTGGTGCCAGACCTCGTCGAACGGATCGAAATCACGCCAGATGTGGATGGCGCTGGCGAAGTCGGCGTCCCGACGCGAGAAGGCCTCGATCACCAGCCAATCGTCGTACCCGCTCGCTTGAAGTGCTCGAAACGTATCGACCCAGGCAACCTGGCCGGAGCCCGGTGTCCCGCGATCGGACTCGCTGACATGCACGTGGGCGATGCGGTCCGATGCTCTGCGGACCGCGTCGGTGACGTCCTTCTCCTCGATATGCATGTGATGCGTGTCGTAGAGGATGCCGCAATGAGAGTGGTCGACGCGATCGATCACAGCCCGGGCATCGGCGACGGTGTTCATCAGGTAGCACTCGAAGCGGTTGAGCGGCTCGACGGCGAGAACGACGCCCGCCTGCTCAGCCTCTTCTGCGGCGCGGCGAAGCACGTCCGCCGAGCGGCTGCGCTCGTCCTCGGTAGGTCCCGAGCCGCTGAAGGTCTTGTAGGCGCTGTGGAAGGGGCCGACGAGTCGCGTCGCGCCGAGCGCCCGCGACTTCGCGATCGCCTCCTTCAATGCGTCGACCGCAGCCTCCCGCACCCGCGCCTCCTCGCTGATGGGGTTTGCCTGGTCGTCGAGAGCGAAAACGGCGGTCCGCTCGAGGCCCAGGTCATCGAGAACCCTGCCGTGCACGCCAAAGTCGGCCTCGGTCCCGGGCGCGACCGGGACCTCCACGCCGTCGAAGCCGCATTGCTTGAGCGACTGGATGACCGGATAGTGCTCCTCCTGAACCTCGGTGGTCCAGAGCAGCAGGTTCATTCCGAGCTTCATTTCTTCCCTCCCAGGATGATCGGCTTGTAGCCGCCTCGGGAGCGGAAGTAGATCGCGATCATCCCGAACACCACGAGCAGGATCGCCGGGAAGATCGCGGCAAAGGTGAGCACGTCGCGACCAGCCTTCTCCTTCTCCTCGATGTAGATCTTCTCCGAGCTCGAAGGCTGGTAGCCCTCAGGTGGGTCCTGCTTCCAGTCCCGCGCGGGCAATCCCTCGGCCTTCCTCTCCTCATCGATGAAGGCGGTGGCCTTCTTGGGATCGATGGCCTCGTGCTTCACCCACATGAATCCCGCCTCCTTGGTGGAGGCCTGTGCCAGGGCGGGAGCCTCGGCGGCCACGGCGGGCTCGATCGACCGGTCGAAGGCAGCGCCCAGGATCGGCGTCCCGATGACGCCCGCGGCGAGCAGTCCGATGGCCGAGACGGTGTTCAAGGTCAGCGCGCCACCTTCGGGGTAGCGCTCGGAGGTGAACCCGAGGACGCACGGCCAGTAGTACGTCTGACCGATCGCGTACAGCACGAACGCGATGAAGATGGCGATGCCCGTGGCGCTCGAGAGCCACCAAAGCCCGACGGCCGAGAAGATGCCGCTCAGGCACAGCAGCGTCGGCGGGCTGAAGAACCCGAGGATGCGGCCCGCGAAGACGCGGAAGAGGAGCATGATGAAGGCCGAGAACACCAGCGCGAACGCCGGGTTGATCGTCATGTCCTTCAGCACGGGTGTCATGAGCCCCTTGATCCAGCCGTCCGTGCCGAGCTCGGCGGTGGCGACGGGAATCATCAGCACGCACAAGAGGAAGAAGAGCGGCTTGCCCACCGCCCGCACCACGATCCCGAACACCAGGCCGACCCCGATTCCGGCGTAGAGGCTGAGGCTGAACCAGTTCGCCGGCTTTACCCAGCTCGTGAGGCTGTCGGTCTGGTTGCCGATCTCGTAGATCACCATGAAGGAGGCCAGCGCGGCTCCGAGGAAGCCCACTTGCCGGAGCATGTCGATGTACGGCACGCCCGCTTCCACGCGCTCATCGACCGGGAATCGGCAGCGCACGTACATCACGGCGTACGCCACCGTCGGAAGCAGGATCCACAGCGCGTGGATGCGCCAACCCTCGACCAGCGGCTCCGACCCGATGATCAGCAACGTCCCGCCCACCAGTCCGGCGGGCCAAGCAGCGTGCAGGATCGTCAGCCACTTGGTCTTCTCGCGCGGATACACGGCGGCGCAGATGGGATTGATCACCGCCTCGACGATGCCGTGCCCGAGCCCCGCACACAGCGCGAACCCGTACAGGGCGCCGTAGCTCTCGGCGAAGTAGGTACCAATGCCCGAGATCGCTTGAAGCGCGAACGCACCATACATCGGGAGCTTGTACCCGGTGCGATCCACGACCAGGCTGAAGCCAATCATCGTGATGGCGATCGGCCACAACGACGCGCCGAAGACTTGCCCGACCTCCTGCTCGGAGAGCCCGAAGGCCGTCCCGTATGTGCCCTGCTTGGCGACCCGAAACGCGAAACCGAAGCCGGCCGCCATCAGGGACAAGAAGCTGGCCCAGAACAGGAGACGCTTCTCGGTCGGAGTGAGGTCGCTACCCTTGACGACGGAGGCGGCGGAACTGGCTGAGTTCATGAATGTGGGCTCCCGGGTAAAGGCGAGGGCGATGGACCGGCCATGAGAAGCGGGACCGCAAGCGATGTCAATCGCTCGTCTTGCTGGGCATCCCGACCGGTGTCGCTTCCTCCGCCCACCGCTTCCGGCGAGCAACGGCTTCGTAAAGACCTCGAAGGCTCGGAACGCGCTCGGCTAGCCCGCCGGCGTTGCAGTGACGAGCGGCTGATCGAGACGCGCGGCGAAGCGGTGACGGTGGCCGAGTAGCTCCTGGATGCGTTCGAAGACCAAGGCGCATCCGAGCCGGAGTTCTGCTCCCGAAAAAGGGCTCAGCGCGAGGCCTTTGAAGCACCGCCACCGAAGCACCGCCACCGAAGCACCGGGCTGCACGCCGGGCGCTCTCCGTCGAGCCGACCGTCAGCGCGCGCGCCGAGGCGGTCCCGACGAAGACCGAGCCGTTCGCCCGGAATGCCACCGACCGACGGACTTCGCACGAGGCTCGACCTCGACGGCGGCCAGTGCCCGGTCGCCGCGGAGCGAATGCCCCCTCTCGGGCAGCGCCTCGAAAGGCGGAGTCGGTTGTGGCCACTCGTGGGATGGGATACCGTTGCCAACCGCGATTGAAGTATGCCCCATGCTCTGTCTCGCCACCCGGTGGGCCCCCATCGAGCGCGACCTTTCCAAGCCCTTGAAGCACCATGAACGAACCGCCCAGCGACACGCCTCCGTCCGAGCTGGACTCGGGCGAGCTCTTTCAGGGTGAGTCCGCAGCTAGCCCTTCCGAAGACTCGATCGGCCCCTACAAGCTCCTCGAGATCATCGGCGAGGGCGGCATGGGGATCGTGTACCGCGCGGAGCAGCGCGAGCCCGTCCGGCGCCCCGTCGCACTCAAGGTCATCAAGCTGGGCATGGACACGCGGGAGATTCTCTCGCGCTTCGAGGCCGAGCAGCAGACGCTGGCCGTGCTGGATCACCCGGCCATCGCAAAGCTCTACGACGCGGGCGCGACCGAGGACGGGCGTCCCTACTTCGCGATGGAGCTGGTCGCCGGCCAACCGATCACCGCCTACTGCGACCGTCACAAGCTCGATTTGAGGGAGCGGCTCGAGCTCTTCGTCGGACTCTGCCGGGGTCTCGAGCACGCGCATCGGCGAGGCATCCTGCACCGCGACATCAAACCCTCGAACGTTCTCGTCACGAATCCCGATGGCAAACCCCTCGCCAAGATCATCGACTTCGGCGTCGCCAAGGCCATCAATCAACGCCTCACCGAGAAGACCCTGTACACCCAGATCGGTCGCGTCATCGGCACTCCGGCCTACATGAGCCCCGAGCAGGCAGCGCCGACGGCCGAAGGCATCGATCACCGGACCGACATCTATGCGCTGGGAGCCCTCCTCTACGAGCTCTTGACCGGGCAGCTTCCCCTCGAGCTCGACGTGGGCTCGGTCGCCTTCGACGAGATCGCTCGCCAGGTCCGCGAGGTGGATCCTCCGACGCCGAGCACTCGCTGGAGCCATCTCAATCCGGCCAGGACGGCGTCGCTGGCCAAGAGACGAAACGCGCCTCACAACGAGATCGCTCGCAACCTCCGGGGCGAGCTCGACTGGATCACGATGAAGGCCCTCGAGAAGGAGCCACATCGGCGCTACGAGTCCGCAGCCATGCTCGCGGCCGACATCGAGCGATTCCTCCATCGCGAGGCCGTCCTGGCCGGCCCGCCGAGCAGCCTCTACCGATTGCGCCGCTACATCCAAAGGAATCGGGGCCCGGTGCTCGCCGCCTCGGCGGTGATCGCGGCACTCAGCCTCGGGCTGACTGTCAGCCTGCTGCAGCGCGCCGAGGCGCAGCGCGCGACCAGGGAAGCAGAAGCTCTCGCCCGGCGCACGAACGAGGTGATCTCCGAGTCCTTTGCGGTGCTCACCTCCAGTGAAGAGCTTCTGCAATCCACGCCGGGAGCGCAGGAGATTCGCGTCGCACTGCTGGTCCGGGCTCGAGACTACTACGAGTCTCTCGCCGAGAAGGGGCATCGCGACGAGGCCTTGCTCGGGAGCATTCACGAGGAGCTCGGCTCTCTGTACCGTGAGTTGGGTCAGCTCTCACTGGCGCTGCAATCGCATGAACGCGCCCGGGTGATTCGGGAGGATCTGCTCAAAGAAGCACCGGAAGACCCGACCCGCGTCCGCGACGTCGCCACGACCCTCAACAGCGTGGCGTACCTTCAGAGGCGCGCCGGGCAATCCGACGTCGCTCGCCAGCACTTCGGACGGGCGAAGGATCTTCAAGAGTCGCTCGTCGATGATTCCGAGGAGACCGAGGAGTCGCGCGAAAACCGACGCCTCCTCGCAAGGACGTATCACAACGCAGGCGCGGATCAGGCGCAGGCCGGTGACGGGACAGCCGCGCTGGCCTCCTATGAGAAAGCCCTCCCGATTCGTGAGGAGCTCGCTCGCAGCGATCCACGCAACGCCAGCCTGGGGCTCGATCTGGGCCTCACCTTGATGGCCATGGCCGATGCCCGGCAAACGAGACGGGAGTTCGAGGAGGCCCAGCGATTGATCGCGCGCGGCCTCGGGATACTCGAGCCCATCGCCGCCGACCATCCCGATGACGCCGACGTCCAACTTCGGCTCGCGTCGAGCTACGGAGAGCGCGCGGAGCTCATGGGTCGTCTCGGAAGAACCCCCGAAGCGATCGAGGACTACCAGAAGGCTGGCCTCATCTTCCGGAAGCTCCTGCGCGAGAATCCAAGCGTCGTGACATACGCTGTCAGATCGGCGCAGAACGATCGCAACTTGGCCATGCTCGATCCGGCCCAAAGCGTGGCGTCGCTCGATCGGGCCCTGGGCATTCTCGAGCCAGTCGTCGAGCAACAGCCGACTCATGCCGAGGCGCAGCTCGAGCTCGCCATGGTCCTCAACAACCTCGGGGTCGCCTACAAACGGAGCGGTGAGCTCCCCCAGGCCTTGAAGGCCTATCAGCGCAGCCTCGAGATTCGTGAGCAGCTCGTCGCCCAGCAACCGGGCCAAGACCGCATCCGCGCCGATCTCGCGCAGAGCTACAACAACCTCGCCGCACTCCACCTGGAAATGAAAGCCCCTTCGAAGGCGCTGGAGGCAGTCCGACAGGCCATCGCAATTCGGGAAGACCTCGTGAGCGCCAATGACCGCAGCCCGTCGCATCGACACGATCTCGGAATCAGCCTGGTGGTTCTGGCCACCTATTACCTGGAGGTCGACGACACTGACTCCAAGCTAGCCACTCTCGACCGAGCCGGCGAGATCTACGAGGACCTGACTCGCGATTACCCGTCCGTTCGACTGTACAAGACCTGGCTGAGCGAGTGCGCACGACTCCGGGCGGCCTCAAAGAACTGACAACCGTCCTGCGCTCTCCGCCCCGAACCGCCTCACTCGCTGGCTTGCAGTCAGGGGCAGCTGCATTTCGGCCGGGTGCTCGTCAGTCCGAGAGCACTCCGGAGCTCACGAAGTTATTGAACTGATCCTCAGAGAGCATCGATCGAATCTCACGCTGGAAGTCGCTTGCGATCTGGCCTTTCCTGCCGGGAATCGACGCACGAAACTCATCCACGGGCGTCCCGTCGAAGACTTGACCCTTTCGGCGCTGATGGTCTTCCAGCTTGATCAGGTCCAGGCGATCGCGCCTCCGCTGAGCAGCGGCCGCAAGCTCCTCAAGGTGCTTTCGATCCAAGTAGCCGCCGACGGAGAGTGCGATGCGCATCGCGTCGCCACTGAATGCGGCGCTCTCGATCGTCTGAAGATCGTATCCTGCCTCGGTCAGCTCAAAGGAGAAGACCGAGACAAATGTCTTGATGCCTTCCTCGCGCCAGCGATTCATCAACGCGGTACGCTGAAGATGTCGGATCTCATCCTCGAGCTCTGCTAATCCCGGGTCCCGATCTTCCTCCCAGTCTTCCTCCAAGGCTCCAGCATCGTCAATGCCGCCGTCGGGCGTTATCTCGACAGCGCCCTGAGGAGTAGAGGCTTCATCGGTCACAGCAATCCCTCGAAGCTCGTCCCGCTCAGCTCGCTCGGGACCGGGTGCTTGGCTGTCGTCGACGACTCGCCAGGCGGCGCCACCGGCGAGAGCACCTACCGCCACCAGGAGCGGCGACAAGAACCGACTCTTCGCTCGCGAAGACTCCATCACTCCACTCCCCACCATTCTCGATACTTCGACAGCTGCTGTGCATCGAGATGCGACTGTATCGCCAGCGACGCCTGCTCATCGATTGCCTGCTCTCGCAAGGATCGATTCCTCCGAATCTGTCCGATTAAGTCTCGATCATCGATCCCGGCTTCCTGTCGGCGTGTCTCTATCGCCAGCTCAGCAGTCTTCCGCGCCCTCTCCCGGTACACCTTTGAGAGCTGATCGAACTGCGTTTGAGTGACATGTCCTCCGATGAGCAGGATGAGATCGATGAGACGGGGATCAGCCGCAATTCCTCCCTCTTCGATCGCACGGCCACCCGGCCCTGAGTAGGCCGTGAAGTACTCTCGGATCGCGTCCGCCGCAAAGAGTACTTGCTCGCTGCAACGTTCCTCCGCCTCTGCCCATGCAAGCTCCGAGGCGAGAGCCTCGCGCACTCTGGCAAAGCGAGCCGGGATGCGGCCTCCACCTTCATCGTGTGGGCGGCCCGAACGAGGATCGCGAGGGGTCTTGTCCTTCGCTTCATCCGAGCCTTCGTGCCTTGCGTGCGATCGCTCGTCGCCCCTGCTGATAGGAATAAGTGTCGAGCCAGGGCCATCCGAATCCCGAGGGATCGGCCGCCTCAGGGGCGCACCTCGACTCTCGAACTGCGAGAGGAATCCCATCACGACTACCCCCCCCACTGCGCCTACCAGCAAAGGAAACACGACTGCTTTCAACATCGGCTTCCCTCCACAAAACCTCGACGAGGCACTGGACCGCACGGGCTCGAGGGAGGCCACTCCCGTCCGCGGCCCGTCGCGCGTGTTTGTCTAGAAGACGTAGTACTGAACGTGTTGTCGAACGAGTTAACTTCCAGGGGCTCGTTTGTGTCCGGAACTCGGTTAGAGACGGTACCAGATCGGGACACGGCGGCCGAGGTCGCCCGGTCTCCGCGCCGTCGTCAGTCGCCCTTGCCGGAGCTCCGCTTTTTGATGGCTTGCTCGCGGATCTCATCGCCGAGCTTCTCGAGACGCTTGGGCCAACGGAACGTCGGTGCCTTGGAGGGATCGTATTCGTCGAGATGACCCGAGAGTCGAGTGGCCGGCTTCGTGTATCGGACCTCGGTCTCACCGAAGACCTCTTTGCAGAGCGCGGCTAGCCGGGGGTCATACTCCTCGAGCTCCTGCCGCGTGTCGACGTGGTTGTGGTCGTGGTCGGGAGGCCGATTGTTGTCGAACCACGATTGCACGCCCTCGGCGAAGTACTCGTGGTGGTTGGTGGAGGCGTACTTGCCTTTCCAGAGGTCTCCGGCCATGGCCTCGTCGTAAGCCGCCTTCACTCGCCCGTCGAAGGTCGCATCGACGTTGACCATCCCACGCAGGTGGATGTTGTGGGCAAACTCGTGGATGAGAATGCACTCGGCGTGATAGGGGTCGCCGGGGTATCCGAGGAGGTTCTCCTCGGCCGAAGAGCACACCGGATCGGTCTGGGAACCACCGAGGCCGCGGGCCCGACGATCCCAGAAGTCCTTTGGCTCGAGCCGGGAATGCTCGGGCACGTCGGTCGTGAACTCGTCGTGGGCCATGACGATCATGCGCGAGCCGCTCTTGATCATCGCCTTCCGCACGTCCGGGCGCTCGGCCAGCATCAAGTTGATGAGGTGTGCGGCCTCGAGCAGCGCGTAGTCGTCGACCTTCTCCGAGCTGACGACCGGGTAACCGTTGGCGCTGACGTACTTCTCGTAGAAGGCGTCGAGCTCGAGTTCACTCGGGACTTGGGTGACCCGAAGTGGCGAGTCATCGCCCGAAGCGGATGCCAGCAGGAGGATAGCGAGTGCTGCCGACAGGCTCTCGAAAAGATTCATGGTGACTTGCCCTGATTGGAATGGATCTGTCGAGTCACTGCTCGTCTCCGGATCGCGCGCGAATCTCGATCTCGAGGAGCTGCGATGTCGTCGCCCGATCGACCGAGAAGGATTGTACGACACCACTCACCGCTTGCGTCCAGGTCGTTGTCCGATCCGCGATGGTCACCGGTCCCACCGTGTGCTGCCCGGAATCTCCACAGTCGATCGTGAAGGCGGGCTGGAGATCGTAGAGTCCCCCCGGCTGAGTCTGAGTGATCTCGAGCCGCTGCCGCGCCTCCTTGCCCTTGCCGCTTTGGAGGTAGAAGTCGAGCTCCAGGCCACCGGGCGTTCGCCCGTTAATCTTCTCGTACCGTGCGGCCGCGAATCCGAACGGGAGCGCCCGCGGGGATGCGAGCCTTCGTGACGTATTGGAAGACTCGGCGGTCGCCGCCTTCGCGCACCGGTTGCGGCTCCCCGCCCGTGACCGCCGTGTACCCCATCAAGGGCACCACCTTCATCAGCTGGGGCCGCTACGCGGAGAAGATCGGCAAGATCCTCGACAAGCTGACGGGTTGGATTGGTGAGAAGATGCCGCCGTGCGTCGAGCTCTCGATCCAGGACATGGTCCTCAAGAACCAAGAAGCGATCCTGCAGAATCAAGCCACGATCCAGGCGGGTCAGCTCTGACGCCAGAGTTCGCTGACCCGCCTGGCTCGCCTGAAACGTGAGCCAACAAGGGTGTACTGAAGACGCCTGATCGGAAGGTCGGGCGTCTTGTCGTTGGTTCGCGCTACACCCGATGGCCCCGAGGTTGACACGACCCCACGCTCTTCGAAAGCAAATCGCCCCGCCGACAGGCCACCAGGATCAAGTTGAGCGACCTGTCGAACTCCGTTCGGGTCTCTGTACCCCATACCGGAGGGCGGACTTCAGTCCGCTGGATAGTCGCCGACTGACTCGATGGCCGGCGGGACGCCCGCGGTCCCAGGACTGTCGTCGACTCGACCGATTACTTGGCCGGAGGCTTCAGGCCAAGATCGCCCGAACGACGTGGGCCTCCTCGACGCCGGTGAGCCTTTGATTGAGGCCCTGGAACTTGTAGGTGAAGCGCTCGTGATCGATGCCGAGGCAGTGCAGAATCGTGGCGTTGAGATCGCGGATGTGAACGGGATCCTCGACGATGTTGTAGCAGTAGTCGTCGGTCTGGCCGTGTGTGACACCGCCTCGCACGCCTCCGCCCGCCATCCAGATGCTGAAGCAGCGTCCGTGATGATCGCGTCCTTGGCCGAGACCTCCCTGGCTATAGGCCGTGCGACCGAACTCTCCGCCCCAGACGACCAGCGTATCCTCGAGGAGCCCTCGCTGCGCGAGGTCGGTGACCAGCGCGGCCGAAGCTTGGTCGGTGTCCTGGCATTGGTGGGCGAGGTGCGTCTTCAGCGACAGGTGTTGATCCCAGCCCCGGTGGAAGAGCTGGATGAAGCGGACGTCCCGCTCGGCCATGCGGCGGGCCATCAAGCAGTTGTAGGCATAGGTGCCCGGCCGACGGGAGTCGTCGCCATAGAGTCGGAAAGTGCTCTCGGGCTCGTCGCTGAGATCCACGATCTCAGGGGCGGCCGTCTGCATTCGAAACGCCATCTCGTACTGAGCGATCCGCGTCTCGATCTCCGGATCTCCGACCACGGCATGACGCATCTCGTTGAGTGCCGCCAGGTCATCGAGCATGCGCCGGCGAGTCGGTCGGTCGATACCGGCGGCATCTTCGAGGTACAGGACCGGGTCGCCGCTACTCCGAAGCTGCACGCCCTGATGTTGTGAGGG
Source organism: Planctomycetota bacterium (assembly GCA_029260795.1). GTDB lineage: Bacteria > Planctomycetota > OFTM77 > OFTM77 > OFTM77 > OFTM77. The sequence goes on along the minus strand of JAJDCO010000057.1, from coordinate 111,010 downwards.
GATGAAGCCGCTTCCCCAGAGCCGCGAGAAGATGGGTTGCCCCGGGTTCTTGCCCGTGCCCTGAGAGATCAGCACCACGTAGGCCGGCATGTTCTCGTTCTCACTGCCGAGGCCGTAGCTGGTCCAGGCTCCCAGACTGGGCCGGCCGGGGACTTGAGAGCCGGTATTGATGAACGTGATCCCGGGGTCGTGGTTGATCGCCTCGGTATTCATCGAGCGGATCACCGCAATGTCGTCGGCGATCCCGGCGGTATGGGGCAGGAGGTCGCTGATCACGGTGCCGCATTGTCCACGAGCCGAGAATGGCTTGATGGGCGCGCAGACCAGGAACTCCTTCTGGCCAGACGTCATCCCCGTGACCCGTTGCGTTCCTTTCACACTGGCGGGCAGCTCGGTGCCGTGCAGCGTCTTCATCCCCTCCTTGCAGTCGAACAGGTCGATATGCGAGGGGCCCCCGGACTGGAAAAGGTAGATGACTCGCCTTGCCCGCGGCGGGAAGTGGGGCAGATCCCCGGAGTGGGCGACCGAGCGCGAAGCGGCGGCGAGGTCCTTCGAGAGGAGGCTTCCCATCGCCATGGCGCCCAAGGCACCGCCCGCGGACTTGAAGAAACGGCGGCGGGTCATCTGCGCTCGGGAGGTGTCGAGTTCGCTCAAGGTCAACTTCCGCATCAGGGCCGTGTCATGGTTTCGTCGAGGTTCAGCAAGGTCGAGGCGATCATCGTTGCCGCCGCCTGTCTCGCGACGGTCTCATCATCACTCGATCGCGAGCGCGTCAGTGCTCGGGCTGCGATCGGGTCGGCTCGGAAGTGCTGCAGGTGTCGGTCGAATGCACCCCGCAGGAGGTCGAGCTCGGCAGCCGTGGGGCGACGGCCCGTGCACATTCGAAAGGCCGTCGAGATACTCGGTGGCGCTGGTTGCCGACGATCACCCCGAACGTCCACCAGGCGCTCCGCAAGAGCCCGCGCGGCATTCATGAACTGCGGCTCATTGAGGGTGACCAACGCCTGCAACGGCGTGTTCGTTCTCGACCGGCGAACCGTACACACCTCGCGACTGGGAGCGTCGAAAGCGGCCAGAGCCGGTGGCGGCGCCGTCCGCTTCCAGAAGGTATACATGCTGCGACGGTAGCGGTCCGCGCCCAGGCTCGGGTAGAACGACTGCGCCGAGAAGAAGCCCGAGTAACCGAAATGGCTGACCTGTCGCCAGAGTCCATCCGGTTGGTCCGGGTAGACGCTGGGGCCCCCCACTCGCATGGACAGCATCCCGGCGATGTGCAGCGCGTTGTCACGAATGAGCTCGGCGGGCAATCGTTGGCGACTGCTGCGCGCAAGCAGCCGATTGGTGGGGTCGCGGTCCCGAAGCTCGTCGGTCAGTCTCGATGATCGTTGGTACGTCGACGACAAGACGATCGTCTTCAGCAGCCAGCGGAGATCCCAATCGTGCTCGACGAAGGAGACCGCGAGCCAGTCCAGGAGCTCGGGGTGCGACGGCCATTCCCCCTGGGAGCCAAAGTCCTCGGAGGTCTGGACGAGGCCGGTCCCCATCAGCATCTGCCAGTACCGGTTCACGGTCACGCGCGCCGTGAGCGGATGGTTCTCGTGGGTCAGCCAGCGGGCGAGCTCGAGACGATTCGTGACTGGCGCCAGGCGAGGCCACCTCAAGAGCTCGGGCACACCCGCGGTGATGACTTCGCCGGGGCGATCGTACTGTCCGCGCACGAGCACATGGGTCTCGCGGTGGCTGGCATCGTCCATCACCATGACGGTCGAATTCCGGGCCGCGAGGAGCTCGCCGATCAGCCCCAGCTCGCCTTCGACGGCGGCGAGCTGGCGAAGGAGGAGCGTCCGGTCGTCGGCCTCGAGCGACCCGGCGAAGTCCTCGAGAAGGGCCTGCCATTGAAAGAAGAGTCGCTCCTCTTCCGGAACGGCGAGGAGCTTTCGGACGTCGACACCCTTCCTGGGAGCCGAGTCGAAGAGACCCCAGGGGGCGGCACCGTAGGGCCCCAGCACTTTCATGGAGCCACTCGGGGCGAGGGCCGCGTCGGTGGGGGCGGTTCGGTGAAAGCTCCAGGCGTCGGTCGTGGCCAGAATCGCTGCGTCTCGATCATCCACCAGGGCGACGAGCAGGCCGGCGACCCCGCCCGCGTTGTGAGCATCGACGCGCAAGAAGTTGTCGCCCACTCGAAGCTGGTCGGAGACGTCGGCGGAGAACGGCTTCATCCAGGGGTCGACCCGGCCAAGACGCTGGCCGTTGAGGAAGACCTCGGCATGGTTATCACAGCTGATCGCGAGCTGCGCGAGCTCGGGAACCGCCGCCAGGACGAAGGTCTGGGCGACCTGGAGTGAATCGTCCTCGGTCACGTCGGGTGCCCACACCCACTGGGCCCTCGCCGCCTTGAAGGCCTCGTGGGCCGTTCTCTCGAGGGGCGACCGAGAAGCTCCTGCCTCTTCGAGCAACACTCGCTGACCGGCTTCCCAGGCGCGGCGCCGGTCGCCATCGAGCTGCCGCAGATAATCGATCAGGTGCTCGGCGCGCCGTTCGTTGGCAGCGACGACGTCCGGGCGTCCTCCCCACTCCTCGCCAAGCGAGAGCAGAGGAGCGGTGTTGCCGTTCTGAGCGCCCAGCCCCCCCTCGCTCGACTGATTGAAGAGCGCGAAGAGCTGATAATACTCCTTCTGAGTGATGGGGTCGTACTTGTGATCGTGGCACTGGGCGCACTTGAGCGTCAGACCCATGAAGGCCGAGGCGACCGTGTCGATCTTGTCGACGATCGACGCGACGCGATACTCCTCGGCGATGGTGCCGCCTTCATGAGTGTTCATCGCATTGCGCAGGAAGCCGGTGGCGATCTTCTGGCTCACCGTGGCCTCGGGAATCAGGTCGCCGGCCAGCTGCTCGATGATGAAAGCGTCATAGGGCTTGCTCTCGCGAAAGGCCTGGATCACCCAATCGCGCCAAGCCCACATCTCCCGATGGTCGTCGATGGAGTAGCCGTTGGTGTCGGCGTAGCGGGCGACGTCGAGCCAATCGAGCGCAAGTCGCTCCGCCGTTTGCTCCCGGGGAAGCAGCGCGTCGACCCGCTTCTCGAAGGCTCGAGGATCCTCGTCCGACAGGAATGCGTCGATCTCGTCCAGGGTAGGAGTCAGCCCAGTCAGGTCCAGGGTCACACGGCGAATGAGCGTTTCCTTGCTCGCCGGCTGAGCCAGGGTGAGACCCGCCTCCTCCAGACGGGAAACGATGAAGGCGTCGACCGGGTTGCCGGTGGCCGACCGAGTCTCGGGCAGCTCGGGCTTTCGCGGGGGCGCGAACGCCCAGTGATCGGCATACGCGGCGCCCTCCAGGATCCAGCGACGCAGGACGGCGATCTGGTCCGCCGACAGCGGGCGCTTTGCGTCGGGCGGGGGCATGATCTCGAAGGCGTCGTCCGCGGCGATGCGATAGGCGAGATCACTGTCTTCGAGGTTTCCGGGCACGATGGCTCGCACGCCGTCCCGCTCGGCCAGAGCGCTCTCAGCGATGTCGAGGCGAAGATTCGCCTGGCGCTGCTCCGGGTCGGGACCGTGGCAGGTGAAGCAGTGCTCAGAGAGGATCGGGCGAACGTCTCGACTGAAGCTCAGCCGCTCTTGAGCCCCGAGACGAGCGGACATCAAGCAGAGGAGAAAGGCCATCGAGGCGATTCGCATCGACCAGTCTCTCGGTCTCGAGTGAAGGTTGTCGCCGGTTGCCATGGCCCCAACCGTACCATCGCTTGCCGGTGATCGCGCGTCGCGACATCGGGCGGAAGCCCGAAAGAGGGAGGGCTCATGCCCCGATCGAATCAAGAGAGGTCTCCGATGACGTCCATCCTGTTCATCATCGCCGTCGCGGTAGGAGTTACCGCCGGTCTCTACTTCATACTCTGGGCGTGACCAGATCCTCGAGCCCGCGTTCACCTGGTCCAGACCTGCCTTTCAAGTACCTCTCCAGCCATCGCCGGTGGTGATGACCACCGCCTCCACTCCAAATGCTCTGGCCGACATGGGAGCGATTCAAGATTGCTGGTGATCAGATCGACGGCGTCGCCGTCGCGACGGGTCGACTCACTCGACCGTAGCCGCCAGCTCTTCCACGACGTGGCGCAAGCCGACGACGACCCTCGCCGTGCGCTCGAAGTCGCTCTTGTCCATGGTGTCGCCCAGCGTGTGGTAGTAGGCATACCGGAATACCGCTGTATCCGTAGCCCGGCATGGCGATCATGTACCAGTCTGCGAGGGCGAGAAGGATGACCGGCGCGCCGAGGCGAATCCACCAATCGGAGACCTGGATTGACTGGACTCTCGACCTCCGAGATCCACATCGAACTGGCGAGCCCCGGTATGCCAGCGTGCCCGGGCCTATGGCGAGGTCAACCGAGGCGGCTCATCTCCTGGAGTGTGAACTCGGCCACCGCCCCCTCGGTGGCTTGCCGGTAGGCCGCCAGATGAGGGGCACTCATGTGAACCTGCCAGAGCTCACGGGACTCCCAGTTTTCGTAGAACAAGAAGCGGGCGGGGTCCTCGTTGTCCTGATGGAGGTCGTACTGAATGCAGCCTTCCTCAGCCTGCGTGATCGGGACGAGCTTCTCGAGCTCGGCTTTGACCCGCTCGATCTTATCGGCGTTGGCCTGGATGTTGGCGACGATCGTCAGCATGGTCGGTCATTCCTCGAAGTTGTGGGCTGCACGGCACGTCCCACGTGACCTGCAGAGCACCCGTGTCGTGGTTGAAGAGCTCATTTGCTCCCGTCAGGCACAGCGGGCGACGCGCATTCCTGATGTGCGGTGCATTGTCGGGCGCCGATCGCAATCCGCAAGGGCGCCCAGCCTCATGACCAGGCCTCGAGTACGAGCTTCCCGATGGTGCGCCCCGACTCGAGCTTGTACAACGTGCCTGGAAGCCTCACCTAGAGATCGATGGTCCAGATTCCTCGCCCGTAGGTGGCCGCGACGAGCTGGCGCTCGCCTGGATGGAGCTCCAGATCGTAGACCACGACATTCGGAAACGTACCGAGGCGGAACCACCGGGTGCCCTCGTCCTTGCTGAACCAGACGCCGGTGTCGGTTCCCACGTACCAGTGGGCTGGATGGGCGGGATCGACCACCATCGTGTTGGCCGGGTCGGGCGGGAAGTCGCCGCTCACGTCCTCCCAGGTTGCGCCGAAATCCTGCGTGCGGGCCACGTGAGCCACGCCCGAGTAGCCAGCAAAGGTGACGAAGGCCGTGGCGGAATCGGTCGGGTGCGCCAGGATCTTCGTCTCGTTGCCCACGGCGAATCCATACGGCGCCGGAAACGTCCAGCTTCCACCGTCATTCGTCGTGAATCGCACGGGCGGGTTGACCTGCTCGAGGCCATCCGTCGTCCAGACGATGTCGCCGTCCACCCGGCTGATCGAGATCCAGGTCGCCTGCTGCAACGCAACGCGTACCCAAAGGTCCTGACCATCGTCGGTGCGAAAGATTCCGTCGGATGTCCCCGTGTAGAGATGGCCCGCGCGGTTGGGGTCGAGGTCGAGCGGAGCGAAGGCTCGGGAGACTCCGGTGAGACCGTTCGTCGTCTCGACCCAGCTCTGCCCGCGATCGCGGCTCCTTACGTGTCCACCGAACTGTGACTCCGCGTGGATCGTGCTCGAGTCCTGTGTTTCGACGTAGGAGGCGAGCCCGTCGGCGGTGAGAGTCGACGGGAACCAGGGGGTGCCTGGCGCCTCGACCCAGGGCAGACCGTTGTCTTGGCTGCCTCCCATCGCGAAGTCGGAATCGTTGGCATCGATCCCGACGTCGTAGAACTGAGTCGTCAGAAGACCATCCCGCTTCGGGCTCCACGTATCACCGTTGTCGGTCGAGCGCCAGGGACCGCCGTCCGTTCCCACCCACACGTTGCTGCTCGATCCCGGCTCCCAGACGATCGCGTGGTGGTCCCAATGGATCGCGGTGTCGTCCCCGAGCGGGTCTCCGTCGCCGGTCTCCGCGAAGGTGAGCCCCCCGTCGGTGGAGAGGTACACCTCGATACCGCCGGCGATGACTCGCTGAGGGTCGTCCGGATCGACGCCGATCGTGACCGCGTAGGTGCCCTGTGACCCCGAGATATTGAGCGTCGTGTTGCGTGCGCTCCAGGTCGCGCCATCATCGGTACTGCGATAGATGCCGAGCGTGCCACCCGTCAGGCGGTTGCCGAAGTGGGCATAGAGGACACTGGGGTCCGACGGCGTCACCGCCAGCTTCGTCTTGCTGATGAGGGAGCTCGCCGGCTGCCCGATCCCAGCCGGAGCCCAGGTGAGACCATCGTCGTTCGATACCTTGACCCCGTTGCCGCTCGCCGCGTTTCCCTTCGTCGCGTACACGCGGCTCGCGCTTCCGGGCTTCCATTGGACGTCGTAGTACTCGGCCCCCGCGAGGACCCGCGTCCACGTATCCCCCTCATCGGTCGAACGCCAAAGGCCATCATTCGCACCGGCGAGGACGGTTCCCGTGAACGGGTTCGCCTCCATCACATGGAAGCCATGGTTGTCGGTGATCTCGTGCGTGAGACTCGTCGGAGCCCACGTCTCGCCGGCATCGGTGGACTTGAAGATGCCCATGCCGTAGACCACGTACGTCCAGTGGAGTCCCTCTCCGGTCGCGGCGAGAATGACGTTCGGATCCGTGGGCAGCACACAGACGGCGCCGATGGCGAGGGAAGGCAGCGAGTCCGTGGTCGTGCGCCAGGTGTCTCCGCCGTCGGACGAGATCCACACTCCACCGCTCGCTGAGGCGGCATAGACGAGCTGGGAGTTGGTGGGATGGAACTTCAGATCGACGATGCGGCCCGAGACGTTCGACGGTCCGACCGGGGTCCAGTCGGCACCGAGCTTCGGCACCTTGCTTCGCGAAAGCCCGGCCAAGTACGCCTGCATCTGAACCCCCGCGGTCGGAGGAACACCGCCGACCGTCCGCGCCTTCAGAAAGCGTCGGATCTTGACGAAGTGCTTCCATCCCGAGCTGCGACGCAGCTGAGCCGCGTCGCGTCCGGCGTAGAAACCCTCAGTCCGGTCGAGCCATTCCTGGACGCGATGCGGCCGGGTCTTGACGGGCTTCTCTTGCGCCACCGATCCCAACGCCGCCAGCGCGATGAAGGCAGAAACGAGAACGGGAGGGCGAATGCTTAGCAAAGTGGCCGTGATCATCGGGTCCCCTGACACAAGAAGCGACACTCCTTCGCCGCACAATGGAACGCACCTGACTTAATCACCTTTCCCGATCGGTTTCCAGGTCGTCGAGAGTCTCCGACGCCGTCGGCCGCGGGACCGGTGGGCCGCCAGCCGAGCCTCCATCCGGCCATCTCGAGGGCACTGCAGCGCTCGGATTCGGCTCGATCGTGCAAGCGCATGCGTCGGCTGGCGTGTTGTGGCCCTCAGTTTTTCGTGTCGAGTCTCGGGGCCGCTTTCGGCGTTGCAGATCGGAAGACCGAATGCCCGAGCCGCGGGTCAACGGGCTTCTGCGGACGAGGTGTCGACCGAGGCCCTCGATGAACATAATTGCGGCCACCTCGAGGAGTTTGAGCGATGACGAGTCGAATGAAACAACCCGCTTCGGATGCGACCATCTCTGGATGCGACAGCGAGGTCACGAGCTCGCGAGCCGATGCGGGGAACGAACCGTCCGTTGATGTGGCGGGCGAGGCGCGCCAGGTCGCGCGCGCACTCGGAATCAGGCTTCCCCGCATCCGGGCCGCGTCCGCCCGGATACCCGCACGCAATCTCATTCGCGCGTTTCGGGCTCGATTCCCGGGCGCCAACGGTTCGAGCTGAAGGCGCCCGGTAGAACAGAATGCTGAACGACCGGCCCGGAGCCGACCCGGGGTGCTCATCCTTGGACCCAGGCCTTTGGGCAAGGGCCGGCATTGCGTCCGGGCATCTCTCAACGAGATGCCTCTTAGTCGATCAACCAATACCGACCAAACGTGTCCGAAAAAATGGCGCAAAGCGCTCGCCGTGAATGGCTCAAGGCCACTGCATTAACACCCGTCCTACCAACTCTGTGGGTGCGCAGCAGTTCACCATCTTCATATACAGGAATCCTCTCTTCGCCTCTTAGTACCACGATCAGCTGCGATGGCCCAGCAAAGGCAACTCTTCTTATTGGACCAATGTACGGCCAATTCCCTTGCTCGAAATCACAACCCCACAAGACTTCTTGAGACTCTACCTCATAGACTCGTAGCTGCCCGTCGTACGTGCCGAACGCCGCGCGATCGCCCCTGGAATTGATCGTCGCGCCTGCCACGCCCAGCTCGCCAGTCAGCTGATGGCGCTCAACACGACCATCAGGATTGATGATAATGACACCTCCCTGCAGGTCCACGCAATTCAGCCGACCTGTACAATCAAAAACCATTTGAACAACAGCGGCTGGGGCGCGCCACGTCACAGCCAAGAGCCTCCCGCCGTCCCGCCAGAGAGCAATCGCGCCGTTCTCATCGCAGGCCGCAATACGATCCCCATGCTCATCAATTGCAACATCGGCTACAACACCGGACAGGAGTCCTATTGGATCCAAACGGCCATCGAACGTGCCGGAAGACGCCTCCCAAACGCGCACCTTTCCCGACCTCGCACCTGCCGTACCCGTGACGACTTTTCGCCCGTCTTCACTGACAGCAATGGCAGTGACTGCCAGCAGCCAAGCTGACCTGTCGTCCTCGTGGGCGGTTACACTCCAGATCGTCCTTCCATCCTCTGGGTCGACGCAACGGAACGTCCCGTTCCTGCTGCAACCCAGGAACAACAATTTACCATCGGGAGAGAACGCGATCTCGTTCCCGAATCCAAGCGCCGGCCCACCAAGCTCGACGCTCCAAAGAGGGGACTGACAACCAACGAGGAGCAGCAGGCCGGAAACCAATGCGATGAAGTCTGAGATCACGACGAGAAACTTGTACATGCCGCCTCCCCTCCCGGGCGGGAGCTCGTACCTCGGATAATCGTGCCGTCTGGTGCTGCGCGTCAGGGCGAAACCGACGGATGAGTTCGAGGCGACTGCACGCGTGATACGGATGACCTGCCAGAGCTTCATGACGTCGACAACGACGGCCAATTCGAATTCGACGGACCCGCCGAGGGCGTGGGTGACCAATGAACGAGCGGAATTCCATCAGATTAGAGCGACTCGGCCGGGTGCCGGCAAGGATCCGGCCGAGAAGCAAGGTCGTCCGCCGCGACTTCGCTCTCTCGACTCGCTGTCCCGCCCGACTCGAGGCTGAGATCTCCATCAACGGGACCCGGGCGGCGGCCAATGTCCGCGTCGAGCTGATCGAGCGAGCGAGCGACTATTACGCTCCCTCGGCCAACGGCCGGGGGCTCATCGTCCTCCGACAGCCGACGGATGCCGAGGCCTCGGTCTCGCTGGGCCCGCTCGCGCCCGGGGAGCACATCCTCCTCGTAACGGTTCCCGGTCCTTGGCGAACCGCGCACTCGGTCACGGTACCGGCGGGTCGCCTCACTCGAGTCCCTCTCGACATCAGGCTGGTGGAGGCGAGGCTGACCTGTCGAGACGCTGCCAGCGGAGGAGTGCTTTCCGATACCGACATCGTCTTCGAGCGCTGGAGCGAGCTCGGAGTAGACACGAGCACATTCACGACCGACACCTGGGGACAGCTTTCCCTGGAGCTCCCGCCCGGCTCTTACAGCGTCCTCGTCGCCGGCACGTCCTCCGAGGCTCTGGATCTCGAGTGGACCCAGTCTGGCCCCAGCCCGACCGAGATCCATTTTGGCAAGTGAGGGTCACGATCGCGTCGCTCGGCCTGGCTTTTCTCTGGGATCGAGTGCTGGGACGGCGCGATTCACCCGCTATCATGGGCGGATTCGCCCGATGCCCCCCGAGAGAAGGAACTCGTGATGCGCCCACTGCTCCTGTCGACGCTGTTGCTCGCCCTGTCCTGCCCGGCCTTCTCCCAAGGCTGGGATTTGGATTCTCAGGGTGGTGTGCTCGGAGCGCCAGTCACCTTCTCGATCGAAGGCGATGCGAATCGGCCGTACCTCCTGCTCTTCGATCTCGCAGAGCAGAGCACTCCGCTGCCCGGCGGCCAAGCGGCACTGGGAATCGGTGTGCGCTTCCTCGGTCTGGCAGCCGGCTTGCCGGGTTTCGTCGGCTCACTCGACGCTCAAGGACAGCGCACGATCCCGGCCTTGCTTCCGAACGACGCTCGCCTCGACGGCGTGCGGCTCTCCTTCCAGGCGGTCGCCCTCGACGTCCTGGACACCGTCAGCAATCTGGTGCGGGTCGTCGGCATGCCGGCTGAGACGGCGCGCCCCACTCTGGATGCTCTCGACGTACCGATCACCGGCAACGGTGCCATGGTGACGCTCGCCGACGGTCGGACCCTGATCCTTCCGGCTCTTTCGCCGGTGGCTCATCTCTTCGATCCGAGGCTCGAAGAGATGACGTCGTTGCCGTTGCCGTGTCCGATCCCGCTCCTGGCCAGCGCGACGCCGCTGCCCGACGGACGAGTGTTCATCGCGGGCGGTCTCGGGGTCGACGGTCAACCGACCGATGCCGCGATCGTGCTCGATCCGAGCGTGCCCAGCTGCACCGGCTTCCAAATGTCGATCGCACGCGCCGGCCATGCCGCATCCGTGACAGGCAACGGCGAAGTGCTGATCACGGGTGGCTTCGAGATCCTCGACACGACCGGCATCCTGCAGCTCTTTGCCGGCTTGCGTGCTTCGAGCGAGCTCTTCGACCCAATCACCGAAACCTTCCGGGCCGGCGGCTCGATGCTCGAGCCCAAGGCACTTCACACCGCGACGACCAACGGCGCGGGCGATGTCGTGGTCGCCGGCGGCCTGACGTTGATTCCGATCGTCAACGTGCCCTTCGTCTCGAACACGGCGTATCTCTGGGACACGGCGAGCGACGGCTTCTCGTTCATTCCGCAAGTCTTCAACACCGGTCGCATGCTGCACAGCGCAGCCGCACTCGACAACGGCCGCGTCCTCCTCGCGGGCGGAGTCAACATCGACTTCACGGCCTTCCTCAACTCGGGCGATCCCGCCGACCTCGCCGTCGCATCGGTCAACTCGGGTGAGGAATGGCGCACCAACATCTTCGGAGGAACGTTCACCCACGTGGCCGGCCTGCAAATCGCCCGCGCTCTGCCGGCCGTGATCGCACTTCCCGGTGGTGAGGCCTTGGTAGCCGGTGGTCTCGAGATCACTCTCAAGGGCGACCTCTCCGAGGTCACGATCAACCCTCGCGGCGAGATCGACCTCTACGGCAGCCAAAGCTTCCGCGTCACGGGAGGCTTGACCGTACCGCGCGCCACGCCCTTCGGACGAGTCCTCGACAACGACGGCGTGCTCATCCTGGGTGGCGGAGGAAGCACCGCCGACCTCTACCGCCGCTGAGTGCTCGCTTGGAGCGGCCCGGCTCGGCGCCGCTCCACGACGAACGACGAACGACGAACGAACACCCCATGGGTGTGTGCCGCAAGCGAAGCGAGCGGGTCATGCCATCGAACGGCATGGCCCGCTCCTCACCTACCCACGAAGCACCCCGCCCACGAGCGGCCAGGGGCCCCAAGAACCGCACGCGCAGCAAGCAAAGACCGCCCAGATTAATCTGAACTTCTCTCTCACACCCGCTCCCCCTTTCCCCGTATACCTCACTCGGTAGTACTATTCTGAGTAGTAGATCGAGCGGAGGTGGCGATGGCACGCCTGGACGAGCTGGGTGACGTGCAGCGCACGGTCCTCGAGGTCCTCTGGGACCACGGCGAAGCGACCGTGCAGGAGGTGCGCAAGGCGCTCGGGCGGCGAAAGCCTCCGGCCTACACGACCGTGCTCTCGACGCTGCAGAAGCTCGAGTCGCTCGGCTGGGTGAAGCATCGCGCCGAGGGTCGAAGCTACGTCTACTCGGCGGCGCGCAACCGGCATCGGGAGCGGACACGCTCGTTGCGCTCCTTCATCGACACGTTCTTCGGCGGCGAGCGAAAGCTCCTGCTCGAGCACGTTCTCGAGGACGAGCGCATCTCGCCGGACGAGCTTGATCATCTTCGCGACCTCATCGCCGATGCGGAGAAGCGAGAGCGCGCGTCGAAGCGGAGGAAACCGTCATGAGCACGATTCTGCTCACGTTCGCCTGGCACCACCTCGTCTGGCTCGCGATCGGAGTCACGATCGCGGCGAGGACGAGCTCACCGGCGCGCGCCCATCGCACGCTCTGCTGGAGCACGGCCGCGGGGCTCGTCACCTCCCTCTTCGCTCGCGCGGTCGGCGTACTCGGGGGCGGGCTTTGGTCGGCGTCTCACGTCGAGCTTCTTTCACCGAGTCGTGGCACATCTCCGGGTTCGGTCGTCCTCTTCGTCGCGTGGGCACTACTCAGCGCGGCGGTCGGACTGAAAGCGCTTCGGGGGATGCGACAGACACGCACCTTGATGCGAAGTGCTCGGCGGTGCGATTCGTCCAAAGTCGCGTCCTGCCTCGACGAAGCGACGCGACGAGTCGGCATGGACCGCCCGATCGACTGCCGGACATCCGAAGCACTCTCGGCACCCGCGATCTGGTGCTGGGGACGACGACCCACCATCGTCATTCCTCAACGCATTCCCACTCGACTCGAGACCGAGGAGATGACCGGCCTCCTCTGCCACGAGCTGGCCCATCTCCGCCGCCGCGATCACTGGGCTCAGCTCCTCTTCACGCTCCTCGTGATCCTCGTTCCCTGGAGCCCTTTGGCTTGGCTGGCGCGCCGCCGCGCCCTCGACCTGGTGGAGCTCGCCTGCGATCGCGACGCCGTGATGACCGGACTCTCGCCGACCACCTACGCACGCTCCTTGGTCAACCTTGCCACGAAAGAAGCACCGGCCTTCGCGCTCGGTGCCGGCTCGATCCAAACGCGTCTCGGCCGGCGAGTCCACGCCGTGCTCGAGAGCTCGCTGGCCGAGGATCAACGGGTGGGTCGGGTCGGTCTCGGGCTCGCGTCCTCGGCACTCGCGGTACTCCTGGCCTTCACTCAGGCGCGACCCGCGCGGCAGTTCACCTTCATCGGTCCGGACGAGTCCGTACTCACTTGGACGGCGGATGACAACGCTTCCAACGTATGGGTCGACTCCGAGGATCTCCCGTCGCATCTCGGCGAGAGCGTCTTCGCGGTGCCGACCAACGTCCGCTTCATTCACGAGCGTCCGGAGTCAAAACGATGAGGCTCACTTGGCTCCTCCTGGTGGCGTGGCTGACGGCAGCGCCGACTCCGTTCGCCTGCTCGATCGTCATCCGTCACGACCGCGCCGGTGCCGCCTATCTCGAGCGAGCGAAAGACTACGACTTTGTGTGCCAGGTCGGATCCGGCCATGGCACGCTCATGGGCTCGGGCTGGGCCTTGACCGCTGCCCACGTCGCGGAGTCCCTCGACCCGTTCTTCGACACCGTGAAGTTCCGAAGCTCTGAGTACCGCATTCGACGAGTGATCTTGCATCCGACCTGGCGCGGCGACCTCGCGCCGGGTCTCGCTGAGCTCGACTGGATCGACCTGGCACTGATCGAGCTGGAGGAGACCGTCACCGGAATCGAGCCGGCTCAGCTCTTCGGGGCGCACACCGAAATGGGCCGAGTCGCCACCTTCGTCGGCTCCGGCCGCACAGGAAACGGGCACACCGGTGCCACGGCAAGTGACGGGCAGTGGCGAGCCGCGACGAACCGCATCGAGCGCGTCGACGAAGGCTGGCTGTACTTCACCTTTGACTCGCCCCCGAACGGCACCGAGCTCGAAGGCGTCTCCGGACCCGGCGACAGCGGCGGCCCGGCCCTGATCGAGGCCGACGGTCATCACATGATTGCGGGAGTGAGCTCTCGAAACGATGATCACGGACTCGGACAATGTCGCTACGGAACGACCGAGGTCTACGCCCGAGTCTCGACTCAGATCGACTGGATCCTGAGTGTCACGCGTGATGAAGACGTCGGTGGGCCCTGGCGGCTCACCGAATCGGGCTGGCCGAGCTCGCCGGCGGCCCGCCTCGCGCAGAGCTTCTGGAAGGTGCTGGCGGAAGGCACCGATTCCGCGCTGGTCGAGTTCGAGCAATCGCACCGCCTCCCCGAGCTTCTCGAGCCGCTCGGAGCCGAGTCCCGCGCGCAGCAGTGGATCGATCAGCGCTCACACTGGGGCGAGTTGACCCCGCTGTGGGTCGCCAGCCCGGGCCCCCATCGCTTCAGTGTCTTGACTGAGAGCTCCTCCGGCGTGTGGCGCTCGTTTCGCTTCTCCACTCGCGGAGAGGATCCCGTTCAGCTTCGAGCTCTCCGCGTCAGCCGAGGCACCCCCGTCCCATCGCTGATTCCCGACAGCCTGAAGCAGATCCAAGCGGAGCTCGAGATCGCGCGCGAGAAAGGTGTGACACGAGAGCAGCTCGTGAGCCTCGGTAATCGCGCCTTCAAGATCATCGAACGCTCGGGAAGCCGCGGTGAGGTGCTGAGTGCCCTGCGCATCGTCGCAGAGCTGTGTCGCTCGGGCCCGCCGATGTCGGCCCGCACTCTTCGCCGCCGCGCGTTGGAGGTGGCCGCCCGTCAGGGCGAAGGATCCCTGCGAGCGCGCACCATGCTGACGACGGCCTTCGTGCCGCCGCTCGAGCGGGTGCCCGTCGATCTGCAGGGAGCCGAGGTCGCCGCGTACGAAGCGGACCTCGAGATGCTCACCACCGACGGTGCACAGCCGTGGCTATCGGCCGATGTCACGTACGCGAAGATTCGGCTGCGAGTCGAGATCGATCGCTGGCGGGCCGTGCCCTGGCAAGGCACCGCGGAGCGTCGGCGAGTGCGTGCCGAGCTCGAGCGTCTCGATCGAGAGGTCGGAGACCTGGAAGCTCCGACCGGCGGCACGTACACCGAAGCGATCGCGTCACTTCGAGACCAGCTGGAGGCGTTGCCCTTTGGATCAACGCTCCCCAGTGGTGGCAGGCCGACTGCCGGCGGCGAGCCACTCGACCTCGAGAGCCTGCGCGGCCGAGTTCTCGTGCTGACGCATTGGACGAGCTGGTGCGTGCCCTGCATGAAGGCGATCCCGCATGAGCGTGCGATGGTCGAAGCGCTGGCCGACGAGCCGTTCACCTTCGTCGGGGTCAGCTCGGATCCGAGTCCCGAGCAGGCACAGGCGACGGCCCAAGCGCGCGGGATGCCCTGGATCAACGTCTGGGACGCCGAAGCCCCGAATCGCCCATCGCTCGTGTCGCTCTTTCGAGTCGACGGCTGGCCGAGCGTCTTCGTCCTCGACGCCGAGGGGCGAGTGCGATTCAAGTTCCAGAGCAACCTCATCCGCTCTCACTTCGACACCACCGACGTCGAGCGCGCCGTTCGCCAGCTCCTGGCCGAGATGAAATGACCCTTCCGAGGAGCTCGACTCCTCACCCTCCCTTCGAGGAAGAAGATCCATGAATCGCATTCCACTCGTGCTCCTCTTGCTCCTCGCCTGCAGCGGACCGGAAGATCAGATTCAGCCTTCCGTCGAGACCGACAGCTTTGAAGCGGAGTCGCAGTCGGTCGAAGCTCCGTCCGAAAAGGGCCCGGAAGCCTCGGTTCCGACTCCGACACCCGAAGCGGCTCCGCCCATCGAGGGCCCGCAGTTTCAAATGAAGGCCGGCGATGCTGCGGCGGGCGGCTGGCAGACGCAGTCGGAAGAGAGCCCCGCCGACCTGGCGGAGGCGCAGCCCCTGAGCGATGCCGAGCGGGCTCGCTACTCCCAGGTCGCGACCGAGCTCGTGCGCGCCATCAACGATGAGAATCGGGAAGCCTATCGCGCACTCCACACCGACGAGGCGTGGGAGTCAGCGATCCCTTGGTGGCGAGACATGTTCCCGCTCCAGATCTCTCGCTTCGGACGCATCGCCAAGGCCTACGCACCGGTGCGCGGCATGATCCGATTCGGAGGCATGGGCTTTCAGGGAGGTGAAGGCGAGATGGCCACCGTCGTCGTCCGATTCGAAGAGCCGACGGGCGGCGCCCTGAGCTTCGAGATCGACGACGCGAACAAGATCACCAAGACCTCGGTCTTCATCAAGGAAGAGCTCGCCCACTACTCGCCCGAAGGCAAAGATGCCGAGCTCATCTACGAGCTGAAGTAGCCAAAGGAACCGCGCGCGGACAAAAGAACCGCGCGCGAAGCAAGCGGCACCGGCCCCGGAACGGAGGAGGTCGTCCCGGCCCACGAAGAGCCCATCGCGCGCAGGGCCGCCATCGCACCAAAAGAACCGCGCGCGAAGCAAGCGGGACAAAGACCCACGCCTTTCACACAGCGCCACGAACCGCGAGCGAAGCAAGCGGCACCGGCAACGGAACGGAGGAGGTCGTCCCGGCCCACGAAAAACCCATCGCGCGCAGGGCCGCCATCGCACCAAAAGAACCGCGCGCAAAGCAAGCGGGACAAGGACCCACGCCTTACACACAGCGCCACGAACCGCGAGCGAAGCAAGCGGCACAGGCAACGGAACGGAGGAGGTCGTCCCGGCCCACGAAAAACCCATCGCGCGACGCATCACCATCGCACCAAAAGAACCGCGCGCAAAGCAAGCGGGACAAGGACCCACGCCTTACACACAGGCCCACGCCCCGCGAGCGAAGCAAGCGGGACAAAGACGCACGCATTCCACCAGCACCATCCACCGCGAGCGAAGCAAGCGGCGAGACCGCCGCCCCCTCTACCGCGCGTATCGCACCACCAGCCGCGGCCGCGCATCGACGTTGCTCGCCTCGCGCGACCAGAGGTTCAGCGCGCGCGCGCCGCCTTCACGGTCGCTGCGCAGACCGATCGACATCATTCCGTCGCCAGTCAGAGCGGCCAGCACCTCGGCCGTCACGTCCCACTGCATGTCCCGGCGCCCGAAATGGGCCGACAGCTCGGCACCCAAAACCGGCCGCGTATCCCACGTGACCGCACTCTCGTCCCACGCGTCGTCTGCCACCGCATGAGCGAAGTAAGGCGTCGTCTTGGCGAGCGAGCTCATGCCCGCGCCACGCGCCCGGAGGAACACGCGCTCGATGTCTCCGGTTCCTGCCAGCGCCGCCACGTCGAATCGAAGGTACGCCACGCGATCATAGTCTTCGAGGCCGTCCTCCTTGACGACCAGCTTGTCCACGACCCCATAGTTCGTGCTCGAGTAGATCCCACTCCGGACGTACGTATCCGCCACGGGCTCCAGCGTGTTCACTTGCTCGACGAGGAGCCGAGCCGCCACATTCGCTCCCGCTTCCCGAGCGTGGAACACGATCCAATCGTTCGAAGCCTCACTGAGTCCCGCCAGCTCGAACGTGATCCTTCCTCCGCCGTTCGCGAGCTCGAGAGCGATCGCGTCCGTGACGTCGACGTCGACGAAGCCGCCGCTGTCGATTGACGACGAGCTCGGGCCGTCGGGAATGGGACGGTTGTTCCAGTCGGTCGTGTACTCGGGCCAGGAATCCAGCGCGCAGCGCCGAACGGACAGATCCTCTGCAGTCCAGCCCCCGCTCTGACTGGCAACAGCCAGCCTCAGCGTTGCGCGAGCGATCCGGCCACGATCGAGGATCTCCGCCAGGTGAAACCGCACGAACGACAAGCGCTGATCGTCCTCGCTGAACGCGTCCTGCACGGACAGCCCCACTGCCGAGCCATACCGCTCGCCTGCATGCACGCCGCCCCGCACGAAGGTGTCTCGCTCGACCGCCAGCTCCAGGCGAGTCGAGGACTCCAAGTCCCGCTTTCGGCCCGAGCGATCGAACGCGATGTGCAGGTCCGCCACGCCCAGATCCGAGCTCTCGCCGGCGAAGGACGGAGGTCTCTGCATCGCGATCGAAAGCATGCCCGATCGATCGAACCACCCGTGATCCGCCTGAGCCGACGTGCTGAAGGTGAAGTCGAGGATCTTGACCGTGCGCCAGTCGAGGTAATCGGCCTCGGGCGTCGCCACGTCGATGGCCAGTCGATTGCTGACACCGACTCCGGCCGCCTTGTAGGCCAGCAGCAAGTTGCCATCGCGATCGGCGAACAGCTTGGGACGGTTACCGATCGTCGACAGCCGTGACGAGCGCCAGATGCCGTCGGCGTCGAGCCAGTAGTGGTTGTAGTGGCTGTTGAAGACGTTGCCGTAGCTGACCTGGTCGTCGGGCTCGTCCTTGTGGTACATCACCACATGCACTCGCCCCCGACCGTCCACGACGTGGCCCTGGTCGTTCATCAGCCCCCACTCGGCGCCGAGCGTGATGCCGTTGATGCCGGGGGTAGAAGCAACGATCGACTGACCGATCGAGGTGTCGGCGATTTTCTCACCCGCGCCGTTGCGCCAGGTCACGCCGTCATCCTCAGAGAAGGCGTACGCGATGTCGCGGTTGTAGCGGATCGTCGCGCGCTCTCGCCACGTCCAGGTGGCGTGCAGCGTTCCTTGGTCGTCGTACGCGATGCGGTTGAAGTACGGATTGCGCGCCGTCGAGCTGCCACCGAGCGGGTCGGAGTGGTTGCCCGTACGCTCGATGAACACGTGATCGTTCGACCAGGTGCCACTCGCGCCGTCGTAGTCGACCTGACGGCTCCGACCGTTGCCACTGGTGATCTCGCGATAGAACATCTGCAAGTCACCCGACGGCGTCGTCAAGAAGCGCGGGTAGGTCAGCTCGGTCACTGTGCCGTGCACCGGATCGAGCGTATCGACGATGGGCCCGAACAGCGACGCGTCCCACACGAAGGCACCCGGCGTGGTCGCCACGCCCGGAATCGAGACGCGGTAGTTGAGGTCGTCGACGTGATGATCGAAGGCGAGATGAATCGTCCCGTCGTTCGGACAGATGCCGATCTCAGCCGAGTTGTGGCTGTCCTCACCGAGGATGCGGTAGTCCTCGAAGGCGAGCGTCTCCCACTGCGCACCCGCCAACGGGCGCCGCGAGACGGTCAGCCGACGATCCTCGTCCCAGTAGGCGAGGTACTGCCAGCCGGCGTGACTGACGAGCATGTCCTGTTGATGCGCGACCCCGTTGGGGACTGCGCCGAAGCTGGGATTCACGAACGTGACGCCTTGGTCGACGACGGTGAACGGCTGTCCGGCATCGGCGCCCTGAGCGGGAAACGTCTGAGCCTGGCCCAGGCCAGAACAGCAGAGAACGCAAAGCGAAAGCAGCACGCAACGGGTGAGGTGCGATCGGCGCATGAGGACGGACCTGTTCGACAGGGAGTTTTCTCGGATGGCTTCGTTTCTCGCGGCGGGCTCCATTTCACCGGCCGCAGGGCCTCGGGGTCAAGAGCGGACCTCTGCCGCCTCTGCCGCCAGGCCTGAAGGCCTGTGTCCCTCGCCTCTCGAAAGCCCCGACCCGCCGCCTCAGGTTTTCTGACCCGCCCGGTTGCATTCCCGGCCGAGCTGTCTAAGATACCGCTCCGGACCAGGCTCCCTGGTCCGGCAGGGTCGGGGCGTGGCTCAGCTTGGTAGAGCGCTACGTTCGGGACGTAGAGGTCGGAGGTTCAAATCCTCTCGCCCCGACCACTTTTCCTCTTCTTTCCCCCGGATCGGGGACGTGAAGAGAACGGCTCGGCAGGACGCACCTCGAGCAACTCGACTGGCACTGGGATCGGATCTTCATGAGTTGAGGTTTTCCAGTCAGCCAGTTGCAGTCAGGCATCCAGGGCGGGACCCGGGCCCGCGAAGCCGAGAGAGCGCTTCGAAGCCTCGGCGAGAGCGAAGGGCGCTCGCGGGGTGAGGAGTAGACCGCGAGGGCGTCGGCGACGACTCCAGCGTCGCCGAGGTGTCCGGTCATTGAGTGCTTCTCCCGAAACCACTCGAGGCTTCAACTCTCCGGCGGACCTTCGAGCTCGGTACCGACCCGTAGCCGATCGAGGTAGCTCTGGTAGGACCACGAGCGATCTCGTCGCTTTCCCGTGGTCTCGACGAGGATACCGGCCTTTTCGAGCGCCTCCACGGCCCGCCCCGCTGTCGGCTTGCTCACGCTGAGTTGCTTCATCACGGTGGAAACGGACAGGAGCGGGTTCCGAGGCAGCAGCTCGAAGAGCCGAAGGACGGCGACCGACGCGCCGGCATGGCCGAGCACGCGCTTGCGGTCCTCCGCCACGAGGGCGAACAGTTCTCGCGCCGATGCCACGGCTTCCGCTGCGACGGTCGACACCCCCTCGAGGAAGAACTTCGACCAGCCCTCCCAGTCTCCCTCCGTCCGCACGGCACCGAGGCGGCGGTAATACTCGTGGCGATGGCGCTTGAAGAAGAGACTCAGGTAGAGGAGCGGCTTCGTCAGGAGCCCCCATTGCTCGAGCAGCAATGCGATCAAGAGGCGGCCGATTCGCCCGTTTCCGTCGAGATAGGGATGGATGGTCTCGAACTGCGCGTGCAGCAAGCCGGCCCGAACGAGTGGCGGAAGGTCGTCATCGCTGTGGAGGTACTTCTCGAAGCCCGAGATCAGGTCGTCGAGTGGATGTGGCGGCGGAGGGACGAAAGCGGCGAGGCCGGGCCGGGTGCCTCCGATCCAGTTCTGAGACCGCCGAGCCTCGCCGGGCGATCGGTCGGCGCCGCGAGCGCCCTGAATCAGACGACGGTGGGCCTCGTTCAAGAGGCGCATCGACAAGGGAAGCCCGCGCGGATCGGCAAGCTGCCCACGAGCGTAGGCGAGCGCTTCGAGGTAGTTGCAGACCTCTTCGACATCCGCGCTGGGAGGGCCGGCGGACTCGTCGGCCTCGTAGGTGAGCAGGTCGACCAGGGTCGCCTGAGTTCCCTCGATCTGCGAGGAAACGACCGCTTCTTTGCGGACGAAGGCATACAGGAACCAATCGAGCGAAGGCACCATCTCACCCGCCAACTCGAGTCGCGCCAAGGCGGCCGTCGCCTCCTGGAGCTGCTCACGGGCCTCGTCGTCCAAAAGCAGCGGCGGATCGCACGGCGGCAAGGATGCGGGAACGAACGCCGCGACCTCTTCTCCGGCCACCGTCGTTCTCTCGTAAGTCCCGGTCTTCCGACGTTCCATCGGTCGAAGCTCGTCACGAACTCCTGGGCAACCAGGCTCACTCGTCACGGAGTCGTTCCTTAGCCTGGCCACTAGGAACGCATCCTTTACTAAGGAGCATCGATCGTCAAGTCGCTGCGACCAGCCATGTGTCGATCGGCAGCGGCCTCTTTAGCCCGGGTACCCCAACCGTTTCACGAGAGCCACGGCCGCCAAGAACCGCGGCCCGACTGGACTGTCACGCGGGCCTGGCCAGCCATCCCCTCAAGCTCGACGAGCTGGCGGACACCGGAGCCCACCGGTCGAACTGCCACTGGGATTCAATCCGTGAATCTCCATCCAATTCGTGCGGCTAGATCGTGGCCGACTCAACCGCCCGACACGAGCCCCAACCTCGAAGGAGGTACTCAGCCCAAGAAGATTCGATCGCGGTGCCACTCGAGTTGCTCGAGGTCGGGTCGCTCGGTGCTCTCTGCGGGCACCTCGATCTTGCGGCCGTGCAGCGGGTAGTAGGTCCGGCCGTTCTGCCAGTCGTCGCGCAGCCGCTCGCCGACGCGGAACTCGAGGTCGGGTGTGACCGTCACGTAGCCGCGATCGAAGAGCCGGTGCACGTCACTACGAAGCAGCAGACCGTTAGACACGCGATGATCGCCGCCTGCGCTGTAGGGACGAATATGCGCAGCCTCGAGCGCGGGAAGCGAGTGCTCTCCGGTGATGGCACACGCGCGACCGTAGGCATCGCTCACTGCGATACGAAAGGTCCCTTGCCCTAGCCGAGGACGGATCAGGATGCCCTCGAAAGGCTTGCCGATCTCGTAGCTCCTCTCGTCTACTTCCTCTCGAGGGAGCTCTCGAGCCCGTACTGGCTCGAGCGAGGAGCAGCCAACGCTCGCAATACACCAAGAGATGCCGGCGAGCACGACGATCCAAGATTCCTGGCCCTTCATAATGTCCCTTGCATGGCACCGCAGCTTGATTTCTCACATTGGCGGCTGCACTTGCGAACTCGCCGGGAATCGCCTGTGACAGCCATTACTTCAAGAGAAACGCACTCGCCTTTCCAAACCCCGTCACCACCAACTCATCCCGCGCTCGGGTCGCCGCCACGTAGAAGAGGCAGCGCTCTTGAAGCTCGTGCTCTTTCTCGCTGACTTCGTCGGGGGCCTCGCTCAGGGGGAGCGGTAGCTTGCCGTCTTGGACACCGACGAGCAGCACTCTCGAGAACTCGAGCCCCTTCAATCGATGCATGGTCGCCAGGCGGATGCCGGACTTCTTGGCTTCGGACTCGGGGTCGCGCTTCACGAGGACGGTCTCGTAACCGGCGCTCTCGAGGATCGGCTGGTAGCGCTCGGCGATGTCCTTGTTCGACCGGGCGGCCAGGCAGATGGCATCGGGCGTCACTCGGGGATTCCCTTCGTCGTCCTTCTCGGCGAGCCAGCGTTCGATCGTCGAGCGAATGAGCTCGGCTTCTTGGGCCTCCTTCGTGAAGACCTCGATGTGCGGTGTGACTCCGCCTCGCAGCGACCGGTAGCCCTTGAGGGTGTCCTCGTGACCGTCGAGGTCGTCGATCGACCAGCCCTTGAGCACGGCCATCGCTCGCCGCGAGATCGTCTCGGTCGTGCGGTAATTGATCTTCAGACGCTTGGAGCGGCCGCGGATCTCGATGCCGCAGCTCCCGAGCGTGACCGGTGAGCCGTAGATCCGCTGGTGCCCGTCGCCGACCAGGAACAACGTGTTCTTGCCTTCGGGTGCGATGGCTCGCAGCAGCTTCAGCTCGTTGGCTGAGAAGTCCTGAACCTCGTCCGCCAGCAGCGCCCGATAGGGCAATCGCACCGCCTGCTTGTCCAGGTACAGCCTCGCCTCGCGGATCACGTCCGGCCACTCGAGCAGGCCCCTCTTCTCGAGGAGCTCCCGGTACCGCCCGAGCACTCTCCAAACCTGGACGCGCTGCCGTTTGCCGATCCGCGTTCCTCGGCCCGTACGGCGAGCGGCGAGGTAGGCGTCTTTGTTGTCGACGTCCTGCTGCTGGACGACGCGGTCCCACTCCTCCGGGTAGAAGGACGACGGAAACTCTTCCCCTTCGGCCGCCTCGGAGATCGCCTGGTCGAACAAGGTGGACCGGTCCTCGGCGCGCACCACCTTCGTCTTGAGCCCCGCACGCTTCAGCAGGTTGAAGGCCCAGGCGTGGAGGTGGGTCACCTCGAGTCGGCCGAAGGCTTCTTCGCCGCAGAGATTCTTCAGGTTGGTCTTCAGGTCGAGCGCGAGGTTCTTCGTGAACGTCGTGACCAGGACTCGATCGTCCTTGCCCGTGAACTCTTCGCCGGCCAAGTAATTCGCGCGATGCATCAAGACGACGGTCTTGCCCGTCCCCGCCCCACCGAGCACCCGCACCGGCCCGTTGGCCTGCATGCGCACCAGCTTCCGCTGGCTCGGGTGCAGGAAGATGCGCCACTTGGCCAGCGGCGCGGCCAGCATCTCGTCGAGCTCTTGCTCGTCCTTCGGGATGGTGAAGGAGCGCTGAGATTCGGGCTGCTCGAGCGCCTTGGCGAAGTCTTCGGTGTCGACCTTGGCCGGCTTCTCCTTGGCGCGGTCCGCCTCCTCGATCGCGTCCCAGAAGCTGTATCCGGACGCCAGGAGGTACAGGAGCTCCTGAGCCTCCTCGGGCAGGTACTGCGCCAGCTCGTCCAGCTCGCCTTCGGTGTGGATCTTCCGCACCGCTGGCAGCAGCGGCTCGGGCACGCCGCCCAAGAGCAGCTCCTCGTCGTCGAACGCGCTGAAGAGTCTTTGGCCCTTCTCATCCCACTCGGCCGTCGCCGTGGCGGTCGTCGTCTCCAGCTCGCCGCCCGGCAGCTCTTGGAAGACTTGAAACGATCCGACGACTGGGTTCACCTCGAAGCGCCGGCTCTGCGCCCAGCGGTAGGCGTCATCGTGGTGGTCGACCCACACGCACAGGAACACGTCCCCGCGCGGCGGACGCACGACGATCGCGCGATAGTCCTGTCCGACGCGCACGCTCCGGACCTTGTCATCGCAGGTCTCGAGGCGCTCGAAGTTGATGCCCGGCTGCGTCGGATCGGCCTGAAACTTCTCGGTGAACTCGCGGACCTTCTTCTGCACCTTCTTGGGCAGCCGAGAGTACGCCTCCAGGAAGTCCTTCGAGAATGCCACTCGCGCGCTGACCATTCTCAATCACCCCCGCTCGTGTCCGCTGCTCTCAGGGCCGCCACGATCTCCGCGGCCTCCATGCTCGTCTCGAACACCTGCCACCCCGCCTCCTCGAAGGCTTCGCGATCCTCGAGCTGACGATCCGACAGCACCGCCACCTTCTGATCCGGCCAGGCGAGCTCAGGCTCGGGCCCGCAGCCGCCACCCGGTATCTCGAGCTCGAAGTCTTCGGCCGGCAGGGGCAGCCCCTCGGCTCGAACGGCTCTCACCAAGAACCCAGCCGCCTCGCTGACCCACTCGAGGAAGCTCTCCAGCTCCTCGTCCTTCGCCGCACCATACTCCGGGCCCGGCTCGGCCGCCAGGCTACCGGGATGGAGTTGCGGCAAGGTGGCTTCGGGCTCGATCTCCATCAGGAGCTCCGAGCTCACGACCTCGACGTTGGGCTGAAATTGCAATAGGTTCCACGCCTGCAAAAAGCCTCGCCACTCGGCGACGAAGTCCGTGGATTCCCTGAGAGCCTGCTCGTCGAAGAGGCGGAGGACGACGCGCAGCGAGTCCAAGGGCGGTTCCGGGCTCACCGGCATCTGCGCCAACCAAGACGCAGCCGGCCCCAGATGGATCCGCCCAATCGATCGATCGGACTCAGGATCAAAATCCGGCCCCGCAGGCGCTTCGAACCTCGCCCGCTCCTCGAGCAACTGATTCTCGAACGGTTGCAGCACTGCCGGGCCGTATCGATCCGTCGCCGAGATCCAGGTCAAAAGTGCCACCCCAACCTGACGCGCCCACCGCTCCTCACTCGGCCGCTCGAGAAACGACCAAAGCAAGTCCATCGAGCCCTGCCGCTCCAGACCCTTGGGCAAATCGGTCGCGCCGTAGCGCTTCTGCAGGTTCACCGAGGTCCTGCCGTCCAGCGCCTCGAACAGCTTCGCGCCGCCACCGTCCCGATCGCGCTTCTCGAACGCCTCGACGTCCTTCCAGGTCACCGACCACACGTGATGCCGGCCCGCCGCCAGGATCGCTCGCCGCTTCAAGATGTCATCGCCGATGCGCCCGCGCTCCTCCCCCGGACACGCGTGAAACTCGAAGCCGTCCGTGTAGACGACGATCGATTTGCCCTCGTGCCCAAGCGGCGAGATCACGAAATCGGCGCGCGTCGCAACCGAGATGCCCTCCCGGCGCCCCAGCTCCACCTGCGTGCGCAGCTCCCACACTTGCTCCCCGATCCGAATGCGCCACCGCATTTCGCCTCCTCGGATGACCTCCTCCATCGAGGCGTCGGCGGCCTTGTCGGCCCTAGCCTGCAGCGCTTTGACGAAGCGCGTCTCGAGCTCGCTCTCGAGACGATTGGCCAGGCTCACGTTGGAGAGCGTGTCGACCTCGCGCAGCTCCGGCCTGGCTTCCAGGATCTTGCCCAGGAGCTGTTGCGCCCGGCGGCTGGACACCTGCTCGAGGTCGCGCTGCACCTGGTAGGCGTACAGGCACCGATAGCAGCCGTCCTTCTGCGCATCCTGCTGACAGACGCACGCCTGCAGCGCTCGCCGCGCCTCTTCCAGGACGTCGAGGAACACGTGGCCGTGCCACAGTTCGGCCAAGTAGCCAGTGCCGCCGGGCACGGCGTCGAAGAGCACCACGAACTGTCGGTGTCCCCCGCCCGGAAGCGGCTCGCGCTGGAACCGCACCTGCAGGTGTCCGGGGTTGCCTTGGAATCGGCGCCGCAGCCCCAGGTCCAGCGCCGCCTTGAATGAGGCGCGCTCACTATCGACGTCGATCTCGGCTACCGGCAGAAGGATGCGGATCGCCTCCGACTGGATCTGCCGGTACAAGAACAGCGTCTCGACGCGCTGCCGCTTCGGATCGCGCTTCGCGCGGCACTGCGCCGAATGCATGAGCTCCTTCGACTTGGGCCGCTTGACCTTGCCGCAGTCGAGGCAGACCTCGAAGCCCGAACTCTGGATGCCGACGCCGTTGACCTTGATGACCGAGCGCGGCTCGCGGGCGCCGAAGTTGAGCTCGCGCAGGTCCAGCTTCTGCAGCAGCTCGTAGCCGAAAGGCAGCGCCTCCATCAGCTTTGCGCCTTGCCATTGATCGGGCCCGACGTCGATCAGATCCTGGACCTCGTAGCGTTCGCTGTCCCGATCGTCGGTGTCGTCGACGGTCGAGGCATCGAGGCGATTCGCCAGCGAGCGCGAGCGTCGGAAGTGCACCAGTGAGCACCGCTGCCCCGTGTCCGCCCAGCCCGTGCTGTTGCAGCGAGGGCACTGAGCCTCGATCGATTCCTCCTCGTGGATGCGCTTCATGTGGCTGCACTCCGGGCACAGCCGCCAGGTCTCGACCTTGCTGAGATCGCGGGTGCCGACGTCGATCTCGTCGACCTTCACCTTCCGCCCCTCGGCATAGAAGGTATTGAACGGCGCCAGCTCCCGGATCGCCGTGCTCGCCGGGCGCCAGTACTCGTGTGACTCGTAGCGACGACGCCCATCGTCGGTCTGATGCGAGACGACCGAGTCGAGTCGGACTCCGGGCTCGGGGAAGGCGTAGTTGGGCAGGATGCCCTCATCGGTCAGCACGTTGAGGGGGTACTTCTTTCCGAGCTCGTTCCAGAGGTGCCCGACCGCGTGGATCGTCTCGTTCAGCTCGGCGATCTCGGTTTCGGGGTCGTCGACGGTCTCCGGCTGGGCCTCGATCTGCTGCCGACGCTTCCGAGCCCGCGACTGAATGCCCTTGAGATCCTTGCGCTCGTCAGCCACGCGCTGAAACGCGCCATCGATCAAGGCAGTGACGTTCTCGGCACGGCCGAACTCCTCGAGGCGCTTCGCGTTCTCGTCGGAGATCTCGTCACCAAAGCGCTCCAGGAAGCCGCGGATGATCCCCTCGGCCTCTCGCCGGTAGAACTCGAGGAACTTGCCCGGGAATCGCTCTTCTCCCGACTTGCCCAGCAGGTACCGCGTCTGCCGCGGAATCTGGACGTCGGTCTCGCTCCGCGCCCAGGTATCCATCGCGAAGGCCACCAGCTGGCGCTTGAGCATCTCGGGCGCATCGAGGAAGCAGCCCGGTGGCAGCACCTCGCCGGCGAGCATCTCGAGGGGCTGGGCGTGAAAGTAGAGATCGTGCGGGCGAGATCCGGCGGTCGTCAGACACACGGCGTTGCCGGTCTTGCGCCCGGCGCGCCCGACCCGCTGGAGGTAATTGGCCGTCGTCGGCGGCACCGAGCAGAGCACCGTCGCCGACAAGTCGCCGATGTCGATGCCCATCTCGAGCGTGGGCGTGCACACGAAGAGGTTCGGGGCGTCGGCGGCGAGGCCGGACTTGAAGCTCTCCTCGATCTTCTCGCGCTCCTCGCGGGAAAGGAGGCCCGTGTGCTCGGCGGGAAAGATCCGCTGGATGCGACCCGAGCGAAAGATCTTCTCGTAGTAGCTGTCGCCCTCGCCCGCGATGATGTCGAGCCGACCCTCGCAGCGGTACTTCGGGCACGGGCGGTCCGTCCACAGTCCGACGTCACGCTCGGGCACGACGACCTCGCGGCGACAGCTCGAGCATTGTAGGACGTTGACCGCCTTCGTCACCGATAAGGCCGCCGGGTCGATCCCCCACGCCTCTCCGTGCTTCGGGGTCGTGACCTTCCAGAACGCCCCAGCCTGATGGAGCGACTTGGCCGCCTCACGCACGAGATCATTGATGCCCGGGTCGCGACGATCGACGCCCAGACACCTCGCCGCCCAGTCGCGCAGCCAGGTGCCCGCGCTGGCGCTGCTGGCCATCAGGTCGAAGACCGGCTTCTTCTTGCCCGACCACCGCTCGAGCAGGAACCGCGGCAAGACGCTACCGCGATGGAACGGCGAGACGAGGTGGTTCTTGGGCTTGGTCAGGAAGATCCACGCGCCCGAGCTTTTCACGTAGCTTCCGAGGAGCTCATGAAAGACCCCGCCGCGGTGCCGCAAGCGCCGCAACAATCCCTCGAGGAAGGTCTCGACCTGGTGCGGCTGAATCTCGAAGAGCGCCGGCAGGATCGTGCGCTCCTGCAGCTCGAGGTGCAGCCGCTCGGTGGCCCGCGCCAGCCGCTTCTGATCGACGGCGACCGTCGAGCAGAGCGTGCCCTCGAGCGTCCGACCCACACTGGCGTTGAGGCCGTACTCCATCGTCGCTTCCCAGCCCAGCCGACGGATGAGGTCGTCTCGCAGCCGGGTCGGTGGCTGACTTCCGCCTCGCTCGAGGTAGGACTCGTAGCTGGGCAGGCTCCGAAGATCCGGTGGTAGCAGAGTGGCGACGAGGCGCTTGGGATCGCTGAGCCGCTCTTGCCAATGCGACAACATGCGCCGGGGCAGCTCCGTGAGGGGAACGTCCCCCTCCGAGCTCTCGAGCACCGACTGGATCGCCGTACGCAGGTTGAAGCGATAGGTCCGCGCGCCGAAAAAGCCCGCTCGATGGGAGGCGTCCTGCACCGAGTCCGTGAAGGCCAACAGCTTCTTGTCGGTGTTGAACGGCGAGGAGAAGAGGTGACTGATCGCGACGCTGAGCAAGCTGGCGGCCCGCGAGCCGAGGATCCCGAGCACGTCCTCGTTGCCGCAGGACGGGCACTTCTTCAGGAAGCGCTTGGACTTCTCGTCAGAGACGGCCGCGGCGAGGTGAATGGGGATCCGAGGAGGGTTGTTCTCGTGGCAAGCGCAGGGCGACTCGTCGGTGCCCAGTCGCAAGCAGCTCGCACACAGGTGCAAGTTGCTGCCTTCCTCGTCGTCCAGGTGACCCGGTACGACGAAGCGGCAGCCCGAGCTCTCCTGCAGCCACGCCTCGCCGATGACCGGAACCTGATCGAGTAGCTGAGTCTCGCCCTCTCGCTTGGCCGTCGCGAAGCCATCCGCGCCGCAGTCGCGACAATGCGAGATCGGCAACCACCGGCCATTGGCTCCGTGATCGGTGGCCACGTCCTCGGCCCAGGCTAACCGGATGTCGTCCTCGAGGGATTCGGGGACCTTCCGAAGCAGGCGGCGAAGCTCGCGCGCCCAGAGCTGGACTTGCACGGTGAGGAACGGCTCGAGGCGATCGCCATCGAGACGCCGCGCCAGGGACACCAGACCCAGGAACGAGAGCAGCATCTGCGGCCGCACGGCCTCGGCAATCTCACCCCAGTCCGGGACTCGCCGCTCGAGCGCCGCATCGAGGTCCTCGAAGGGACGCAGTCGGCCGCCGAGGGCCTTGAGGAGCTGCCACAAGAAGTCGTGCTTCTCGAGCACTTGCCCGAGGGCGACCGGGTCCATGTCCTCAGGGGCGTGTTCGAGCCAGAGCGCGGCCTGAGCGCGGAGCCAATCGGCGGGCTCGGCGAATCGGTCGGGCGAGAGTGCCGGCCATTGCTCGGGCGCCGGGAACTTCTCGAGACGATCCTCGTGCTCACCGAGCGTCTCCTCGATCGATTGCCGGTCCTCGGTGACGACGGACTCGGCGGAGAACGGCTCGGCGAAGAGCTGGGCCGCGAAGCTCGTCAAGGCCACGACGGCTTGCTCGGAAGACTCCCCTCCAATCGTCGCCGAGGTCCCGACACAACACAGGCTGCCCGGCTCGATGCCGAGGCGGTTCTTGAGCCGGCGCAGCAGGCAAGCGACGTCGCTCCCCTGCGCGCCGTCATACGTGTGCAGCTCGTCGAGGACCAGGTACTGCAATGTGCCCGGCTCGTTGTGCTGCCACAGCCGCCGGTCCTCGGGGCGCAGCAGCAGGAAGTCGAGCATCTTGTAGTTGGTGAGCAAGATGTCGGGCGGCGATTGCCGCAGCACCTCGCGCTGATCGACGAGGTGATCCCGATCCGCAGCCCCGTGTTGCCCCTTTCCACCGACATACAGCCCGGCCGACACCTGCCCCCGGAGGCGCTCGTCGTCCCACAGCGTCGCTGCCAACCGCCGCGCCTGATCGGTCGCGAGCGCGTTCATCGGGTAGAGCAGGATGGCCTTGATCCCGGGCTCGGCGCGGTGCCGCCAGCAATGATCGAGAATCGGATACAGGAAGCACTCGGTCTTCCCCGACCCGGTCCCCGTCGTGATCAGCGTGTTCCGAGGCGCCTGATCTCCCGAGCGCAGCCGTTCGAATGCCCGGAGCTGATGTAGATACGGCCGAAACAACGGCGAGATCTCGAGCGGTATCTCCGTCTCACCCTCGGCCTTCCGAAACGGCAACCGAACGTCGATGTACGGCCCGCGAAACAACCCCGACTCACCCTCGAGGAACCCGAAGAGCGCCTCTTCGAAGCGAGGATCGGCCAGGTCGAAGGTCGTCCGCAGATAGTCGAGGATCGTCTCGCGGATCTGCCGCGTCACGACGGACGGGATCATGGCGTCTCGGTGTTCCAAACGTGTTCAGAGTCATCTCGAAGTGATTGCCGGAACATACGGTCCTCCGTTCGTTCGGGTCGCCCGCGCACGATCCTACCCCAGCTCCCTCCAATGGCAAGTTGTGGCCTGTGACCTCGTCAAGGATTCCGAATACGAGGCTGGGCGGATCTCCGGTGGCTTCGACAAGGTTGCAATTGGGGAGGAAAGCTGCTTCTTTGGATCGAAGATCGTCGATCACACCCCTTTACTCTCTTGCCGGAGCCCGAGTGATGCGAGGATCCATGCCGGTCCTGGTGCTTTCCGTGATCTTGGCAGCCGCTGGCCTGTGCCGAGCGCAGTATGGCCGATACGGCCACGACATCACCACGACTCCCGAGCAGCAGCAGAGCATCGACATCGCGGTCACGTTCCTCGAGGACTTCGGTGGCGAGAATCTCGAAGGTGTCTCGATCAGCAACGCCGATCTGGCCGGGTCCATTCCAGCGGCTTCGAGCGGGGACGGGAAGCACATCGGCATCGATTTCGCCCGCGTTCGAGACGTGATTCCTGCCACGACGCCCGGCGCTCCCGGACACCCCGGCCTGGTCGTGATCCTGATCTTCCACGAGCTCCAGCACACCCAGCACGGATGGGGCGACTCGTTCTGCCAGGAGGTCGAGTTAACCGCACATGTCGCCGGGTATCACTGCGACTTCATCCGCTGGCTGGCCCAGTACGACGGCGGGCCGCTGGATGCCATCTGCATGGTGTATGAGCACGTGCGATCGAAGCTGAACGCTCCCTCGATGCGGGCGAGGATCCAGAGCGCCGGTTGCTCCGGCAATGCGGGTCCCATCGGGCCCTGCCCCGATTGTGATGAATGACCGTGAGATACCCCCTCGCCCTTTCCGGACTCCTCCAATGAAGACGATCCTGCTCGCCTCGACACTGGCTCTCATTGCCGTCGGCTCGTGGCTCGGCGCCACGCTTTTGGCCGGGGCAAATGACGAGCCGCCGACGGATCTGATCAAGACCGGCGCCATGATCGGCACGGTCGCCAAGGCGGTGCAATCGGACTTGAAGCGGAGCTGGTACGACTGGGAGACGCTCGAGAAAAAGGTCATCGTCAAGCGACTCGAGCGACGGTCGACGGATGACGCCTTCGCCGAGCAGGTCCAAACGATCGAATTGGATCGCTTTCCCATCGACGCCAGTTGGCGGTGTGACGGACAGGGGGAGATTCGCGAGATCTTCGTCGCCGAGCTCGAATCGGACGGCACGAGCGTCATCGAGCGGCTGCAGTTCCTGTATGCCGCCCGGCCGGGAGCCTTCGTGCCCATCGATCAGCGGCCGCTGCCTCGGGTGCAGCGCACCCCAATCTTTCGCGGCGATCAGCTCGGTCGCATCCGATCACTGCGCGTCGATCCCAGAGGTCGGTATCTGCTCTTTCTGACGCGAGAGAATCCGACGCTGTATCGTCTCGACCTGACGGATCCGCCGAGCGCCCCCGCCGTCCTCCTGACGACCGAGGACCAGCCCTACCTCAGCCGCGTCGGCTGGGTGAACTTCCGACAACACCGCACCGAGGGTCGCCACGTCCATCTGATCCCGGGCACTCCTTGGGAAGTCCACCGGGGCGCCGACTCCGACACGCTCATCCTCCGCGACCCCGAAAACGACGGCACCTTCGAGACCGCCGACCTCGTCTCCGAGGAAGCCTGGAGCCAGCTCGGTTACGACTCCGCCGATCCCTGGATCCGCCTCTGCCACTGAGACGACGGCGAGTGGTCGAGCCTCGTCCGTGGCGATCGTCCGGGTCGACCAAGACTCCGGCCCGGCGACACCCAACTAAAACCTTGAGTTTAGTTTCGCGCTGAGGCTCCGGGCCAATCTGGGCCGACTCAGGAGCACTCGCGACTTCCGGCTGCTGCCCGACTCGAGAGCAGCTCTTCTTCGACGCTCAGGGTCTTTGCTCAGGTGCTCCGAAGAGAAAGGTCGTGGCGGAAGGTCGCGAACCTTGTCAATTGCGGAGCCGAGCGATGAAGGACCAGTACTTCGGAGACATCAACGACTACCGAAAGTACGGGCTATTGCGAACGATCGCGCCTGCGATCGATGGTCCACTCCTGATCGGTTGGATGCTCACGCCGGACGATGGCACGCGGGACGGTGAGCAGCGCGACTATCTCGAACGCACCCAGTTGCACCGGCACCGGGATCCGGCGCTGTACGACGGGCTCCAAAGTATGCTTCGAGATGCTCCTCGGCCGAGTGTGCGCCTGATCGAATCGTCGAGCCTGTTGCCGCGAGCACGCTTCCACTCGGAGATCGTGCCCGACTCGAAGAGTGATCGCGAGCATTGGACGGCCGGACTACTGACGGCGGCCCGTGGAGCCGATCTCGTCTTCGTCGATCCCGACAATGGCATCGAGGTGCCCTCGGCTCCCATCGGGCGCAAGGGCTCCTCGAAGTACGTCGCTTGGGACGAGCTGCAGAGCCTCTGGCAGCTCGGCGCCTCGCTTCTGATCTACCAGCACTTCCCGCGT
This sequence comes from Planctomycetota bacterium, assembly GCA_029260795.1. Classification (GTDB taxonomy): domain Bacteria; phylum Planctomycetota; class OFTM77; order OFTM77; family OFTM77; genus OFTM77. Next base: position 78,063 of record JAJDCO010000057.1, on the reverse strand, counting down.
CGTCCGCGGGAGGCATTCGCGAAGGAGCTCGTCCACCGGCTTCGAGAACGCACCGGCGCGAACCTGATCGAGGCCTTCCACACCAGCCACGTCCTCTTCCTCCTCGCCGCGCAACCTCGTCACGAGTCCAGCCTGCACGCGGCGTGCGAGACGCTCACGAGCCGGTGGCACGGCGAGATCTCGCCGATCGGCTTCCGCGGCCCGAGGCCACCCATGCTCGGGTTGGTGTGAGGCGCAGATTCTCCGACCAACCGACCAACACTTCGGCGGGTCTCGATGTCCCCAGGTATGCCGTCAGCGAGAGTCGAGAAGATAGGCTCGGCGGTCCCACGAATTACGGGCGACGTCATCGCCCCCGGATGCGCTCGTGGGTCAGGAGAGCGATCTGGAAAGCCATCGCCTCGGTAGACCCTTTGACCGTCCTCCAGTCGACGAACGCATTCTTGGCGAGGTTGATCAAGTCCTGGGCCTCAAGACGGGAGAGGGACCTTGCGAGGTCGTAGTCGGCTTCATGACGTGCTTGCTGGAGCTCGGTGAACTTGGACGCCACAGAAGACAGAGCGGCGGTGATCTGGGTCAACCCCAACGCCGTGCGCAGCACGTTGACCGGGTTGCTCGATCGGAAGGACTTGGCGGCCTTCTCCATGTGGGTATGCCGAAACGCTCGCATGAGCACCGGTCGGAACGGCTTGGCTCGCTGACCGCGAAGCCAGGCCGTTACAGCCCCCGAGGCCAGAAGGTGGAAGACCGCGTAGTAGGCCGCAGAGACGGCCCTTCTCAGGCTCGCTTGCTTGGGACGCTTGGGCTCACGCTTGGCGAGCCACTCGGCCTGCTCGAGTAAGTCCGTTGGCAGACTCATGCTTCCCTCCCTCCCCGTCGCTCAAGCGCGACGCCGCTCGCTCTCTTCCCGAAACCGGACGTACACCCAGGGCAGCTTTTCGGCGAGGAAGGCGTCTCGGATCGACTCTCGGATAACCTCCCGATTCGCGTACTCCCAGGCCGCCGTGTCTGCGTCGGGCAGGATCACCCACACCCAGATCGCCTCGTCTCCGACATGATCGAGGCCCGTCTCCACGTCGAAGCCCACGATGCTGTCGGGCAACGTCGGCCGAAGCTCCTCGAGAAGCTTCTCGACGGTCGCGTCATCGATCATGAGCTCGCCTCTCAGGACGACATCCGAACGCGTGGGCAGCAGCGCCTCCCCGCCGCCCGCTCCCGATGCTCGCTCGCCCGCGACACGCGTTCCACTGCTTTCTATCGGGAAAGGCGACGCTCGATCCGGGCCGCTTGCTCTCTACTAACGAGGATCGCGGGACACGGAGAGTCTTACACGGAGAGCACGAGGAACACGGAGCTTCTCACACGGGGTGCACGGGGAACACGGAGAGTCCTCGAGCATCACCGGACACAGCTCGAGCTCCGAACTCGGAGCGCTTGCCTCAGCTCGGCCCCAGCGAATCCAGCGCGTCGTGAAGCTCGCGAATGAGGTCCTTGTCCCGGTTCGCCCCCCGGACCGTGATCAACTCGAGTGCACCTCGCGCAAGCTGTATGTCCTGCTCGGTAGCGAGTCGAAGGAGCTCGAGGAGATCCTCCCGATCTCGAGGTCGATCCGCACTCGCAGCCAACACCTTGAGCGCAATCAAGTGCCCTCTCGATGCAACCGGGACGAGGATGCCCTCCACCTCGACCGGCTCGGCTCGCTCGACAATCTCCGTTTCAATTCCCGAAGTAGTGAACAGGAGATCTACTCCAGCGGGTGTGGGCGAAGTCCTTGCAGAGGCCGCGGGAGGATGGAAGCGCACCGTCGAGAGGCATCCAGTTCGCGCGCTCTCGAGCACTTCGGCGATTCGATAGCCTCGCGCTCCAAGGGAACGGACGAGCCGCTCGGCGTCGGAGTCCGATTCGATCGCCACCGCCAAGTCTACGTCCTGGGTGAATCTGGGTCGCGCGCGGGCGGAAACGGCGAGGCCACCGACCAGCGCGAAACGGACCTGCTCGCCCCGAAGATCCTGGCAGACTCGATCGAGGATGTGCGCCAGAGAGGTCATTCGGGGGCGAGTCTTCGCAGCCGGTCCTTCGATACCGGCCGGAACCAGGGAGTCGCCCCCTCCCCTCCGCTGAGGAGCTCGCGAAGGCGGCGCTCGATCTCCTCCTCGGAGGCGCCGGGGAACTGTGCTCGGAGGCGCTGGCGTCCCAGATCGAGGCCGACCGGAAGGAGGCCCAGGGCTTCGCGGAGGTTGTCGCGGGCACGTTCGTCTTCCCGGCGAGCCACGGCCGAGCACAAGGCCGATGCGACTCTCTCCAAGACCTCGGGGCTCGCGCTCTCGACGAGCTCGATCAGCAAACGCTCCATCGTTCCAGACCCGCTCGCCTGGTCCGCACGGATCAGGATCTCGATGTACTCGGCGACCGACGAGTAACCACCATCGGCGGCGGCCGTCTCGGCGAGCTCCCGAACACTCTCCGGCAGATCCACGGTGAACCCGCTGTCGGGCTGCTTGGACGATTCGTTCATGCCACGATTCTACCAACCGAGCACCATCTGATCACGCGGGGCGTCCGTCGATCGGTGCCTCCCACAGCAGATCCCCGGGCCACTCCGAACGCCCTGTGTCCCTCGTGCCAGAACAGTATCGAACGTCCCATTCACCACGAGCCGATCCTCACCTGGCAAGCAAAGATGCGATTCGGGGTCGATTGGGATCCGAAGGAGAATCGCGTGCAGCTCCGATTCGTCATCCAGGACTGGACAGGAGACGCCGCGGCCGATGCGAGCCTCGACCGCGCGACGCTCGCCGAGCTGTGCATCGAGGCCGATACCGACTCCGGCACCGTCGTGCTCACTGAAGTGCACGACCAGGTCGCTCAAACTGTTCGTACACACGTGATCCTCCCGTGAGGCGGGCGAAGACTCGACTCCCGAAGTCCTCGCGATCCTCCCCAGCCTCCAGGGTTGCTTGCCTTCGGCTCGAAAGGCTCTGGGGGAGCTGCGGCAGTCCACTCAAACGATCGACCTGAGCTGGGTGCCGGCCGGCCAGGCTTCGATCAACGGCGAGGTGCCTTGGAAGGTTGGCGCTCGGCTGGCCCATGACTTTCGCCGGCAACACGGCTTGTCCGAGGACAGCCCGATTCCGACCTCGTTCTTCGAAGAACGTCTGGGCACGAAGCTGCCCTTGTCGAAGTCGTCCGAGCTCTCGCTCGGTGCCTTCCGTCCTGAGGCGGATGAGCAGAGGACATCCCTGCTCGTTCCGAGCCGCCGCGAGGAGAGTCAGCGGTTCCTGATCGCACGCCTGATCGCCTGCTCTCTCGTCACGGCCGAGAACAACCGATTGCTTCCCGTGACCCAGGCCGCGACGGCACTCCAGAAGCTGGAGCGCTCCTTCGGGCAGGAGCTCCTGTGCCCCTGGCAGGAACTCGACGAGCTCACGGACCACGTCGGCACGGAAGACGAAGGCATCGCCCAAGCCGCCGACCACTTCAACGTCTCCGAGAGGATGGTCCTGTCGACGCTGGTGAACAAGAAGAAGATCGCACGACACCGCCTCGAGCCAACGTGAGCGATTGCTGCCTCCTCCGATTTCACCGTGCCCTCCGTGTGAGCTCCCGAAGGACCCCGCCGATGGCCATCGGGTCGAAGATCGAGAGGAAGCGGCGACCCCTCTGCGCTCTCCGCGCCCTCTGCGGTGAAGGACCGGCTTTCCTACCGCGGAGTGCGCAGAGGAACGCAGAGGATGACGCGAGGTGTCGGTTCTCACGGAGCGATCGCCCTCCGACTCTCGGCCGGGACTCACCCCCTGTGTGAATCTCCGTTCCCTCGTGCCCTCCATGTGAGAATCTCCGTGTCCGCGTGTCAGCCTCCCCAAGGACCTGCGCTGATGTCCATCGGATCGACGATCGAGTGGAAGAGGGGAGTGTGCGGTTCTCACGGAGCGATCGAGCTCCCCTCCGGGCTCTCCGCCGAACGCCACGAAGATCGAGCGAACAAGCCCCTCCGCGCTCTCTGCGCCCTCTGCGGTGAAGGACCGGCTTTCCTACCGCAGAGTGCGCAGAGGAACGCAGAAAAATACGCGAGGTGTAGGTTCTCACGGAGCGATCGACCTCCGACTCTCGGCCGGGACACTCACCCCCTGTGTGAATCTCCGTTCCCCCGTGCCCTCCGTGTGAGATTCTCCGTGTCCGCGTGCCAGCCTCCCCAAGGACCGCGCTGATCGCCATCGGATCGACGATCGAGAGGAAGAGGGGAGTGTGCGGTTCTCACGGAGCGATCGAGCTCCCCTCCGGCTCTCCACCGGACACCACGAAGATCGAGCGAACAGCCCCCTCTGCGCTCTCCGCGCCCTCTGCGGTGAAGGACCGGCTTTCCTACCGCAGAGTGCGCAGAGGAACGCAGAGGAAGACGCGAGTATAGGTACTCAGGGAGCGATCGCCCTCCGACTGCCGGCCGGTACACTCACCCCTTGTGTGATTCTCCGTGTCCCCCGTGCCCACCGTGTAAGTACCTCCGTGTCCCCCGTGCCCACCGCGTAGCCTCCCGAAGGACTCAGCCCATGGCCATCGGATCGACGATCGAGTGGACCGAGACGACGTGGAACCCGGTCACCGGGTGCGACAAGGTCAGCCCGGGCTGCAAGCACTGCTACGCCGAGCGCATGGCGAAGCGCCTCGCCGCGATGGGCCAGCCGAACTACCGGCACGGCTTCGAGCTCACTCTCCAGCCCCACATGCTCGAGCGGCCGCTCGGGTGGCGGAAGCCGCAGACGATCTTCGTCAACTCGATGAGCGATCTCTTCCACGACCGAGTTCCCGAGGAGTACATCCTGCGCGTCTTCGACGTCATGCGCCGCGCCCACTGGCACCGCTTCCAGGTCCTGACGAAGCGCTCCGAGCGCCTGCGAGCGCTCTCCGATCGGCTCGAGTGGCCGCCGAACGTCTGGATGGGCGTCAGCGTCGAGAGCGCAGCCTACCGGCACCGCATCGACGACCTCGTCCAGGCCGGCGCCCGAGTGAAGTTCCTTTCCCTGGAGCCGCTCCTCGGCCCTCTGCCCGACCTCGACCTGACCGGCATCGACTGGGTCATCGTCGGCGGAGAGTCCGGCCCCGGCGCTCGCCCGATGCGCCCCGAGTGGGTCACCGACATTCGCGATCAAAGTCTCGCCGCCGACGTCCCCTTCTTCTTCAAGCAATGGGGCGGCGTGAACAAGAAGCGCACGGGCCGGATGCTCGAAGGCCGCACCTGGGACGAGATGCCGTAACGTGCGCCGTGACCAGCCGGAAATCAGCCGGCCCGACCGCCTCGTTACTTGCGCGGCTGTGCCCGTGCCCCCTCGACCTTCCAATCGCCCTTTCGGATCATCTCGTCGAGGCAAGCGCGACAGACATTGATCTGTCTCCGACCGGGAAGCGCCCAGACGGCCGTGATCGGCCGTGGCGTGCGGGCCGTACAGACGTCCGTCTGAACGCTGCACTCGTCCACGAGAACGACCCCACTGGGCTCAACCTTCATCTTCTTCTCCAGCTTGTTGCCTCCTTGACCGCCACGTCGCCGCAGCCCTCGCCGCCATCAGAGTAACGCGCTCCGAGAGAGCCCGTGCCTCTCGCAGAACTTCCGGTGCGTCACGCCCTGCCGCTTGTACCCGGCGCAAAGCCGCCGCATCCGCTGCTCGCGCTCTCGCTCTCGCGCCAGAACCATCCGCCCGTCGTCTCGCACCAGCCTCGACCACCACCTCTTACTCGCCACGCTCGCGGCAACGGTGTAGGTCGCCGCCGGGCGTGTCGGCGGGAGGGTGCACTCGCTCGCACGGTTTAGCAAAAAGAAGTTGCCGCTCGATCCTCCGCGCTCTCCGCGCCCTCTGCGGTGAACAACCGACTTTCCTACCGCAGAGTGCGCAGAGGAACGCAGAGGAAGACCCGCCAGTCGGCTCGATTGGCCCGCGAACGTCTGGGTGGGCGTCAGCATCGAGAGAGCATCCTTCCGGCACCGCATCGACGACCTCACCGCGACCGGCGCCCGAGTGAAGTTCCTCTCCTTCGAGCCGCTCCTCGGCCCCCTGCCCAATCTCGACCTAACCGGCATCGACTGAGTCATCGCCGGCGGCGAGTCCGGCCCCGGCGCTCGCCCGATGCGCCCCGAGTGGGTCACCGACATTCGCGATCAAAGTCTCGCCGGCGGCGTCCCCTTCTTCTTCAAGCAATGGGGCGGAGTGCAGAAGAAGCGCACCGGCCGGCTGCTCGAAGGGCGCACCTGGGACGAGTTGCCGGGTAAGATTGTCGATCTCGCAAACGATTAGAGGAGAACCTATGACAGCCGGAACCAAGCAGAAGCAGGAAGTCGGTGGCAGTTTCTTCTACGTGCAGGCCGTCGACAATTTGCTTCTGTCTGGAAAGACCAAGCGGCTCGAAGTCGGAGAGTGTACGATCGCAACTCGTCGATCGATGATGCACCTTGTGCGAAGTGCGGCGAAATGGAGCGAGCTGCCAAAGGGCTGGGCGGAGTCTTCCGCGCTGGACTCCGAGACGTTCATAGCGACAGCATGCAAGGGGAAGCCCAGCGCCATCCTGCCTGCGGCAGAGCAACGCTGCCGAGAGGCGCTGTGGGTCTTGGCGGGAACCATGCTCTACTTCTCACCGCGCAGCAAGGTCAGGAGCTTCGGTCTGAGGGGAGATGTCAGTACCTTCTCCAGCGAAGCCACACTCCTCTGCACGAACCGAAGAGGATTCCATCAGAACTGGGAACATCGCGGCTCCCTCATTCCCCAAGCCCTCGAAAGCCGTTGGTGGCGGTACTTCAAACAAAGGAAGCTTGCGAAGTTCCTGAGCTTCACGAACGATCCGGGGATTTCCAAGAAGTGGAAGCAGACCCTCTGGCGTTCCGCTTCGCTGGTCGGCCGAAGCAGACAATCCGAGTCTCGGGCTGAGGCATTCCTGTATCAAATGTTCGCTTTGGAGGCGCTTGTCCTCACCCGAGGTGACCCACAACGTTCGACGCTGGCAAAGCGACTCTGTGGACTGCTGTACGGGCACGCCGACACTGCAGAAATCGAGTGGCTCTATGGGATTCGCTGCGAAGTCGTACATGACGGAAACTACTCAGCAGTTACTCCCGAGGCGCTCCATGCGGCGGACTACTACGCCCTGAACACCGTCTGGAATGCAGCCACTCAGAGGCGTCACTGGAGCAACAAGCAGGAATTCAAATGCTACTGTAGTCGGAAGTTCGAGTCGAAGCGGCCACCTTCAGCGCGGATGGGCCTTCGAGTGACGTACAAACGCTTCAACTCGAAGGACTACGCCCTACGATTGCCATAGAGCTTGACGGTCGATTCTGTCTTTGTCGCTGCGAGATCGCTTTCGCCCGAAACTGCCAATCTGATGTCGATGACCGGCTCGGCGCAAGTCCTCGCATTCTTCCTCTCCCCGTACAGTTCAATTTTGGGCTGCTCCATCGGGAAAATCCTCATCGTCCAATCGCGCCGCAGGGATGGTCAGGAGCACTTCGGAGTCGTCGATCACGCGATACTCGGGCGTGGCACCGGCGATTCGCCGGGTCTCTTCGATGATGATCGGCACGCCCTCGCCTCGCTTCTCCATGAGGAAGTGCCGCTCGAGGTCGCCTTGCTCGCCGGTCGACACAGGGCACTTCGCCAGCAGTGTTGTGAGCAGCTCGTTGCGCGTGGACTGGCGCAGCGCGATCGACTCGACACTGACGGTGTTGGGTAGAGTGCCCGGCGAGTAGAGCTCGAGGCGGTCATCGAATAGGAAAAGCCTGATCTTCGAGCCGTGCACGGAATAGTCTCGATGTGCAACAGCATTGACGACCGCCTCGAAGACAGCGCGCATGCTGTATTCTTGCTTCTCGACTCGACCAGGTCGCTTCTCAGCCGCGACTCGAGAGTTCCGTCTGACGAAGGCCAAGGCCTCCGAGACCTGGCGATCAACGGGGCCGGTGATGTCCTGAGCGTCGATTTGATAATTCGAGTCTGGACGATTCCCTCGGTAGCGGACGGCCATGATGAAGGCCCCCGGCAGCCAGACAGATGGCTCCGTAGCGCACGCCAAGATCCCCGCAACACTCGGATGCACTTGCCCGGAGTCGGCCTCCGTCAGGATCTTCATCTTGCGTAGCATCGACTCCCCTTCGTCCAGCGCACCTCGGACGAAGCGTCTCCAGAGAGGTTCCGCGAGATCCGAGAAGCGCGCTCCCGGCACCGGTTGTTCATCGAATCGGATCAAGCGCGCTTGACTCCGCTGCTGGAACAGTCGAGCCAGGACGTCAGGCGGCATCCTTCGCTTCGAGCTGCCCTGTCGATGAAAGTAACCTCCCGGGCTCTCGTGCACGTACAGGCTCCGCGGCACGTCGATCTTCTGGATGGCGCGGCTCGTACCGGTCACATCCGACAACTCCATGCGCACCGACTGGAAGAGCACCGGCGGCTGAATGCTCTGATTGCAGATCTCGTAAACGAATCGCTCGACGGCCTCGAGATGCTCCACCGAGACGCCCAGGATCTCGCGCGTCTTGTCATCCACGCCGAGGATCAGCACGCCGTCGCGAGTGTTGGCGATGGCGGCGATCTCATCGGCCAAGTCGTCGCGCTTCGGATCCGCGACTCGGTCGCCCTTGAATCGAATCTCTTTGAGCTCGAGAGTGGTGTCCTCGCCCAGCCTGACCTTGGCCAGCAGCTCCTCGTGACTGTCATACACGGCGACTCTCCAAAGCGATACGGCGATAACGCTGCTCAAAAGCCTCGCGTCCACCCTCCATCACCTGGCAGATGCACTCTCGAACGGCCTTCTCCTGCAAGCTGCCAAAGCACTCCAACTCTGTTTGGCCCTCGCGAACTCTGAGCCCTGCCACGAGCTCCGCGTCTCCATTGACCACGATGTTGGGATTGTGCGTCACGATGAGGACCTGGCGGTGCCGCTTCACCTCACGAAGCTGCCGGACGATCAGCTCGTAGATCAAGTGATTGTCGAGATCGTCCTCGGGCTGATCGAGCACCAGCGGCTCGTTCCCGTAGGACAACAGGAAAGCCAGGAGCGCCGCCGTCTTCTGACCCGGTGAGCCATCCTCGATCGCGCGGGGCTTTTTCCCGTCGCCGGTGGGACTGTACTGAACCGCCAGGGAGTCTTCTGGAAACCAGGCATCGAGCCGGTCGAGGCTCTCCGGGGGCAGCTTGGCGAGATGAGCTGCGAACCGCTGATCGGCGACTGGTGGCTTGTCCTGTCCGTCTTCGGCGATGCTGCGGACTCTGTCCTTCATGGACCGAAGCCCCCGCTCGATCTCCTCTGCCTCACTCCCGTGTTCATAGATCTGCCCGCGAAGCCCAGCGTCTTCACGCTCTCCAATGTCCTTCTCGAATCCGCCGTTCTCACGCTGGAGTAGCTTTCGAAGCTCGGCTTCGACGGCCTCTCGAGCCCCAAAAGGCACGACCTCGATTTGCACGTAAGCGTTCTCGCTCAGCACTCGTTCCAGAAAAGCTCGGCGCGACTGAGTCAGCTCGCGTCTCAGCTCCTTCAACCGCTCCAGGCCCTCTTGCGCCTGCTGCCTCAACCGGCTCGCCTGCTCTCGGCGCTCCTCGATGTTCGCCAGGCGCTGCTCGAGGGCCTGTCGCTCCTGGACTTTCTCGCCATACGCCGATGGATCGCCGGCCTCTTCTCGGGCCAAGCGCTCCTTCAGCTCCTCGTAAGCCTCGACCGAATCTACGTAGCGCCTGCTCCAGGCAGTCTTGCCGAGGGAATCTGCCCACTCGGCGAGCACCTCGTCGGCCTGGGACGCCAGCTCCATGAGCTTGCCGCGAATCTCATCGAGGCGGTTCCGAGCACTTCGGGCCTTCCCAAAGATCTCGCGGGCTTCCTCCGGCTCCGCTTCCAAGGTGGACTCATCGAGCTCGTCCGGCAGCACGCCTTCGGCGACTTGCCTAAGCTGTACGCCAGTGTCGGCCCATTGGCCCATCCAAGACTGGATCGCACGCTGCTGCCTTTGCCGCTGCTGGTAGGACTTCAGGACCCCGGCATGGCCCGTCTCCTCGAAGATGGTCAACTGTCGCTTCACGTCTGCTAGTCGGCCTTCGAGAGCGCTCTTTTCGGCGAGCCCCGCATCGATCTCACGCGCTCGGGCCCGCAGCGAGAGAAAGCGACTCTCCTCTTCATTCCATCGGGACCGCCAGCTCCTGCGGTCGACGTCTTCGGCCTCGTCGACGACCCCGAGCAACGCCCGCGGCGCCTTGGCCAAGTGGAAGATCTGCTTCTGGCTGAAGATCCGTATCGGAAACCGTTCGGTGATCTCTCCCTTCGCCTCGCGCCATTCGCCGTCGAGCTCCTCCTCGATGGCGGGCAAGTCCCCCTTCTCACTCCACTGAATCCGGTAGCGTTGGCCATCCTTCCGATACTGCACTCGTATCTCGGCGCCCGAGGCCAGGAGACCGCCATCATGGCGGTTCGGGTAGACACGGCCGTACTTGTCGAACTCGCCTCGGAGCTCCTCGGGCAACTCCTTGTCGCGGCGCATCGCGATCCGGAGGAACTCGATGAGCGAGGACTTTCCCGTTCCACGCCCGCCAACGATCGCATTGAGCCACGGATTCAACCCGAGGGTGAATGGCTCCTTTCGCCCCATGTACCGAGCGTTTCGCACGTCGACCGATTCGATCCGCAGAGCCCCGTGCGCGTTCGGATCGCCGGGCTCCTCGTCCGAGCGCCTCACGGACAGCCGTCCATCGATCAGGGCAAGTCGGAGCCCCTCGAGAGTCGGCTCGCCCATCTTCACCCAGGTGAAGTGGCTTCCTGGGTAGCGAGGGTCAGGGTGATCAGCGAGCGGACACGGGTGGTGGGAGTCCGATCCGAGCACCTCCGTCCAGTCCAACTGCTTCTGTGTGTACAGCTCTGGCTTCGTGAGCTGGGAATCCAGCACTTCCATGGCGAAGAGGTGCAAGCTGTCCAGCAGCGGAGCGAGAGTCGTGCCTGGTAGCTCGAAGAGCCCTTTGGGACCGTCGACGTGCGCCGGAATCGCGATCCCTCCGGCTTCGATGATCTCCGCAATGACGTCAGGAAAGGACCTCTGGGTGACGCCATCGTTGTCTCCGTCGGTGCCAGCGAACTTCACGGCCCCGAGAAGAGCGGTCACCTTCGACGCTGTACTGTTCGAGGGAAGGATCGCCAAGACATGGACCCCGCCGTTGACGGTGATCTCGACCCCTGGGAACAGCGTCAGCTCACGGAAGCCTTCGGGACGCTCGGACTCGAGCTCACTCAAGGCCTCCCGAAGTCGATCGATCCACTCGCCCGTGTTGTGGTCGGTCACGGCAACGCAGTCGATCCCGGCCCGCATGAAATCGAGCAACCACTCGCGAGGCGAGCGACTCCGGAGGACTTCCTGATCCGGGCCCTTGCCGTAGTCCTTGGAAGCTGGTGTGTGGGTGTGGAAGTCGAACTTCCACCAGCGAGCGCCCTTCCAGCGAGGATCTACCACGGGTTCAGCCTCTCAATTTTTTCTGCTCGCCGCACGGCCGTCGTGCAGAGATGTCCGAGCCGGGGACCGATGCTAGCGCCACGTCGTCACCCTGAAAACCGTCAACCTTCATCGGCTCCCCCACCGACCCCTGCGAAGGCCTCCCAGGCGGTGCGGTAGTCTTCCTCGCGGTCGTGGCGGGTCCAGGGGGTGGGGTAGGTTCGTTCCATCCAGGGCTCGAGGCCGGGGTCGGTGTAGCGGAGGGCTATCAGGGGGTGGTCTTGGCCTTCGGGGTGGGCTTCGGTGTGCCAGCGGACTTTGGTTTCGGTGAGGAGGTCGGACATTTGGCAGCGTTCGGGGACGCCGAGGATGTCGGCGTCTCGTTTGGGGAGCTTGATCTTCTTCTCGGCGAGGGCTTGGTGGGCTTCGGAGTTGGGCTCGTAGGTGGTCTTGGTGTCAAAGCCGGCTTGCTCGCTCAGTTCCTTGGCGAGCTTGACGAGGTCGACGGCGGGCTGCCTACCGCTCAAGTTTCTACGCAGGATCATCAGGTTCCCTCCTGCCAGACGCGGCCAGTGGTTCGATCTTCGCAAACTCCGTCAGCGTACTTGATGGAGTCGATCTCGAACTCGATGGTCATCGAGTCGAATGGAGTCTGGATTATCCAGTCCTTTACGTCTCCCAGGGAGCGCAATTCGAAGCCCAGCCCTTCAACGATGAGCGTTTCTCCGGGCACCAGCGGTTGATCGATTGACGAGCGAATGATCACTTTTGGCTCCTCGTCATCGTCATCGATGCAGAAGAGCATGCTCCCTTGCACTGACCGCGTCACCCTGGGTAAGTACGAGACGTACTCGACGTCGTAAACCAGACAACTCTTACCACCAATCCGCCTGCACTGCTTGTTGAAGACTCGAACGGCGACATCACCGAGTCCGTTCTGATTCAGAAGTGTGCCAAGCGAAAAGGCAAAGTGAGACAATGTCTCCTCAACCTTCTCCAGCCGTTCCTCGAGCTCTTCGAGCCTCGATGAACCCGATCCGCCTCCCTCCGCGCGATCGTCTTCCCACTCTTCGCTAGGGTCCTGATGCAAGTCTTCTGACTCGGGCGCCATGCCAAGATTGACAGATCGTCGCTGTTTCCACTCGAGGTAGGCCACGAGCTGAGGTAGGCGCTCCGGAATCTCGCGGGCACAAAGAGCCAGCGCCAAGTCGTATGGCCCCTCGATGCCGTGTTCACGGATGAAGGCGAGGGCTTCTTCGACACTCCAGGTTGGATACCGGGACCGCACAGCGTGGATGAGACCGGTCTTGGGGATGAAGATCCCCAAGGGCTTCCCTGCCCCTGCCCACGTGCCGTGGGCTTCCTCGTACTTGTGTACGCAGAACATCAAGATTGCTTGCTCTGGTGGGAACATCTCGGCTGACGCTCCATCGTTTCGTGTTTCATCGCTCGGTTGGGAGCTTCTCGAAGGCCTCCCACGCGACTCCGTAGTCGTCCTCGCGGTCGCAACGAGTCCAGGGGGTGGGGTAGGTTCTCTCTTCTGGGTTCGAGGCCTGTTGGGCTTCGGCGCCGCGGTCAAAGGCGGCCCTTGAGTCGAAACCGGCGTGCTCGTGAATCCGCGGCCAGCTTAACGAGGCCGATGGCGGGCCAGCCGCTCGCATTGACGTACTGAAATGCCTGCCTAAAGATGGTCATTGATGTAGTCGCTCGTTGCCATCGCGATCGAATGAAACACCACCGCGCCTCCAAACATGGTTGAAACGATGCTTCGCGGGCAACCGATGCTATCGCCAAAGGCACTCCCCACGGTCCAATGGGGCCCATTCTGGTGCGGCTTTTTTGCGGCCTCAGCGTAGTACATCGCGCGCTGTCCCAGAGCTGCCATGGCTTCCTCAGCCTCTTCGTGCCCGAATTCGCTCTCTAGACCCGCTCGGATGTCTCCCCAGAAACCGTCCAAGACAAGCGACCGCGTATCGTCGTTCGAGGCAAGAGCTAGCCATACGCCAAACTCAACGCCAGCCAGACCAACACAGCGTACTTCAGCTCGGAGACGCCGCTCTCCCGCATGGCTCGCCAGGTCTTCCCATTGATCGCTGACATCCTTTTCGACGTTGGTCGTCATCAAGTTCAGAAGCCCTACAAGGTCCCTTCCGATTTCAATCGGCGGCTTCTCGACTTTTCGCTTTCTCTTCCTGAAGAACATCCTTCCTCCCTATAGCAAGAACCTGGAATCAACGGGCCGCTTTCCACTCGAGGTACGCCATGAGACGCGGAAGGCGCTCCGGCATGTCACGCTTGCAGAGAACAAGTGCCATCTGCCACGGACCCTCGATGGCATTCGCGTTAATGAGCTCGAGCGCCTGCTCGACAGTCCAGCTCGGATACCGAGACCGGAGGATGTGGATGAGGCCGGCTTTCGGAAGGAACTCACCGAGGGGTTCTCCAGCGCCGCACCAAGCCCCTTGGGCTTCGGCAAACTTCTGGGTGCAAAACATCAGGAGCTTCCTTTCGGGTGGGAAAACCCAGCTCCGCCCCCATAGGAACAGTACGACGACGACGATGGCAGTGATTGCGAGCGGCTCCATGCATCTCTCCTCTTATGGTTCTTTGTTGGATTGCTCTCCAGTTTGTCCAACTTGTGGGTCCGCGCTGAACGCTTGCCACGCGATTCGATAGTCGGCTTCGCGGTCGTGGCGGGTCCAGGGGGTGGGGTAGGTTCGCTCGAGGCGGGGCTCGAGGCCGGGGTCGGTGTAGCGGAGGGCTATCAGGGGGTGGTCTTGGCCTTCGGGGTGGGAGGCGGTGTGCCAGCGGACCTTCGTTTCGGTGAGGAGGTCGGACATTTGGCAGCGTTCGGGGACGCCCAGGATGTCCGCGTCTCGCTTGGGGAGCTTGATCTTCTTTTGGGCGAGGGCTTGGTGGGCTTCGGAGTTGGGCTCGTAGGCGATCTTCGTGTCGAAGCCGACTTGCTCTTGGAGGTCCCTGGCCAGCTTGACGAGGTCGACGGCGGGCCTTCCGCTGGCGGTGCGGTGGGTCGGGACGATCCTTCCGTGTTGGTCGTACTGGCGCTCCCTTTCGTACTGCTGGAGGACGGGGAACTGGACGCGGTAGATCGTCAGGAGCTCTTCGAGCGTCAGGCCGAGGGCCATCGCTGCCAGCACGTCGATTTCCACCAGGGCTTGGCGGCGCTCGAGGTCGGTTCGGAGGGCCGAGCGTCTCGACCATGTGGCCTCGTTTACTGGTGGGGCAAGCCGCCTTTCGCTCCTCGACCAGGTCCAGGGCACCACGAGGCCGGCTTCCTGCGCCGCAGATTGAAGAGTCGCGTAGGACGGCGAAAGGGCGTTGAGTTGAAGAACTCGTGAGCACATAGCCTGCTCGAGCTCTGTCGTAGGAAGCGGGATCGTCGACGCTACTTCTTGGCGTACATGGCTCTTGCCCGTGGTCTTCACGAAGAAGTCGACCGGGATGGATGCGCACATCGCGGCGAACAAGAGCAGTATCCTCGGATCCTTCATCGCGATGGAGAAGCCCAAGTCCACGTGTGCGACCGAGGGCGGAATCAGGCAGCCAACGAGCGTTCTCTCCCCCGTTGGAGAAACCATCGTTCTGTTGACGTGCCGGTAGAAGTCGGTGACGGGGCGGTCGTTCCATTTGGGGGTGCGGCGGCGGTATTCTTCGGGGGGGCAGGCGGGGACGTAGTTGGTGCGGGGGAGGTAGTCGTCTTCGATGGCAGTGAGGTCGATCGCGGTGTAGTCGCCCTTGCTCTTGCAGCCTTCGTTCGGCGTCTTGTTGAACGGTGTGCCGACGTAGAAGTGCGGGCCCTGGAGGACCCACTCTTCGGGGCCGTTGGCGTACCGGGTCTCGCGGCGGATCGTGCCGTCCTGCTGCGAGTTGGTCTCGTTCCAGTGCTGGGTCGGGAAGTACTGATCTGTAAGGTCGCCCAGCTTGCGCGGCTGCTTGGAGAGCTTCTCCAGAACGTTGACGATCTCTTCGCTGTGAACGACCGGCAGGCGCGCTTGGCGCGGTGGCGTGTCGAGCTCGTCGTAGAGGCGGGCGAAAAGCTCGAGGCGGGCTTCGTCGATCTCGAGGAGGCGGCTGCGATGTCCAATGGTACAGAACCGGTCCTTTTCATCTTTGAACCCTGGAACGGGTCCGTGACGATCATGCCTCCACGAGGCATCAACCGTTGAAGGATGAAATAGGTTGGACATGCTCCAGAACGAGATCGCCCCACCAGGAGGGCCATACAGACTGACTCCGTACTTTCGTTGGTGGCCGATCGGGAATAGGCTGAGTTCGTTGATGAACTGGTAATGTTCCATAAGCCTCGGATAGAGCTGCTCCCGCAACGCGCCACCCCTCGGATCGTCGTACACGCCCTCGGGATGTAGGAGCCCCATCACGCCGCTGGCGGAGAGATTCCCCCACCCGCGTGTGATGAACGCCTTGTAGAGGTTGGCCTTCATGCCTTGAAGCAGCGGGTAGCTCTGGAGGGCGCCGAGGAAGTGCTGGCTTCCGTCCTGGGTCTCGAGCTCGGTCAGATAAGCATCCTTCCGCTCCTCACTACCCGCGAAGGCATCGCGGAGCTTGCTGACCTTAGTCGCCGAGAGCTTGCGGATGGCGACTGAGGGCTCGTAATCGGAGATCACGCCCTTCTCGTCGAACGAGAGCAGGACCCAGGGTGGGTTCCCGACGATCAGGTCGAAGCCGCCGCGCTCGGCGTAGACTTCGGCGAACCGCAACGGCCAGTGGTGGAAGCGGACTCTTTGCGCCACCTGCTCGGCTTCGGCGAGGAACGGGGATTGGGCGACGATCGCCTGGGTGTCTGCGAGGCCGCAGGTCTCGGCGTACTTGCTTCGACGATCCTCGAAGGCGCGGGAGAGCGCCTTGAGCTTCTGCACGCGGCTCGACTTCGTCTGGGTCGCCGTGCCTCCCCCCTCTTCGCTCCAGACCTCGCCAACGGTGAGATCGGTGTCGGGGACGTCCTCAGCCTTCTCGATCGCCTCGTCGAAGAGGCCGAGCTGCATCGGTTGAGCCTCGACGCGGCCCAAGAGCACCAGCTCGAGGGCGGCGAGCCACTCTTCGCGGGACGGCAGCAGGTGGCTCTTCTGGATCGGCCAGAACCAGAGCGCGCTCCAGGCATCCATCACCAGCTTGAGCCTTCGGTACGCTGAGCTCTTGTCTTCGAGCGTTCGCGCGACTTGCTCCTGGTCGGCGACCAAGAGCGCCTCGTTGCGCTCGAAGTGTTCCTCGGGGTCCTGATGCCCTTCCTCGCCGAAGACTGGGATGCGGTCGCCGGTCTCGCGGATGGCGAGGAGGCGCTCGCGGCAGACTTGCTCCCAGAGCTTGTCGACCGCGTCCGAGAGGCGCTCGAGGCGCTTGGCGTCGGCTTTGGTGAAGGGCGCGAGGAAGTCCTTGCGCCAGGTCTTGATGCGGGCGACGTCGTCCGGGGCGAGGGATTTGACGACCTTGTCCTTGTCGAAGGCGGCCATGCCTTCGGCGGGGAGGAGGAAGTGGTAGACGGTTTTGTCGGGGCGCGGAGGGATCGTGTAGTCGACGGGCTGCTTGGGGAGGTCGTGAGTCGCCGCGCTATCGGGCGCAAGCTCGCTGCGCTCGCGAGCGCACTCCGAGAAAGAGACTTCCTTCGGCACCAGGCCGAGGTAGTTGGGGTGGTCCTTGGTGCCCTTGCGGGTGACGTCGGCGGAGTCGAAGACCTCGCGGCGAGCGCCGATGAGGGAGTTGCCCGTCGCTAGCCGCAGGCCGAACCAGGGGCACTTGCCGTTCTCGTGGAGGGTGGCGAGCCAGAGGGAGACCTTGGCGAGCTCGACGGCGGTGGGGTTGAGGTCGACGCCGTAGCAGTTGCTGGTGGCGAGCCTAGCCCTCACACGGCGCTTGTGGCGCTGGTAGTGCTCGGCCGGGATGTCGATCCCGAGCTCCTCCTGCCTCGCCTCGAGGTAGCGATCGGCGAGCTGGTCGATGGCCTCGATCAAGAACGCGCTGCTGCCCATGGCGGGCTCGCAGATGGTGAGATCCAGGATCTCGTCCGCCGTCTTCTCAGGCTGGCCGGCCTCGTCCTCGAGAAGCTCCTTGAGGGCGTACTTGACCAGGCAGCGGGTGAGCACCTCGGGCGTGTAGTAGCTGGCCGACTTCTCGCGGTTGCGGCCGGCGAGGCGGAAGATGAAGCTGCCCTTCTTGTGGATGACCTTGCGGCCGTGCTCATCCTGGACGATCTCGGCGTCCTCGTAGTCGTCGATCCGGCTCGCCGGGACGAAGTAGGACTTGAGTGCCTCGCGCTCGGCCGCGGACTTGCCCGAAAGGCTGACGCACTCGTCCTTGGCCGCCACTTCGTACAGGTCCTCATCGGCGAAGAAGCCCGAGTACGAGAGCAGGCCCTCGTACACGGCGCCGAGCTGGTTGATGCCGAGCTGCGCGTAGGAGATGCGGCCTCGGATCTTCTTCTTCTTCTCCGCGGACAGCGAGAGGAGCTGGAGCACTTCTTGGAGGACGTGGTTCCGGAGCTTGACCCCGCGCAGGATCTCGAAGCGCTCGTCGTCGAACAGCGGGCTGCGCAGGCCATCGAGGCGCAAGGACTCGTGATAGGGATCGTCGAAGCCGAGCGCGGTCTGGGTGGCCGGCCGGTAGCCCTCGTTCACCAGGCGGAAGAGGATCTGCAAGCTCTCGTGCAGGTAGTTGCCGTTGCGGGCGGCCTCGGTGGTGAGCGGAACGAGCTCGAGGTCGCGCAGCGTCTCGAGGCTGTACCCTTGCCGGTAGGCATCCGCCTTCATCGGCACTACGCCCAGCTCCCCGCCCCTTGCCTCCACATAGAACAAGAACAGGAGCCGGTAGAGCCAGGTGAGGCACTCCTCGGTCAACTTGGGCGCGAGCTCGGCCTCGTTGAAGACACCCGCGCGCTGCACCTCGCGGCGGTAACCGATGGCTTCGTTGGCGATGAGCTCGACGGCGCGGCGGACGCCGTGCTTGAGGTCGCCCGAGACCGCGAAGGCGTGCTTGTGCGAGCTCTCTTCGAGGGTGTCGTGGAGACAGAGGCCGTCGTCGGGGGCAAGGGTGTCTTTGTGGACCAGGCCGCAGAGCGCCTGAAGCGCCGTGCGCTGCCGCCGGCCCAGGAGCTCGCCGAGGTCGAACCGGAGCAGTCGCCCCTGAGGCCACTTGTGCTTCTCGATGAGGAGCGCCTCTCGCCCGGCGAGGAACAGGACCCAGCGCGGAGCGTGATCGAGACGGAACAGGCGCTCGTCGAAGAGGGTCTTCCAGGTGTCGGTCGGGAGTGCGGCGCCCTGGGCGTCGGCCGGGAGCTGCTCGGGGAGGATCGGCTGGTCGAGCGGGTCCTCGTCTTGGGAGTCTTGGGAGAACGGCGCGTCGACGATCCAGAGGTACGGTTGACCGTCCTTGCGGATCGCGGCGAGGGTCGGGATGACTTCGTCGTTGTCCAGAGGCTCGGCGGTGGGCTTGTATGCGTAGCCGAGAGCCTCGATGAGGTGGGCGTGGAACTCGCGCGCCGCTTGCCAGCGCTCGAGCGGCTCGCGCTCGGCGTCGGCTTGGGCGGCCGCGGCGAAGTAGCGATTGGCCAGAGCGCCGACGGATTCCCAGGGCAGCTTGCGGGCGGCTTCGTCTTTTTCGCGGCGCCAGCGCTGGAAGAGCTCCTTCAGGTCGCCCTCGAGCACCGCGTCGAGGTAGTGCGCGGAGTAGAACTCGACGTTCTCGATGCCGGTGAGGTCGAGGGCCATTACTCGGGGCTCCGGCCGGTGAAGGGTGAGCGGTGATTCGGTGGACGGTGATCGCGCGTGGTGCTCGCCGCTTTCGCCCTTTCAGGGCTCTCCGGCATGGGGTTCATTGTGGCCCGAGAACCCAGGGTGAGGTGGGGGCTCGCTGCGCTCACCTCCACCTCACCCTGGGCTACACGCTTGCCGGCCCTTCGGGCCTTCGCCCTGCACCTAGACACCGAAGGCCCCAGCTAAATGGCCAAACTCCAGGGCCCTTCGGGCCTCGCGGGTGGACGTCGTGCGGCCCATGACCATGGGGAGGGCGAGTCTACGAGGCGAGGTCGACGGTGTCGGTTCGGGCGGGACGTCCGATGGCTTGTGGACATCACTCCGTCCCACTCGGCCCGGCTGAAGCCGGGGAACCAACCCGGCTGAAGCCGGGGGATACGGGGTGACGCCACCCACTCGGCCCGGCTGAAGCCGGGGATCCAACCCGGCTGAAGCCGGGGGATACGAGGTGAAGATCCGTTTTGCCACCGGCGCCCTCACGCTCCCCTCCCGTGCGGGACCAGGATGGCGGCGACTCGCAGGTACGGTTCTTGGCTCGTGCGCATGCCTTCTTCGATCCACTGGCGGCGAGAGTCGTAGAGGCGCTCGGCGGCGAGGCGTTGGTCCTCGAGGCGGCGCTTCTCGTCCTTGCGGAGGGTGCCCTTCTCCGCCTTCTTGGCGCGCCGCTCGTCCAAGAGGGCGAGGCGCTTGTCCTTCCAGTCGCGGAGCTTCGAGAGGCCCTCGCGGAGGGGCGCGGAGAGCGTGGCGGCGCGCTGGTTCCGCAAGCTGTCGAGGTGCTCCCTCCCCGCCGCGACCGCTTCGGGGAGGAGCTCTTTCAGCTCGGCTCGCTCGTGGTCGACCAGCTCGCCGCCGGGGTTGGCGGTTTGCTCGGTGAGGCCGGTGCGGCGGGCGAGGTCTTGGAAGGGCTCGATGCCGTCTCGGCGGTCGCCTTGGAAGCGGACGGCGAACCATTCGACGAGGACGGGCTGGCTGCGGCCGTTGCTGACTTGGCCCTGGATGAGGACGTAGCGCTGGCCGGGCTCGATGCCGCGCGCCATGCGGAGGACCGGTGCCTCGTGGGCGGCGAAGGCGCCGAGGACGCGGTCGTCGAGCCACTCGGCGACGGGGTGCTGCTCCCAAAAGAGCTGCCACTCGGGCCAGCGGCCCTCGTCCTCGCGGGAGTCCTCGAGGGCCTTCATGACCCGGTCGCGATCGGCCGTGAGCTTGAGCGAGTCCTGCTGGCGGAGCTCGGGTGGCAAGGTGTCGAAGCGGCGCAGGAGATCGGGCGTCGGCGTGAGCTCGAAGCCCTGAAGATGGTCGTGCCAGACGAGGTGCTCCTCGTCGACCTCTTCGATCTCCTCGAAGGCATCGCGCGCGAAGTCGAGGTCGTCCGGGTAGAGGCGCAGGCGCTCGGCGATCTCGACGGCCTGGGATTCTTGCTGGCCGTCGCCCAGGAGCATCTGCATGAAGTCGAAGGTGTCGTCCTGGTCGGGGAGGACTTGTTCGGGGTCCTCGTGTTCCTGGATGGCCTCGGCGATGCGCTCCTCCTCGAGGGCCGGGTCGTGGAGCTTCATGAGCCAGGCCACATCGCCCAGGTTGAGGTGCGCGTTCTGCTCCTTCTCGATCAGGCGCTCGAGCACGCGCAGGTCGCCTTGGAGCTTCGGGTTCGAAGGGATGGTCAGCAAGTAGGTCAGCTCGGGCGTCTGACGCTGGCCGAAGCGGTCGATGCGGCCGTTGCGCTGCTCGAGAGTGATGAGCGACCAGGGCAGATCGAAGTGGATCATCCGGTGGCAGAAGAAGTGCAGGTTGATGCCTTCGGAAGCGGCGTCGGAGGCCAGGAGGATGCGAACGGGACTGGACTCGCTGCCGAAGCTCTTCACGAGGCCCTGCTGCTTCTGGTCGTCGAGGGAGCCGTGGAAGGTCTCGAGCGCGTCCTTCGCCAGGCCGAGGTCCTTCGTCAGGCGCTCGGCGAGGAAGCGGAGCGTGGCGAGGCGCTCGGAGAAGATGACGATGCGCTCGGGGCTCTTCTTCTGATCGAAGCCGAGGTCGCGGAGATGCTCGAGGAGCTTCGTGTACTTGCAGAAGGCGTCACCCCGAACCTTCTCGAGCTTCTGCAGGAGAGTGGTGAGCACCTCACGGTCGTGCTCGGCAGCCGCGTCCTCGACCTGGAGGTCCGCATGCTTCAGTCGGTGCTCCACGGTCTCGAGGCAAGCGTCGGGCGAGGAGAGGAACGCCTTGAGCAGTCCCGTCCGGAACAAGATGCCCCGGCCCTTCGAGCGGCGGCGATCGATGGTCTGGAAGGTGATCTGATCGAGCGCCTCGAAGACAGTGTCTTCCTGAGGGGAGGCGGCCATCTTCCGGAGCTCGAGCCGGCGCTCGGGGAACTCGTCCTCGACCTCGTGAGAGATGTCCTTCTTGAAGCGGCGCAGGAAGTAGTCCTCGACCTCGTCCTTGCCGTAGTCGTTCTCGTCGGCGATGGCGGTGGGCTCGAGCAGGCGAACGATGCTCGCGAAGCTCTTGGAGCTCCCGTCATGGGGCGTGGCCGAGGTGAGGACGAGGGCGTCACTCTGCCGGGCCAGCAATTGGGCGAGGCGAGCGCGCTGGGCCATGGCGGACTGGCTGCCGCGGGTGCGGATGGCGACGTTCTGGCACTCGTCGATGACGACGACGTCCCAGCGGCAGGCCTCGAGGTAGCGGCGGTACTTGGCGTCCTTCTTGAGCGTGTCGATCGAGATGATGACGCGATCGAAGTGGTAGAAGGGGTTCATGTTGGAGGGGATCTTCGACTGCACGCGCTGGATGCCGACCGAGTCGAGCCGCACCAAGGGGATGGTGAAGCGGGCCCAGAGCTCTTCCTGGAACTGCGCCAGGATGGACTTGAGGGCGACGACCAGGATGCGATCTCCGCGGCCGCGCTCGATGAGCTCGGTGAGCAGCACCCCCACCTCGATGGTCTTGCCGAGACCGACGCCGTCGGCGAGGAGGATGCGCGGGCGGAGCTGGGAGAGCGCCTTGACGGTGGGCTGGAGCTGGTAGTTGGTGCGCTTCATCGCCCCGAGATGCCCCAGCGTGATCCCCGCCCCCGCCGGCGGCGTGCGCCGCAGCAGCGTCTCGAGGTAGAGCCGCGAGCGCCGGTAGCGCGGCGAGTCGTCCGCGACGAGGTCCGTCTCCTCGGGCCGGAGCTCTTCGATGGTGTCGAGCGCCTCGAGGAAGATGGCGTCCTTCTGCCGCACCAGCTCCGAGAGCCCGGTGACATGCACGGCGGTCGTCCCATCGGAGGACTGCCGCACCGACCGTACGAGCCACTCCTCGCCGCGAACCCGAACGCGCGCACCCGCGGCGAGCGTGCGATGGCGCCGGGAGTCTTGGCCGAAGACTGGCCTGCGCTCAGAAGTCACATCTGCCAAATCGCCCTCCCACCTTGCCGGTTCGGTTGAGGATACCCAGGGACGGCAGCGTACGCAATCTGGCGTGAATTATCGGGCAGAGGAGACTTCGCTGGCTCCAGGGCCCCACTCCCTTCGGTCGTGGCTCTTAGCGACCGAAGGGACTCCAGCGGCCGTCGAATCCGGCGGGAGCGGGCGACGATCTTCGACGGATTGCGTCGGATCCGCTTGCTGCGCGCGCGGCTTTCACCCCCGCGTTGCTGCGCGCGGCTTTTACGCTCGCGTTGCTGCGCGCGCGGCTTTCACGCTTGCGATCGAGCTCGCCCTTCACGGCTCTCTCCCGGTTTCCGCGCGCGGTTCTCGCCTGAACTTCGCCTACCCGTCCTCTCGGAGCGACTCGATCGCTGAGCGAATGCCGGCCTTCAGGATCATTCTCGAGAACGGATCCAGGGACGGGGGCCTCTGCTTCGGCCAGCTCGCACGCAGCTCTTGGAGCCGAGCCGGGTCCGCGGGGACACCGTCCCCCTTCTGGAGCATGCGGCGAACGTTCTTCTGGGCCTCGGTGGCACCCTGATTCGCGGATCGGATCCACCAGTCGAGGGCCTTCTTCTTGTCCTGCTTCACGCCATTGCCGTGGTAATAGAGCGACCCCATGCCGTAGATGCCCGTTCCGTTTCCGAGCTCGGCGCCTTTGCGGTACCACTTCAGCGCATTGCGATAGTCTTCCTGGGTCTCGTAGTAGACGCCCAGCACACCGATCGAAGGCGAGAAGCCTTGGTTGGCGGCGCGCGTGTACCAGTCGAGGCTCGTTTCGGCGTTCGCCCGCACGCCCCGCCCGCGGTTGTAGAGGTCCCCGAGCTGGTGCTGTGCCGGCGGATACTTCTTCTGGGCCGCCTTCGAGAAGAGCTCGTGAGCCATCTCGTAGTTCTTTCTCCCGACGACTCCTTTGTAGAAGATCATGCCCTGAGCGAAGGCGGCTTCTGGATCGCCCCGGTCGGCGGCCCACTCGAACCACAGGCTCGCCTCGCGCGGGTTGGCGGGTGCCGCTTTGCCGTCGAAGACCATCGCGCCCAACCGGAAGCCGGCGCGCGCGAACTTGTTGCGAGCCGCCATGGCATACCACGCTCTCGCGGCGTCGTAGTCTTGCTTCACTCCGGTGCCGTTCTCATACATCGCTCCGGTGAGGTACTGGCCTTCCGCCGAGCCGAGCGACGCGGCCGCGTGATAGTGGAGGAGCGCTTGCTTCGGGTCCGGGTCGACGCCCTTGCCGAATTGCAGGGCATGTCCACTTCTGATCAACGCCTTGGCTTCTCGACCTTCCGACTTCGCGAGCTCGAGCGCCTCGGCCGGAACATTCGGTGCGACGGGGTTCGGGAGGAGACTCTGCGGATAGACGTTTGGATAGTGCGCTTGCATCCAGGCCGTCGCTTCGTCCGAGAGGTACTCGGCCTCGTCCGCGCTCTGAAAGGCGGCGGCCATTCGCTCGGCAACGTTCGCACCATACTCCTTCTTCCACCAGGACTGGAGCTCTCGGTAGCTCTCCTGAACGATGCGCGCGTGAAAGCGGAACTTGGCCTGCTGCTTCCAGAGCTCGACGAGGCCCCCCAAGGCCGCCTCCATCTGCGGATCCATGTCCGCGTCTCGCCCGTTCGTGTAGGCCTCCTTGAGCTTGCGAACGGATTCCGTCATCGCGCGTTCTCGATCCCTCACGTTCTGGAGGAACATGGCGCGCTCGAGCTCGAAGAAGAGGCGCAGATTCAAATCGACTCGCCGCCCCGTGCTTTTCACGAGAGCGGCTTCCATCGCGTCGACCTCGGCCAGTGCCTCGCGGTAGTGGGCATCCCGCAACATCGCATATGGCTGCGGCGGTCCGCTCAGCCGCCATTGGTACTTCAAGGAGCGCAGGATCTGACCCCGCTTCTCCAGGTAGCAAAGCGTGACGTTGTCCCCCTCGCAGCTTCCGGGGTTCTCGATCGCGAAGATCCCGTTCCGAGGCCGCTCGGATTCCTGTCCGGTCTTCGGCTCGGTCTTCGACCTCTTCGACGCCGCGACGCGAGCCGCGACCTCCTCCTGAAGGCGCTTCTGCTGCTCGGCGCTCTTTCGATTGATCTCGGCGCGCTGGGCCGCCGAGAACTTCTTGAGCTCACTCTCGACCAGCGGAATTGTGGCGAACCACTTCTCACGGGTGATCTGGAAGGGGTCCGTTCTCAGAACGGTGCCGTCCTTCTTCCGATGATTGCTGACGTATCTCACGTGGAGCTGCTTGGTCGAGCGATAGACCGGGTCGGGGTTCTCCCTCCCGTGCGTGATCCAAACCGCCACCTGACGGGACGTGTCGTCCGCGCTTCGAGTGCTCTCGAGCCGGCAAACACTGCGCATCAGGTCCGTCGGTCGGGCGAGCGTCTGAAAGGTCGTGCCGAGATCGTGCTCCGGCCCCGGGATCCAGAGTCGATACATCTTGACGTCAGCCCTCGCCACGTCCGCGCCCGATCCACCGACCTCGAACCGGAGCTCGTCGAACATCGTGACCGAGTTCTCCGCTCCTTGCACGACGGTGCCCGGCCTCACCACGATTCGAAGGGGCTCGCTGCTCGGCGAGGCCTGCCGCACGATCCAACGCGCGTCGTACGGTCGGGCTTCCACGTCATCAAAGGTCACCGAGATCGAGATTCGATTGGCGGCAACCGCGTCGTACAGGTCGACTCCCTCTTCACCGGGTTCGGGCATTACTCGTTCCGGAGCGTCCGACCGCGTCTCCTCCGAGCGTTCCGGCTCACGGGCGCCACGTCCGGTAAGTGCTCGATCACGCGCGGGCTCGGGATTGCCGGTCGAAGCGCCCACCGCCCCTGCTCGAGCGGTGGAGTCGTTCGAATGCGATTCGCCAGGGCCCCCATTCGGATCGTCTCCACTCCCGAAGACCGCCCAGAAGACCGCGATCACCGCCGCGAGTGCGACCGCGATCCCGACGCCCACGACCCAGTTGCGGGCCGGGCGAGGGGGCGACTCGGCTTCGCCGACCATCGGCACGGTCAGCACCTTGCCACAGCTCGAGCACTTTCCCTTTCGCCCCGCGAGCTCGTCGGCCACACGAAAACGATGCCCACAATCGCAGATGACAGTCAACGGCATGACCGGCTCCCTCTTCCGAACGGGTGCCCGAACCGCAGGAGCGGACTCGAGCTCGTTCGATCATCGTAGCCTGCGGTGTCTGATGCGCCTAGGTTGCGCAGGCTGCGACTGTGAGCACGGCGGGGTCGGCGACCAGCGCCCCGCTCTCACTGCAGTGTCACGTCGACCGAGATCGAGACGGCCGTGGGCAGCGGCGGCTAGCGCCCCACCGCCCTCCGCATCGTCGGCGGCGAGGCGTTTCCGTTGGTGCGGGTGGGACAGTGGGAGACATCGGCGCCACGACTTCCTTCGTCGGTCGCGCAACCCACCCATTGATCTCGCAACAGACGTCGCCTATCGTTTCAGTCCGGGCCCGGCACTCCATTCATTCTTCACAGGTGATCCCATGCGCTTGCTCTCGACTCTGTTGGCATTGGCACTCGTCGCGTGCAGCGGCGAGTCCACCGAGACCGCGAACTCCTCCCAGGACACGAAGACCGTCGCGAACTCCTCCCAGGACACGAAGACGGTCGAGGTCGCCTCTCAGGTGCGCCCGGTCGCCTGTGGCTGCTCGCTCGAGAGCGTCGGCAAGTGCGGCAACTACGTGGCGATCGACGGGAAGCACCACGAGATCGCCAACAGCGAGGATCTCGGACTGGGCCACATGGAATGGTGCGGGCAGGACGGTATCCAGGCGCAATCCGCCGGCCGGCTCGAAGGCGGCCAGTTCATCGCGACGGAGATGGTCGTCCAAGGCAAGTAGCCGCCGGACCTCCTCAGGCTCGAGGCGGGCTGAACCGAGGCCATCCCACCTCGGCACGAACGCCCTCCACGATTCGGACTGCCGGCGGGGACCGATCGGGATATGATGCGGTCCTCAATCCGTTCCACTCCTACCACGAGAAACGACGCATGGCACAGGCGGCACGCCTCGGCGACATGATCAAGCAGGACGCGCCGCACTGCCATGCGCCCATCCATCCGGCCGCGCCGGTTCCGACGCCGGTGCCGCATCCGGCTCTGCCGTTGGCGATCGTGAAGGGTGCTGCCACCGTCATGATCGGGGGCGCGCCCGCCGCTCGCGTGGGCGACATGTCGGGACCCTGCACGTTACCCGGATGCGTGCCCGCCGGCCCGGGCGTCATCAGTAAGGGCTCGGCGACGGTCATGATCGAAGGCGTCCCCGCGGCGCGCGTCAATGATCTCAGCGCGCACGCGAGCTGCGTCGCTCCCATTCCGAGCCCCGTCGGCAAGATCCTGCCGCCTGGCTGCCCGACGGTGATGATCGGGGGCTAGCGGGCATGCGGCCCGAGCACTTCGAGGCGCTCAAGCCGGTCTGCCCGCGCTGCCGCCGCGACCGAGCGCTCGACAGCCCACTCGCGATCGCTTCGATCCTGCGCGAGACCCACACCGGCATCGCCGACGGCATTCTGCATTGCACGGCTCCCGAGTGCCGCCTCGAGTATCCGATCGTCGATGGCACTCCCCTCTTGGTGCCGGACATCCGAAGCTACGTCACGGAGAATCAACCCCACCTTTTCGCGCGTCACGATCTGCCGGATGCCGTAGAGAGCTTACTTGGCGATTGCATCGGACCCAGCACTCACCACGATGCGACGCGCCAGCACCTCAGTACCTATGCCTGGGACCAATGGGGTGACCTCGACCCGGAAGAAGTCGCCCGACCTGAGGCACCGCAGCCTGGCGCCGCCGTTCGTTGCCTCGGACGCGGGCTTCAGTTGCTCGGCGGTGACCCCGAGGGCCCGGTCCTCGGCATCGGTTGCGCCGTCGGCCGCACGAGCTTCGAGCTGGCCGATCGGGCAGGCGGCCTGGTCCTGGGCATCGACCTCAACTTCTCGATGCTCGGCGTCGCGCGCCATGTGTTGGAAGAGAGCGTCGTCCGTTACCCGCGGCGGCGAGTCGGGATCGTCTACGATCGCCGCGAGTTTGCGGCGGCGATGCCGAGCGCCTCACGCGTGGACTTCTGGATCTGCGACGCGTTGGCACTCCCGTTCTCGTCCGGCACCTTCGGGCTCGTCTCGGCGCTGAACGTGATCGACTGCGCGCGCTCGCCGCGCGAGCTGCTCGTGGGCATCGGTGAGGTGCTGCGACCCGGCGCCTCGGCGATCCTCTCGACACCCTACGACTGGTCGAACGGCGTGACACCGATCGAGGCTTGGATCGGCGGCCACTCGCAACGCGGCGAAGAGCACGGCGCCAGCGAGCCGTTTCTGAAGGCCCTTCTCACACCCGACGCTCATCCGCAATCGGTTGCCGGCCTGGAGCTGACGGGTGAAGAGCTCCACGTCCCGTGGCACGCTCGCCTCCACGATCGCAGCACCGTCCACTACGACGTCCACCTTGTGGTGGCTCAGGCAAAGAAGCACTGATCGAAGCCGCGCACTGCGATTGGCCGTCCAGGTGGAGACCTCGGAAACGAGCCGGAGTGCGTCCACGCAGCGGACCCCACCGACGTCCGAATCGACGAAAGCCGACGAGGTCCGCGGAGCTGACGCCCGCGACGATGAAAACCAGGATCGTTCCGTGCGGCGGCTGCGGAACGGATCTCGGCGGCTAGCCGATCATTCCATGCGGATCGAGGACGGATTCCTTGGCGGCGCCTTGATCGAAGTCCAGATACTCCTGGGCAGCGTCTTCGAGGCTGCCATCAGACGAGCCACCAGGTGATCGTGTCCGTGGGCTCGCAGGCGATGACGATCCAGAAGAGCGCGTAGGAGGCCCATCCGAGGATCCACGCGATGAGGGCTCGTCGGCTACGAATGCAGAACGTCAAGAAGAGGAGACCCAGCGGAACGAAGTTCATGGCAAACAATCCCAGAACCTTCGTGCCCTCATACAGTTTCTCGAAAGTGTCGTCCCGGCGGACGAGGTACTCGGGCGCCTCGACCCCCATCCTCGGCCAGTGACCGAGGAAGCTCGACGCGCGCCAGGCGGCCAAGTAGATCACCGAGAGGAACAGCGGCACGATCAGCGCGTGAGCGATGATGTACAGCGTCAGTCTCTTCTGCAGGCGAGCCAGCTCCACGACGTCCTCCGGGCCGTGATCCCATCGAGTGCCACGTCGGACCATCTTCCGAATTCGGATCGATCGAGACAAGGTCCGAGCAGCGGTCTCGTGACGTCTCGAGTGCGATCGCTTGCACGGTCGGGAGTGAGAAGTAGGATCAAGGCCTCCGCTCACCTACTGAGGAAGCCCGACTCATGTGCCGAAACATCAAGACGCTGTTCAACTTCGAGCCTCCAGCCAGCGACGAGGAGATCGCGGCGGCGGCACTCCAGTTCGTGCGCAAGCTGAGCGGCTTCAACAAGCCCTCGAAGGCGAACGAAGTCGCCTTCGACCTCGCCACCACGGCCGCCCGCGGTCCCAGGTGAGGATCGTTCGCCCACGACCAATCCGCCGCCGGGTCTTTCGACGATGGTTGAACGGCGGTTGCTCGGCCTGAAGGGCCGACATCATCCAGCCCCAGGCCAGGACGGGCGAAGCCCGGCCGCAGCCTGGGGTCACCCTCGACGGATCTCACGTGCCTCGGCCCGGGCTCCGTGGTTCAATCTCGGCGTCCGAGCGATCCCAACCGAGGAGTCTTCTGAATGCTCGAAGTGATCAACCCCTTCGATCAGAGCGTCGCTTTCCAAGTGCTCTCTGACGATGCAACCAGCCTCTCCCGCAAGCTCGGCGCGGCCGTCGATGCCCAAGAGGCCTGGAGGCACGTGGCAGTTGGGGAGCGCGTGCGCCTCGTTCGACTCGGACTCGAGAGATTCCTCGCCAACGGCGAGGCGATCGCTCGCGAGGTCACGCTTCAGATGGGCAAGCCGATTCGCGAGAGCAGAAACGAGATCGGCTCTTTCAAAGAGCGCGCCGAGTACCTCCTCTCTATCGCTGAGGCGACGCTCGCGCCCGACGTCCTTCCTGCCAAGGAAGGCTTCGAGCGCCGCATCGAGCATGCGCCGTTGGGAGTCGTCCTGAATCTCGCGGCCTGGAACTACCCGCTCATCATTCCCGAGAACGTCGTGATCCCCGCGCTCTTGGCCGGGAATGCGGTGCTCCTGAAGCACAGCGCGAAAACTCCGCGCTGTGGGCAGCACTTCGAGGAGGCCTTCTCAACGAACCTCCCGCCCGGCTTGCTGGGCACCTTGGTTCTCAGCCATGCCGAGACGGCCGCACTGGTCCGCGACACACGGATCGCGCACGTCGCCTTCACCGGATCGGTCGAAGGAGGCCGGGCGGTGCATCGCGCCGCCGCCGATCGCTTCATCGACGTCGGGTTGGAGCTCGGCGGCAAGGATCCCGCTTTCATCGCGGCCGACGCCGATCTCGAGCTCGCCGTCGCCGGCATCGTCGACGGTGCCTGCTACAACGCCGGGCAATCCTGCTGTGCCGTCGAACGAGCCTACGTCCACGAATCCGTCTACGACGAGGTCCTCACCCGCGCCTCCGCAGCGCTCGCCGCGCTGAAGATGGGCAATCCGCTCGACGAAGACTCGACGCTCGGTCCCTTGGCCTCGCGGCCGGCGCTCGAGTTTCTCGAAGCACAAGTGAAAGACGCCCTCGGCCGCGGCGCCCGGTTGATCACGGGGGGACAGCGGGTTCCGGACACGAGCGCGAACCTCTTCCCGCCCACCCTGCTCGTCGACGTGCCGAACGATGCGGAGGTCATGCAGGAGGAGAGCTTCGGTCCGATCCTGCCGATCGCGAAGGTGGCTTCGGATGACGAAGCCGTCCAGCTCATGAACGACTCCCGCTTCGGGTTGACCGCGTCAGTCTGGACTCGGGATGCCGGGCGCGCCGAGCGATTCGGCCGCGATCTGAATGCCGGAACGATCTACCAGAACCGATGCGACTACCTCGACCCCGCGCTCCCGTGGACGGGCTGGGGTGACAGCGGCAAGGGCTCGACGCTTTCGCCGCACGGGTTCTTTCACCTGACGCGGCGCAAGGCGATCCACTTTCGGCGCTGAGGTTCTTCGTCCAATTCAGGGATGTCGACTCAGCCGGCTCGTTACGCTCGCGATCGATTCGAGTCTCCGTTCCTTCACCTCTTCGGACCCCCGGCTTCAGCCCGCTCGTTACGCTCGCGGCACGACGAGGACTCTCTTCTGTACCTTTCCCTCGCGTCCGCTCTCTCGTCATTGCCGGACCATCGTTTCACGGCCCGACGGCGTGCGACGAACAAAGCTCGCTCGACAAGCCGAATTCCGTTCGCGTCTCCGTTCCCTCGCCTGAGTCGCGGCGCCTCGGCTGAGTCGCGGCGCGAACGCTACTCCGGTGTGACGTAGGCGGCGGTGATGCCGCCATCGACGGAGAAGGTGGCTCCGGTCAGGTAGGACGCCTCTTCCGAGGCGAGGAAGACGGCGGCGTCGGCCATCTCCTTGGCCTCGCCGAATCGTCCCATGGGGATGTGCACGAGGCGGCGCTGCTTCTTCTCCTCGGTGTCGAGGAACTTCATCAACAGCTCGGTGCGCAGCGGTCCCGGGCAGAGCGCGTTGACGCGAATCTTCTCGCGCGCATGGATGACCGCCAGCTCGCGAGTCATCGCGAGGACCCCGCCCTTGCTGGCCGTGTAGGCGATCTGTGGGGTGGCGGCGCCGAGGAGAGCCACGAAGGACGCAGTGTTGATGATCGCGCCGCCGCCCGCGCGGCGCAGCGCCGGGATGCCGTACTTGCAGCCGAGGTACACGCCCTTGAGGTTGATCGCCATCGTGCGATCCCAGACGTCCTCCTCGGTCGCGATCGCGTCGTCGTCGCCGCTGTCCATGATGCCGGCGTTGTTGAAGAGGATATCGAGCTGACCAAACTGCCTCTCCGCTTCGGCGACCATGTGCTCGCAGTCCTTGGCCCGGGAGACATCGGCCCGCACGAAGTGGCCACGATCTTTCAGCTCCGCAGCCGCGCGCTCGCCGGCCGCTTCGTCGACATCGACGACCGTCACACGCGCCCCTTCCTGAACGAAGCGGCGCGCCGACTCGAGACCGATCCCGCTCGCCGCGCCCGTGATGAGTGCGACCTTGTCCTGGAGACGCATGCTCAGATCCTCTCGAAGTAGCGCCGCCGCTCCCAGTCCGTCACGGCCTGATCGTATGCGGCCTGCTCGGTTGCGAAGAAATGGGCGTAGTGATCGACCACCGCGTCCCCGAAGACCGAGCGGGCGAAGCCGCTCTCGGCGAACAGGGCGTTGGCTTCCCGAAGGGAGCCAGGCACGCGTGGCAGCGCTTCCGCCTCGTAGATGTTGCCCTCGAACACTTCCGGCGGCTCGATCTGATTCTCGATGCCGTCGAGCCCCGACGCGATCGCGGCCGCGTAGGTGAGGTACGGGTTGCAGTCGGCGCCGGGAATGCGGCACTCGATCCGCAGGCTGTCGCCGTGACCGACGACGCGAAACCCTGCGGTCCGATTGTCGACGCTCCAACCAAGCCGCGTCGGTGCCCAGGAGCCCGCCTGATAGCGCTTGTACGAGTTGATGGTCGGTGCGTAGAAGACCATCAGCTCGGGCACGTGGGCGATCCAGCCACCCAAGAACCACCGAAAGACCTCGCTGCAGTGCACGGGCCCCAAGGCTCCCTCGCCCGGGAACGCCTCGCCGCTCTCGTTCCTCAAGCTCAGATGCACATGGCAGCTCGAGCCGGCCTGGTCGGACGCGAACTTCGCCATGAAGGTCACGCTGACTCCGAGGGAATCGGCCAGCTCCTTGAGGCACTGCTTGTAGACTGCATGTCGATCCGCCATGGTCAGGACCTCGGCGTAACGCACATTGAGCTCCTGCTGCCCGAGGCCCCACTCGCCTTTCGAGCCTTCGACCGGCACTCCGGAATCGCGCAGGTGTCGGCGCGCCGCTGCATTGAAGGACTCCTCCCGAGCGCCCTGTTGAAGATGGTAATCCTCGAGGTACCAACCGGCGGGACGCAGATCGGCGTAGTGCTTCTGGGCCGCCTCGCGATAGCCGTTCTCGAAGAGGAAGTACTCGAGCTCGGAGCCCGCTGACGCGGTGAATCCGGCCTTCGAGAGTCGGTCGATCTGAGATCGTAAGATCGAGCGCGGTGCTTCCCGGAGCCAACTCCCGTCCCGTTCCTGAACGACGTCGCAGAGAACCATCGCCGTGCGATCCAACCAGGTTGCCCGGCGGAGCGTCTCGAGGTCGGGGCGCAGCGCGAAATCGCCGTAGCCGCGCTCCCAGTTGGCGAAGCGGTAGCCCGGCACCGGCTCCATCTCCATGTCGACCGTCAACAGATAGTCGCAGGCGTGGCTGCCGTGATCCGCGACGCTCTCCAGAAAGAAGCTCGCGTCGTAACGCTTGCCCATGAGCCGCCCATACAGGTCGGAGAAAGCGACGAGCACGGTCTCGATGTCACCGCTCTCGACGAGACCGACGAGCTCGTCGCGGGACAGCATTCCTCGAACGGCTGCCATGTCACCCCTCCCAGGCGGTACTGATCGAACGGCGCCGATTCTAGCGTGGCCGCGAAGCTTTGAGGAGGACCCGTCCGGGTCAGGACATCAGCCCGAGTCTCGCTCGCGGCGATGGATGCGCCAATCACCGCCCGACACTCGCGGCCGACCTTCCGCCAATTGGCCCGGAAAAAGGTACGCCTCGGCTGCGGATCCATCGCTGAGCCGAATCTCGCTCCGGCGATAGACCTGGGGATGTTCCTCGAGCCGATCCAACGCGGCCAGGGTGCTCGCGTCGACGAGGTGCAGCTCCCCGACAACCCGCTCCGAGCCTTCGGCGACGAGTCCCGGATAGGGTCCCAGGTCGACCAGCGCGTATCCGTCCTCGGTACGCACGGTCTCGCCTCCTTTCGCATCCCTCAGAAACCCGTGATGTCGCTCGCCGCGAAGCAAGCTCCCGTACACGAAGAGCCTTCGATCACTCATCGACCTTCATCCTGCCACTCGTCAGCATCGAGTCTGTCGTGCGAGTCCGCCAGGCAAGTCCCGGCCTCGGCTTCGTCCTCTCGACCTGAGCACTGCGCCGTTGCATGATGAGGTCTTGGCCCGTCGAGGGCAGTGCCCACCGAAGCCGAAAACTCGGAGCTCTCACCATGCGTCGACTCCTCCTAGCCACGCTCGCGCTCGCGCTCCTTCTACTACTTCAGCCGCTGTCTCCGGCCTGCTCGTTCTTCATGTGCGCTCGCAACGGCGTCGTGCTCGCCGGCAACAACGAAGACTACCTCGATCCGGACACGCACATGTGGTTCGTGCCGGCCGAGGAAGGGCGGCTCGGCTGCGTGTTCTTCGGCTTCGGCAATGGATTCCCGCAGGGCGGCATGAACGAGAAGGGTCTGTTCTTCGACGGCGCCGCGACTCCGAAGCAGAAGATCGCGGGTCGCACGGGTCAGACTTTCTCCGGCAACCTCATCGACGAGACGCTGCGGACGTGTGCGACGGTCGAGGAAGCGATCGCCCTTTGGAAGCGCCACGACGTGCCCAGCTTCATGGCCGCGGCCCAGCTCCAGTTCGCCGATGCGACGGGAGACTCGGTCATCATCGAGGGCGACCACTTCGTTAGAAAAAGCGACGACTATCAAATCACGACCAACTTCTACCAGCATGGCCTCGAGCGCTCAGAGTACACGTGCCCGCGCTATTCCGTCATCGACTCGATGCTCGCCGGCGACGTGACTCCTAGCGTCGACCTCTTCGAACGCATCCTGGCTCGAGTTCGCCAAGAGGGCCGCGTCTCCACTCTCTACTCAAACATCTACGACCTCAAGAAGCGCACGGTGACGCTCTACCACTTCCACGACTACCAGCACTCGGTCGAGATCGACCTGGCGGCGGAGCTCGCCAAGGGCGCCCACAACGTAAAGATCGCCGACCTGTTCCCCGAGTCCTTCGCCTGGGAGCAGTACAAGAAGCGCGCTCAGGCCCAAGCCACCAAGCGGTAGGCGGGCGGGCCGCCGAGCTGTCTCCCAACGCCTTCACTCCTTGCGATCCGTGAGCCGATCGGCGAACGCCTCGACGGTCGCACCGCTGATCCAGTACTCGGCGCCATCGCGCCGGGGGATCCACTCGCTGCCACTGAGCACGCCGATCAGCTCGCCGGCACGATTCACGATCGCCCCTCCGCTCGCGCCGCCCATGGCGAGCGACCCGGCGATGGGATCGAGGCTCAACGGCGAGTCGTCGCGCACCTTCGCGACCAAGACGATCGGTGCCAGCGGCGAGTCGGCGTAGGCGTTGCCGTAGACCACCTGTCCCGTGTCGCTCACGCCCATCTGATTCGGATAGGAGAGGACGAAGGCAAGCTCTCCGGGCTCAGGGGATCGGATCGGCAGGGCGGGTACCTCCACTCGTCGACTTTCTGCTTGGCCTGTGCGACCGCTTTCGCAGGGACTTCACGTGGGCGGGCGTCGAGTACGAGCCGTTTCGCGCCCTGCTCCAAATGAAGCTGACGTCTCGGCATGACGCTGATCCCCTTGCTGGCCCTGGGGTCCATCGATGGCTCGATGAGCTTCTTCACCCGAGCGCTCCCGTTTCTGATCTACGCATCGTTCTTCGCCGTCATGATCGTCGCCAACAACATGCGTTTCTCGGAGCACTTCGAAGCCGGCTGGTGCCTAAACGATCTCGACGATCATGAGGCCGCGGAGTTTCTCAAGGGAGTGCTTGGAGCGCTGCTCGTCCGTTTCCTGATGATACCGACCTGCATTCTGTGGGTCGTCAGCCTCGCCTTCGGCGGCTGGGCGACGGTGCTCGACCTCGCTTTCGCAACCGGCATGATCGTCACCCTGACGACTCTCATTCTTCCTCAGCTCCGCTGGGTCCTCCCGTTCAGCCGGAAGTTCTCCCAGTCCGAGGCGATGACCAACTCCGGATCGATCCTCGTATCGATGCTGATCCTGATGCTCGCGATCGGAGCACAGTTCGGCCTGGGCCAGCTGAGGTTTGGTTTGGCCGCGGGAGGCGTCGGGCTCGCAATCAGCGCCGGTGCGGCAACGCGCGCGTTCCTTCGCGCCGAGATCCTGCCCGAGCCGGCAGAGCGAAAACGCGGTCGGGCGACTGTCAGACGCCGCCGTACGGCCTGAAGCCATCAGCCAGCAGCCGGCCGTCCTTGCCGACACTCACCACCGCGCGCATGCCAGCGCACGCTAGCGCTGGTTGCCCTCCAAGCGGGCGTCGATGAGGCGCTCGAGGAAGCCCACGTAGGACTGCCAGCTCGTGAAGCGCCCATAATCGGACTTGGTCTTGTGGGCAACGACCAGGTCGAGCTTCGGCAGGATGGTGATGTACTGGCCCATGTACCCTTTGGCCGTGTACCCACCCACGAACGGATCCTTCACCTGGGGCCCGTCCCACAGCCACCACATGGTGCCGTAGCCGAATCCTCGCGAGCGGATCTTCGGCGGGTTCATCTCGCTCACCGGAGTGGTGACGCCGACCATCTCGCGGATCCACTTCTTGGAGACGACCTGCCGACCCTTCCAATTGCCCTCTCGCAGCATCAGGTGTCCGAGCCGTGCCATGTCGCGAGTGGACAGCCAAACGTGATAAGCCGGGTACTGGGAGCGTGTGAGGTCCCCCGTCTTCGTTTGGGCGAAGCGATCGAAGTCTTGCATGCCGATGGGAGCGGCGAGGTCTTCCTGCAAGGCGTCGTAGATGTTCTTCTTCGTCATCAGCTCGAAGGCGGCGCCGGCGGCGTTGAAGTCCCAGTTGTTGTAGAGGAAGTACTCGCCCGGCTTCTGTGAGCCACGCTCGGGAGCATCGGCCGAGCTGTCCCCCCCATTCGAGGCAGGGTGGTAGACCCCGGAGCGGGCCGTGATGAGGTGGCGAACGGTAGCGGTCTTTTCGATCGGCAGCAGGCCTCCCACGTCGTTCATTCCGAGATCGGCGAGGGTGCGATCGAGGTCGATCACGCCCTCTTGAACGTACTTGCCGTAGAGCATGGCCAGGACGCTCTTGCGACAGGAAGCCAGGTAGCTGAGCTCTTCGACGTCCCCGAACTGGCCAAGCACTTTGCCACCGACAACGATCACCAGGCCCGTCGTGTGCATCTCGTCGATCACGTATTGCCGGATCGCTTGGAGCTTCTCGGATGAGTAGCCGGCGTCTTCGGGTTGCTCGTAGTTTTCCCAGCTCTCGCCCGGGAACACGTCTCGTGCCGCAACCGTCTGAGCAGAAGCCCCAGGCGTCCCGATGAGGCTGCCGGCAAGAACGAGCACCGCCCAGTGGATTCGCTGCTGAGGCTTCATCGCGATCATTCCTCGATCGAGTTACTCGGACAGGGTCAGGGCCAAGCCGCAATACTCTGGAAAGTCACACGACGGGTCAAGCGACGATCACTCGAGTGCCTCGACGGTGGCATCCTTCCGATCTCTTCGACGGTCCGACGCATGTCGCCCATCACCCGGCCGCGACCGTCGGTGCTGGCCAGGCGTGACGAAGGCGCGCCGAGCATGATAGCGTGAGCCCTCCCGCCTGATGACCGAGAGTGCATTTCGAGGAGACGTTCATGGCTCGCCTCGTCGCCGCCTTGTGGTGGCTGATCGTTCCGGGTGCCTCCTTCGCTCAGCCCAACATCGTCTTCATCCTCGCCGATGACCTCGGCTACGGCGACGTCGGTTGCTACAACGACCAAGCCAAGGCACCGACCCCGAGCCTCGACCGTCTCGCGTCCGAGGGGATGCGGTTCACGGATGCGCACAGCCCTTCGACCGTCTGCACGCCGTCTCGATACAGCGTGCTCACCGGTCGCATGTGCTTCCGCACGGGATACCGGGGCGTCTTCTCCGGCGTCGGGGGCCCGGCGTTAATCGAAGAGGGGCGATTGACGCTTCCGCAGATGCTGCGAGACAGCGGCTACACAACGGCCTGCATCGGCAAGTGGCACCTCGGCATGACGTTCTTCACGCGCGGCGGTGAGCCGGCGTACGCGGCCGAAGTTGCCAAAGATCGGCCCCAGGATTGGCGAGCGGGCGGACCCGCTCTCGAGCGCGTGCGCCTCGTCGACTTCAGCCGGCCGATTCCCGACGGACCGATCCATCGGGGGTTTGATCGCTTCTTCGGGACGGCCTGCTGCCCGACCACTGACTGGCTCTACTCCTTCATCGACCAGGACCGCGTCCCGGTGCCCCCGACCCGGCAGCTCGACCACGGGCCGCTGCCCAAGCATGCCTACGCTCACGACAACCGCCGCGGAATGATCTCGCCGGACTTCGATCTCGAGAGCGTCGATCTGCTCTTCTTGAAGAAGAGCCAGCAGTTCCTCGAGCAGCATGCGAAGGAGAAGCCGGATCAGCCCTTTTTCCTCTTCCACTCGATGCAGGCCGTTCATCTGCCTTCGTTCCCGGCGCCGGACTTCCAGGGCAAGACGAAGGCCGGACCGCACGGCGACTTTCTCTTCGAGATGGACTTCATCGTCGGCGAGCTCTTGAAGACCCTCGAGCGCCTCGGTCTCGCGCAGGACACCGTCGTCATCTTCGGAAGCGACAATGGACCCGAGGTCACGAGCATCGTGAACATGAGGGCCGATCACGAGCACGACGGCGCGCGTCCCTGGCGAGGCATGAAGCGGGATCAATGGGAGGGCGGGCATCGAACGCCCCTCATCGTCCGTTGGCCGGGCCGCGTGCAGCCGGGCACGATCTCCGAGCAGCTCGTGAGCTTGACCGACGTCATGGCCACCTGCGCGGCGATCGTCGGAGCAGAGCTCCCGAACGATGCAGCCGAAGACAGCTTCGACCTGTCCCCGATCTTGCTCGGGAAGCCCGAGGCGGCGGTGCGTCCCTATCTCCTCCAACAGACGATCAGCCTGGCCCTCTCCATTCGCCGGGGCCCCTGGAAGTACTTGGATCACAAGGGATCCGGAGGCAACAACTACGGTCGGAGCCCGCTGAAGCAGTACGCTCTCCCCGAGTTGACCCCCGACGCGCCCGGCCAGCTCTATCACCTCGGCCAAGATCCTGGCGAGACCCAGAACCTGTTCCACAAGCACTCGAAGATCGTGGAGGAGCTCCAGCAGCTGCTCCATCAGGCAAAGTCGTCCGGTCGAAGCGCACCCGTGCGATGATCCGGTTTCGGCTACGACGGGCCGAATCTCTTTCCCGCTTACTTGCGATCGTCGGCTCGGGCGTCCCAGAACGAGCGGTCACACTCGGTGGCATCCATCTTCCAGGTGTCGCGTCATCGGGCGCGGCTCGGTTCAATCCGGGTGCGCCACCGACTCGACG
Organism: Planctomycetota bacterium; assembly: GCA_029260795.1. Lineage (GTDB taxonomy): Bacteria > Planctomycetota > OFTM77 > OFTM77 > OFTM77 > OFTM77. The sequence goes on along the minus strand of JAJDCO010000057.1, from coordinate 39,178 downwards.
CCGGCCCTACTTCCGAATGCCGCGGGCCTCGATGTTGCGCTGGAGATCGACCAGGCGCAGGATCTCCGGCGTTCGCTCGCCAGTGCCGATGAGATCCTCGAGTCCCTGAATTACGCCGTTTCGATCTTGGAGTCGCAGCGCGATCTCGAGTGCGACGCGATGAAAAGACTCGGTGCGTCCTCCATCTGCGCGGAGGCCTTGCAGCAAGTATCGCTCGGCTTGGGACTCGTCGAGCAGCTCGGGGTGCCCGGCGAACGCCGCGTCGCACGAGGCACACACGCCGCGATGGGCTCCCGAGAGCAGGTTGGCGAGGTAGAGCGCGGCGCGTGAGTGATCCGAGTCGACCTCAAACGCCTTTCGGTAGTCGCGGGCGGCTTCGTCGATCCGGTGATCGCGATCGAGCCCGACGGCCCGGCCGAAGAGCGCTGCTGCGTCGCGCGGGTCTTCGGCCAAGAGCTCCTCGAAGAGGCTTCGAGCTTCCTCTCTCTCCTCGGGTGCGCCGCGGCGATCCAGGATGCCGGCCAAGACTCGGCGCGCTCTCGCCGGTCGGTCGGGCGCCGCCGCGAGCGCACGCCGCGCCGCATCGACACCGGCATCGAGGTCACCCAGCGCGCCGCAACAATCAGCCAGTGCCGCCCACGCATCCGAAGACTCGGCATCCAGCTCGACCGCCCGCTCCAGCTCACGCCGAGCCGCGGTCGGATCTCCTCGCCGCAGCAGCACTCTCCCCAGCTCGAGTGCCAACATCGGAGAGGCCTTCAAGTGCTGAGCCGCTGTGCGCAGCTCACGCTCGGCGATCTTCAGGTCCCCGTGCTCGGAGGCAGCGAAGCCGAGCAGCAGCGAGTGCAAAGTCGACCCATGCCCCGCTTCTCGAAGAGCCACGAGCGCATCGAATGCGATTGCACGATCGTCGGTCTCCCACTGGTTCAACACTCCACTCAGAGCTCGGGCTTCGGCATCACTCGCGTCGGCTTCGAGACCGAGATGGGCCGCGAGCGCTCGAACGCTCGGGTCGAGGTGGGGCCTCTGAAGAGCCCGCACGAGCGCCTCCTGCGACGCCTCGATGTCGCCTTCGAACCACGCATGCACGGCCTCGTCAGTCTCTCGCTGCGCGGCGGCAGCTCGGCCCAGGTCGTCGGGTCGCTGGAGGAGTGACACGACGGCCACCCCGAAGAGGATCAGGGCCGCCCCGCCGAGAAGCGCTCGTGCCGGGTGACGAGCCATGCTCCTCACGAGCCCGGTCCACGGGTGACGCCTCGGAGCGTGGACGGGCTGACCTTGGAGGTATCGGTCGAGATCGGCGCCGAGGTCCGCAGCGGTGTCGTACCGGAGCACCGGTTCCTTCGCGGTCGCCTGAAGCAGGATGCGCTCGAGCGGTGATGGAACATCGGCGCAGCGACGCGGCCGCACCAAGTCGCCCGACCGAGCCACGGCGAGCACTCGATCGCGCGAGGCGCTCGCCCGGGGTGCCGTTCCCGTCACGAGCTCGTACAGGATCAACCCCAGGGCATAGACGTCGGTGCGCGCGTCGACGGGCTCGCCGGAGGCTTGCTCGGGCGCCATGTATCGAGGCGTGCCCAAGAGTGCGCCTTCGGCCGTCATCGAAGGCAGGTCCTCAGCGGCGATCAGACCGAAGTCGATCAAGACGGGCGAGCCGTCCGGGCTCAGGATCACGTTGCTCGGCTTGAGATCGCGATGAAGCAAGCCGGCGCCATGCACGGCGTGGACGGCGCGCGCGAGGTCTCGCACGATGCGCGCCGCTTCGTTCGCCGGGGGCGCAGAGTCGAGCTCGCTCAACGCCTTTCCTTCGAGCAGCTCCATGACCACGTAAGGCGAGCCATCGTGAACCCCCCAATCCTCGACCGCGACGATCGAAGGATGGCGCAGCTGCGTGAGTGCGAGCACTTCGCGCTGGAATCGATTGCCGGCGTGACTCGGCGCATGCAGGGCCGGTGTGTGCACTTTCAACGCGAAATGCTTTCCTTCGCGCTCGACCTCGTAGACGACGCCCATCCCTCCCCGCCCGATGGTCTGATGCACTCGATACGGACCGATGTGATCGGGTTTCGCCTCGAGAGGGAGGAGTGGCGAAGATTCGGACGGGAAGAGGCTCAGCAGGTCGAGCGTGTGTCGAATCGCGGCCAGCGTTGCGTCGCCCTCGAGCCGATCTCGAACGAACGCCTCGGGAGATAGGTCCGGCTCTCCTTCACGGCGCTCGAGAAACTCGGCGACGACATTCTCGAGCTCCGCGTCGGTCATGGCGCGGCTCCTTGACGGAGCGTCGTCACCCCGAGGCGCGCGATCGCTCGGTTGTAGAGCTTCGAGGTGGCTTCGGTCGTCTTGTCGATCACGCGCGCGGCCTCCTGATTCGAGAGCCCTTCGACAGCTCGCAAGATCACGACCTCGCGCATCGGATCGGGCAGGTGCAGCAGAGCTCGCTCGAGGCGGCCGTAGCGCTCGGCGTCCATGTAGCGAGGCGCCGACTGCTCATCGTTGGGCAACTGCTCGAGGATCGAGTCCGAGAGCGGGACGTCCGCCGTACGCTTCTGCGCACCGAAGTAGGCGGCCTTGGAGCGGATCTTGTTCAGGACACAGGTATGCAGGTAGCGCTCCAGGGATCGAGGTCCTCGAGGCTCGAAGCCCGCCAGCTCGGAGGCGATCACCTCACGGACGACGCTGTGGAGAATGTCTTCCGACTGGAGGCGATTGCGGAGCCCGGCACCCAGACGGCAGCGAATGGACAGTAGCAGCTGGTCGCGGTAGCGAAGATACAGCGCCTCCCAAGCGGAATGGTCTCCTGCCTGAATGCTCTGTACGAGCTCCAGAGACAGATCGTCTCGAGCGGATGGATCTTGCATCGGGTGCCTCGCCGCGGTCACCGAACCGATGACCATTCTAACGAGGCGACGTCGCATCCGAAGAGAGGAAAGAGAGCCGGCACACACCCGCCCAGCGGCGAGCCGTGTCAGCGAGGAGAATCAGAGACGTGAACGGAGTCCGGCCAGTCGGCGGTCATCAATCATCGTCGCCGGCGGGCAGATTCGCACTCGAATGACGGGGAGGAGAGAGCGGGCGCGATGATCCCGGACTCGCCTCTTCGGACCGACTCGAGGCGGTCGACCTTCCACCAGGCTGAAGCCTGGCCTCCGAAGAGGAAGCCTGGCCTCCGAAGAAGAGGCCCGGCCTCCGCTGAAGCCGAGCCTCCGAACTGCCCCACTTCATTCACTGCGTCAGGATCTCGATGGTCGGCGAAGCGAACGGGATCGACTGGAGCTGTAGATCGAGGGCGACACCGGCCGAGTAGATTCGAAAGCCGGGCGGCACGTTGGGCCATGGGAAAGGTGGCGTCGATCCGAAGCCCGCCACGATGGGCGCCTGGAACACTGGCCCGAGCGACAGGACGATCGAAGTGATCGCGTCGGGCGTGAGGCACACGGCGGCCGGGCCGGCAGGCAGCGGGAGGATGTCGGTGCCGCTCACGCTGAGCAGAATCTGAGCGATCGCGTTCGGAGACACCGAGCTCGGATCTCCGAGCTGGCATGTCCAGCTCACGATCTGACCCGGCTGTGGAATCCCTTGGAAGCTGCAGGTCATCTCTTCACCCGTTGGGCAAGAGACGAACCCGACATTGGAGCCGGGCGCCTTCGTGCTCTTCCCCTTCCAAGCCGGATCATCGGTGCCGGCCGAGTCGGGCACGTCGGACCGATCCCCCTGCGCGTCCGGTACGGCCGGGAGTGCGTTGGCGTCATCGGTAACGATGAACTCGATCGAGTCGTCAAGGTTGTTGCGCGACCCGCAGTATACGAACGAGAAGCGAAACGTCTCGCCTTTCGAGAGGGTCTGTCCGCCAAACGGAGACTGATAGAAGCTCAGGTAGTGAACGTTGCGCTTTCCCTCCACCTGGCTCTCATGGGACGCGTCCCAAGAGGCGTCCTCCCATTGGCCCTGAGGGCTCAGCTTCTCGACATTAAAGCAGCCGAAGTTCGAGGCGCGCGCGTCGTTGACCTCGATGTGGAAGTCTTGGCCGCCTTGGTTCTCGGCGTTCGCCGCCAGTGTCACGTCGTAGGTGAGACGAGTGCCCGTTCCACCCGGGCAGTCGGCGCAGGGGACATCCGCCTCGGACGAGGCATCGATCGTGATGTCACCGTCCAAGACGGGGCTCGGGCCGGCACTGAAGACGAGCTGGACGGCCACGAGCATGATGACGGCAAAGACGAAGACGATGGCTTTCATGGGAAGATCCTCCAGGAGTCGAAAGCCGCGAGCGCGGCTGAGTGGTGACCGTTCGACTGGAGGAGTGGATTCCCGAGCCGCGAGAGGACAAGAAAATGTCCGCTCCGAAAAAATGTGCGGCCCGGCCAGTCATTCGAGACCCGCGATCAGGCCACGACCCCGAAGAGTGCGCCAATCGCCGCGGTCGCCAGCGCGCCTCATCCGGTGACTCGAGCGACCGCTCTCGCGTCGGCGAATCCCGTCGAGCTCGAAGGCGGTGAGCACTCGCTTCGCGGACGCACACGCTGAAGGAGCGAAGACGAGAGCGAAGGCGCCCGGGCGTCTTCTCGAGCCCGAGGCAAGGACGAGCCATATTAAAGGATGAGTCTAATCTTCTAACATGCGCGCCCCGCACTCAGTACAACGGACATCGTGAGCAAGCTCGTCGTCGACAAAGCGAAGCAATGGGAAGCACTGCTCTCACCCGTCCGGCTCGAGGTCGTCGAGACGCTCGAGCTGTTCGGGCCGGGTAGCATCGCCGAGGTCGCCGCGGAGCTGGAGCGGACGCCGCACTCGCTGTATCACCACTTTCACAAGCTGGTGTCCGTTGGAATCATCCAAGAGGTCGACAGCCGGCGCTCCGGTGCGCGCACGGAGGCGATCTACGACGTCTGCGGCCGCCCGGTCATCATCGACTTCGACCTCTCGACGCCGAAGGCACGTGGCCATCGCGTCCGGGCCGCCCGTCAACTGCTCCGTCAGGCTCAGAAAGACTACGAGTCGGCCATCGAGGTCGCCCAGAACGGCGATGTTCCGAAGCCCGAAGTGCGGCGGTACCGCGTTCGCCTGGGAGAGGAATCCGTTCAGAAGATTCGCGATCACCTCGATGCAATCGTCGAGGTGGTCCTCACCGAGCGGCTTCGCGCCTCCGAGAAAGCGCCCGGCTCACGCTGGATCAGCTGGGTCAGTCTTCTTGCACCGCAAGAACCAGGAGAGCTCGACTGAGAGCTCGAAACACCGAAAGGAACGGTCATGATCTCCCCCCTACTGGCACTCCTCCTCCTCTCGCCCCTGGCCCAAGAAGCCCCTCCGAGCCCGCAGGACCTGAAGTACTCGAAGCCACCTCGAGAGACCGTCGTCCCTGAAAAGGGAGCGACGCTCCCGATGGAGAGCTGGGGTCCTCGGCCCATTCTTTCGGCGAAGGTCAATGGCAAGGGTCCCTATCGGTTCATCGTCGACACGGGGAGCTCCCTGAGTGTCATTCTCGACCGAGGGGTCGCGGCGGAGATCGGACTCGAAGGCGGCGAGGACCATGAGGTCGCCGGGCTGAAGGGGAAGGGTCTGGCGCTCGAGACCCTGACGATCGGCACGGTCGAGATGACGCACATCCCTGCGGTCGTCAACGACATCGGAAAGTACCTTCCGGGTCCGACCGCACCGGTCGGGATCCTGGGGATCGGGCTCTTCGCCGATTGCCTCTTCACCTATGACTTCCCCGCGAAACAGTTCCGCATCGAGCGAGGCACTCTTCCGGAGTCCGGCGCTACGATCGTCCCCTACCAGTACCAGGGCCAGATTCAGTTCGAAATCGACGTCGCAGGAGTCAAGGTCCCCGTCCACCTCGACACCGGCTCCCCCGGCACGCTGACCCTGACCGACGCGTTCGAGGAAAAGCTTCCGCTCATGGCCGCTCCTGTGTCGGCGGGCCAGATCCGCACCCCGATGGGAGGCGCGTCGCTCCGCCGAGCGACTCTCGCGGGAACGCTCGAGCTCGCCGGACACGAGTTCGCGAACCCCTCGATCAGCTTCGCCGATCTTCCTCCGCTCGTCGCCGCACAGGTCGGCAACGTCGGCTCGACGCTGCTGAAGGAGTTCGCCGTGACCTTCGACCAGAAGAACAAGCGGCTCCGGTTCACGAAGGCCGACCCGAGAAGCGGCAAGTAGGCGGCAAGCAATACGATGTCAGGCCCGGCTTCGTCCTGGCCTCTCCAGAGACCAGGTTCATCGAGCCCGCCACCATGGCTGGGGCTCGTCGACTGCGAGAGAGGTCTCGCTCGTGGCCTGTGCTTGCGAACACCGTTGCCTGCGTGTCCGCGTGCGGCAGTGTCTTCCTCGTCGCCACACACGGCTCTTTCAGTCTGTTTCACCGGCCGTGACACGGGGGCGCCGGGTTCACGGCCGTGCGACACGAGGAGCGGCGGAAGGCGTTGGAGGACTTGGAATCGACGCCTTGTCCCCACCGGCGCAGCGATTGCGTGGTGACCCTCTCTATCCCCAGAGGAGGTTTCCAGCATGCACGCCTCGCTCGCGCGCTCGTTCATTCGGCTCTCGGCGTTTCTGGTCAGCTTGAGTCTCACACCGGTTCTCGCCGCTCCCCAACATCTCGAGTGGAGCAGCTACCTCGGCGGAGATCGCGGCGAGAACGGGCTTCAGGTTGCGCGAGATGCTGGAGGTGGTCTCTACGTCGCGGGCAGCACGTCGTCCCCGGACTTCCCGGTCACGGCGGGCGCCTACGACACGACCATCAACAGTTTCGACGACGCCTTCGTGGCAAAGATCGACCCATTGGGATCGACCATCGTATGGGCGACGTTTCTGGGCGGCAGTCGCTCCGAGGACGTCCGTGGTCTGGCCGTAGGTCCGGACGGAGACGTCTACGTATGCGGCCGCACGACATCGAGCGACCTACCGGTGACGGCCGGCGCCTTCGACACCACCTACGCGGCGGAGGGCGACGCCTGGGTCGCCCGGGTGTCGGCCTCGGGCACATCGCTGGTGTACGCGACCTACCTGGGGGGCGTGCGTGATGACGTAGCCTTAGACTTGGTCGTCGGAAGCGGCGGTGAGGCCACAGTGGTCGGCTACACACGCTCGGCGGACTACCCGTCCACACCCGGCGCCTTCGACCCGACCTACAACGGCCCGTCCGATGTCACCGACGGGTTCGTCACGCGCCTGAACAGCGCCGGGACGGCATTGCTCTACTCGACGTTCGTTGGCGGCACAGGATTCGACGGCGCGGAAGCGGTCGCCCTCGACGAGCAGGACCACGCGTACGTGACTGGTTTCGGATCGTCGCCAGACTTTCCGACCACGCCCAGTGCCTACGACACGGTGGTCAATGGACACGACGCCTACGTGCTCAAGCTCGATCCGACTGGGAGCAGCTTGATCTTCTCGACGATGCTGGGGACGGCCAGCTGGAGCAGCGAGAAGGGGAGCGCAATCTTCGTGGATGCGCTGCATCGACCGTGGGTGGCAGGCATCACGAGCTCTTATCTGTTCCCGGTGACGCCGGACGCCTTCGACTCGCAGACGCACGGCGCCTTTCCCTTCGACAGCTTCGTCTCGGTGTTTGACGCGACCGGATCGACGCTCTTGCATTCGACGGTTCTGGGCGGCGCGGGTCGAGACGCTCCGGGTCGGATTGCACAGCTCTCGAATGGTGACGTGCTGGTGACCGGTGAAACCGAGTCGGCCGATCATCCGACCACGGCCGGTGCCTACGATCGGTTCCTCAATGGCGGAAGCGATGGCTTCGTGTGCTTGCTCGACGCCGATCTCTCTCGCCTTCGCTATGGCACCTATCTCGGCGGCCTGTCCAGTGAGTCTCTCGGCAGCTTGACGGGGGCATCGCAGGGCTCCTCGGTGCTGATGCCGGACGAGTCGGTCGTGTTGGCGGGTGCGACGCGCTCCGTGGACTTCCCGATCACGCCGGGCGTGTTCGATCCAAACTTCACGAACTGGCAGAACGGCTGGAACGAGGGATTCGTGACGCGAATGCGTCCAGGACCCGTGCTGAAGATCGCCGGCACACCGGCCGGGGGGCAGTCGATTTCGTTCGAGATCGACCATGCCTCGACGACCGAGAGCGGCGACCTCGGGCAGGTGCTCTTGAGCTGCTCGGGCACGGCCGGCATTCAGCTGCCGAGCCCGGGCGCACCGCTGACGCTGCCTCTCACTTTCGATGGCTGTACGAGCCTGAGCATCCAGTTTGCGATCGCGCTTCAGGCCTCGATCGATGCCTCCGGGCACGGTACGACGCCAGCGACGTTGTTGCCGACCGGGCTGCCCGTCGGCGTCCGGGTCTTTGCAGCCGCGCTCACCATCGACCCGATCGCGATTCGCTTCCATGCCGTGACGCCTCCGATCGACTTCGTGACGCAGTGATGAAACCGTCCGAAGGTGCGGATCAGTGGGTCTCACGAAGATCACTTTGGAGCTCCGGCTTCAGGGTCTGTCCAAGACATGCCCGAGATCGTCTTCTGTCGTCCTCTTTGAACCGAAGCCACTTCATTTGATACTCGTGAGACTGGGGGATCGCTCGGTTAGACTCGGCGCCGTGGACTCGAGGGCTCCCGATCCGTTGCCGAGGTGACCTTGCTCGCAAACCTGAACCGACCTGGCATCGTGTGCACGTTGTCGATGGTCCTCCTCAGCTTTCTTGGCTCACCGTGCTTCGCCCAGGAGATCTCGAAGCGGCCGCCCGTATCGGGGGAGGCGATCCAGATCGTGCTCGAGCCGCGTGTGCCCGAGGGCCCGGCTCGACCGCGCTGGTCTCCCAAAGGCGTCCAGCTTCCGCTGGCCGCGGCGGCGGCCGGCTTGACGACCGAGCTGCAATTGGGACCCCGCGGATCCTCGCCCTTCCAGCTGCGCCTCGAGAAGGTCGACGGCTCGCCCCATTGGAATCGACTGCGCCTCGACTCAGCGCGGAACGGCTTCGGCGAGGACGACGCGCTTCTCGACTGCGCGCCGACGGAGCGTAACGGCAAGACCTGGTCGAGCTTCTCGAGCGCCGAGCTCGAGGTCTCGTTCGTCGAGACGAAGGATCGTCCGCCGCTTTCAAAGCCGTTGCAGCTCAGCTTCTGGTTCGTCGAGGATCCCCGCGAGCCCGAGGCACCGCTCGTCATTCGCTACAGCATCCGGAGCTGGATGGAAGGCGAGGTCGAGCATGAGAGGTCCGTCCTGCGAGTGGTCTTGATCGAGTCCGTGATGGACGGCGTCTTCGACGAGCAGGACTCATGGGCCCTCGCAACCGCCTCCGATCCGGACTCCCTCTACGACGTGAAGGCCGCGCGCCGAATCGGCGAGCACAACTGGGGCGGCGAGCAGGCCTTTCGCGTCGAGCGGGTGTCGCCTTCCGGACGGGCGCTCTGGATACGTCCTCATGATCCCGGTCGGACGCGGGCCGAGGAGGAAGAGCAGCGAGACGTGCTGGCCGTCGATCGACGGGCACCCCGATCGGGACGCACCGTCGCGTTTCGCCACGACTTCGATCGCGCGCTCCAAGAAGCGAAGGCCGCCGGGCAACATCTCCTCATCGACTTCGAGACGACCTGGTGCGGTCCCTGCAAGACGATGGATCGCTGGGTGTACACGGCCGACGAGGTGGTCGACGCAGCCAGCCGCCTGGTGTCGGTCAAGGTCGACGGCGACGAGCAGCGAGAGCTCGTCCAGCGCTTCGGCGTGACCGCCTACCCGACGCTGGTCCTCATCGATCCTGCCGAGAACGTGGTCCGCAAAGTCGTCGGCTACCAGTCCGTCAAGGCCACGGCGACGTTCTTGAAGATCACGGGCCGCTGAGCCGCTCCCCCAACTCCACCGCCCGCTCACTGTCGTCGCCAACGGGGCGAGTTGAACTTCGGGGCGCGTTCCTGATACCGTCGCCTTGCTCGTCATTGCATCCGGAACCTGCGAGGCCGACTGTTGGAGAAACTCGATGACCCTACTCCTCTGGACCCTCCTGCTGGCATCGCCCACTCAAGACGCGCATCCTCTGTCGCTCGACCGCACCGGACTTCAATGGGTGCTGCCCTTCGAAGCGGCCCGAAAGAAGGCAACCGACCAGTCCCGGCTCTTGATGATCAAGCCTGTTGCTTTCGGGACCTCACCCGAAGGGGGCTGGTGACCGGCGGCCGAGGTGCTGAGGGCGGGTCCCTTCAGCGACGAACGCGTGGTCGGCTTGGCCAATCGACGATTCATTTTATTCTACTTCGATCTCAATGACCGCGGCTTCGCCGGCGATGCGAAGGCACGCGCATTCGTCGTCGCCGTGAAGAAGGAGCTCGGCGGAGCCTCGGTCCCGACACCTCCCGTGCTGTTCATGACCGCGGACGGCCGGCTAGTCGGCGAAGTGAGCAACTACGCCACGGAAGACCAGGTGCTGGCGGCGATGCAGAACGCGCTCGAGAAAGCACCGCCTCAGGCGAAGCCGAGCGCCGAGGAGCGAGACGCTCAGGATCCCGTGGACCGCGCTCGGGCCGCGATGGATCTCTTGGACTACGAGACGGCCAACCAGCTGCTCGAGCCCGTCGACCGCGATGAGGCCCGGTATCTTCAAGGTCACATTGCGCGACTGCAGAAGGACTGGAAGGCCATGCACGCGGCGTTCGCTCGAATCGAGGAGCCGAGCCTCGCGGACGATCTCCGGATGGAGCGCGCGCATGAGCATTGGGATCAGGGCGACTTCGACGCGCTTCTCGAGTCGGTGACCGGCTTCTCTCCGAAGAGTCCTCGCTACAGCGAGTCTCGGTACTACTTCGGCCTGGCGTTGTATCATCTCGACCAGCCCGCCAAGGCGCTGGCCATTTGGAAGTCGACCATCGAAGGCTGCTCCCAAGACCCTTGGATCTATCGCTCGGATTGGGCCTACTCTCAGGCCGCGAGCGGCGGTCAGAAGACGCGCTCTTTCTCGACGGCCGGAGGCTCGCCGTCCCTCTTGGGCCGCATCGGATACATGGGCCGCCAGAACCCCGACCTCGCCCCCCGCCGATGACCCGACGGAATCTTCAACACCACCCAGGAACCCACTCATGATCACGTCTCTCCATCGCCTGGCCCTTCCTCTGGCCTTCGGCCTCCTCAGCCTGACGACCTCCGCGGATGACTGGACACGGTTTCGGGGACCGAATGGATCGGGCGTGCTCGAGACGACCGGGCTGCCGACCGAGTTCGGGCCCGAGCACAACCTCGATTGGAAGGTCGAGGTGCCCTACGGAAGCTCGTCGCCGGTGCTGTCGAAGGATCGAGTCTTCCTGACGGCCTCGGACGCCGAGAGCTTGATCGTCCAGTGCCTCGACCAGACGACCGGTCGCACGCTCTGGCAGCAGAAGCTGAAGCGCACGCGTTCCGACGAGATGTTCAAGGACAGCGACTCCGCCGTACCGACTCCGGTGCTCGATGCCGACAGCGTCTACGCCTTCTTCCCCGAGTTCGGCCTCGTCGCCTATGACCATGACGGGCGGCTGCGCTGGTCGCTGGCCCTCGGCCCCTTCGTCAGCTTCTACGGAATGGCCGCCTCCCCGATCCTCGCCGGTGACACGCTGGTTCTGCAATGCGACCAGCAGCAGCACTCGTTCCTGATCGCCGTCGACAAGAAGACGGGCCAGGAGCGCTGGCGCCAGGAGCGGGGCCGCATCGAGAGCTGGTCGACACCGGTCGTCACTCCCGCCGGCGCTCCCACGCAGGTCATCGCTTTCGGATCGTTCTGGGTCGATGCGTACTCGCTCGAGACCGGTGAGAAGCTCTGGGAGTCGGGTGGCCTCGGCTACACGCCGGTTTGCAGCCCCATCGTCGAAGGTCAGACGTTGTTCGCTTGCGTGCCCTATCATGCCGAGCAGCCGCTGCCCCCCTTCGAGGGACTGGCCCAAGGCTTCGACACGAACAAGGACGGCAAGCTTTCGAAGGAAGAGGTAAAGGGCGAGCTCGGAGAGCACTTCGGTTGGGCCGACTCGGACAAGGACGACTTCATCGACGCCGCCGAGTGGAAGTTCGTCACCGACGGCATGGCTTCCCAAGACCACGGCCTGGTGTCGCTGAAGCTCGACTCACAAGGCCCTCCTTCCGAGACTTGGCGCTACAAGAAGAGCCTTCCTTCGATCGCCTCGCCGCTGCTGTATCGCGATGTCCTGTACCTCGTGAAGAACGGCGGCATCGTGACGACGCTCGACCCGGCGACCGGCGAAGAGAAGAAGCGCGAGCGCTTGGGCACGACGGGCGACTGCTTCCCCTCCCCCATCGCCTCGGACGGCAAGATCTTCATCGCCACCAATGGCGGCGAGATCGCGGTCCTGGAAGCCGGCGCCGACTGGAAGCTGCTGTCCGTGAACGAGCTCGGCGAGGAGATCTTCGCCACCCCCGCCATCGGTGAGGGCCGCCTCTTCATCCGCACCAAGAAGTCGCTCTTCAGCTTCCGCCAAGCCGACGGCGGCGAGTGAGGATAGGCGGGGTCGACCAGAGACCAGCAGCCGATTCACACCTCAGGCGCGCAAACGCGCCGGTGCTGACACGACATGAAGCTCGAAGTCCTCTAGTCCGCCGCTTTGGGAGCGCTGAGGCTCTTACTGTAGATTCCGGATCGATCGAAGCAGCAGACGCGCCGCTTCCCGGAAGCCAGCATGTCGCAGGCGTTCGCGATCCGGCGCGCACGCGTCTCGGGTTTCTTGGCGGACGTGATCCAGTGGATCCAGTCTCTGCGCGCGACGGGCGTGATGTCGGACCACAACGCCCGCGCCTTCGGCTCAGCGGCGAGGGCCTTGCGAAGATCCGCCGGGACCCGGGGCTCCGGCTCTTTGCCAACGGGCAGGATCTCGAGCGGGACGATGTCGCCTGGCTCTGCACCCGCGCCTTCGCGCATCTTCCTGTTCACCTTGAGCCAGTGGCTCTTTTGGCCGTCTGGCTGGAGCGTGGCTTGGAAGGGATGCTCGTTGATGGTGCCTTCAACGGTCGTCATGCTCCGCGTCGGGAGCTTCGCGCTGGCGCTCTTGGGCAGGATCAGGAAGACCCACGAGGCGCCCTTCGGAGTCGCTGGCCTCAAGAGTCTTGCTTTGAAGCGGATCTTCGAGGTGGTTTCCTTCATTCCTGCGCCGCTCGCTCAATCGACATCGTCTCACCCGGGCTCCTGCGCCATCTGCGCCTCGCGAGGATTCGACAGCTCTGCACGAAGTTCTCATCGTTGCGCGACCTGCGAGCTTAACACTCGCAAGGAAAGTCGTGAAGCTCCCGAAGAGGCCGCCTCGTGCGCCCGTTGGAACAACCGACACTCTCGACTCGTCCTCACTGTCGAAGGGTTCGAAGGGTCACCCAGGAGGCTTGTCATGATCGGTGTGCGCAAGATCGCGCGTTGGACTTCCCTCGTCTTGTGGGTCGGAGGATCGATCGCGTCCGGGCAAGACTGCTCGCAGACTTCGATCGGGGAGACGCCGATCTCCGAGCTGACGGGGACGTATCAGGGATTCTCCGGCGGGCTCTATCCGGGCAGCAATCTCCTTCCGGCTGGACATCAGACCGGAGGCTTGGTGCTCGGCGATCAGATCGTGCCGCGCGATGCTTCGGGACAGCCGGATGGCGGCGGGCAGATCGTGATGATCTCGATCGGCATGTCGAACACGACGCAGGAGTTCTCCCGCTTCATCCCGCTCGCCAACGCCGATCCCGACAAAGACCCGCGCCTGACGATCGTCGATACGGCTCAGGGTGGACAGGACGCACGTCGTATCGCCGACCCGAACGCGCAGTACTGGCAGACCGTGCTGCAGCGTCTCCAGCAAGCTGGCGTGACAGCCGATCAGGTTCAGGTCGCTTGGCTCAAGGAGGCGGTCGCCCGGCCGACGGCCGACTTTCCGGAGCACGCCGAGGAGCTGCGCGACCTGCTGGGCACCATCGTGCAGATCGCGCACGACCTCTTTCCCAACCTGCGACAGGTCTATCTCTCGAGCCGCATCTATGCCGGCTATGCCACGACCACGCTCAACCCCGAGCCTTTCGCCTACGAGTCGGGCTTCTCGGTGCGTTGGGTGATCGAGCGGCAGATCCAAGGTGATCCGAATCTCAACTACGATCCGCAAGCGGGCCCGGTCGAAGCACCGTGGCTGGCCTGGGGCCCCTACACCTGGGCGGACGGCCTGACGCCGCGCGCGGACGGTCTGATCTGGGAGTGCAGCGACTTCGAAGCCGACGGGACGCATCCCGGACCGACCGCCGAGACCAAGGTCGCTGAGATGCTGTTGGAGTTCTTCAAGAGCGACCCGGTCGCGCGCGCTTGGTTCCGAGCCGACGGCGGACCTTGCTCCAACCGCGCTCGCCTCCAAGCCTACGGCAGCGGCACGAACGGCACGCTCGGTGAGCCGCAGATCACGATCGAAGGGCTGGCCACCCTGCCTGGCCAAGCCGTGATTCGCGTCGATCGCGCTCGCCCCCAGTCCGGTGTGATTCACCTGCTCGGCTTTGCGCCCGACCAGGTGCCGGCCTTCGGGGGAATCGTGCTCGTCGGCAATCCGATCATCTTCAGCAGCACCTCGAACGGGAACGGCCGCACCGTGCTGAACCTGGGTGCCCTGCCACCGAACCCCAGCTTCTGCGGAATCAACGCCTATACCCAGGCCGTGGTCGTCGATCCTCAGGGACCGACCGGCGTCTTCGCGTTCACCCGGGGCCTCCGAGTCTTGTTGGGCCGCTGATCGCGCTTCGAGGCGGGAAGCTCATCGGCTCCCGCCTCAGGTATCCGAGCGCGCGGATCGAAGCGTGCCGAGTACGGCGCCCTACATGCACAGCATGGTCAAGCTGACATACAGGCCCAAAGCCCCTTCGGAGACACCGGTGGAGCGTGCCGACCCGTTCAAGACTGCGATCCAGATCGTGTCTTTTCCGAGCTCATGACCCAAGAACATCGAGCACACGGCGCAGCCGACCGTGAAGACGAACACCTGGGCGATGAGCGACACCGTCAGGACGACTCCGAACGCGACGTGCACGACCTCCACGACCTCGTTGGAGTGTCCGGTCACGCGTGCCGCGCCGCGAGCCGCACCGAGCGCCGTGGCCAACCCCAGCAAGAACAGTGTCCCGCTCGAGCAAACCGTCGCGTTCGCTACTTACCGGGCGAGCAGACGATCGATCTCGGGCCGGGTAGTCGGGCACTCTGGGTACGTTGAGCGAGACGCCCGTGCGGGGGCGCATGGCGAGCCCGCAGGCACTCGCGGCGAGATTGCCTGGGGACAGCTCCCGAGGCATCCGGATACACTACGAGGACGTGACCTCGATCGATCGGCGCGCAGATCCTCCTCGACGCGACGATCGCCGCTCCGCCGACTTCCTTGGGAGTCGTAAGGCATGCGCGCACTCGCAATCCTCGGTGCCCTGACGTTGCTCGCCGGAGTGAGCTGGTGGCTCTTCACGACCGAGACCGCTCGGCCCGCCGAGGATCCCGGCGCGACGTTGACGCTCGAAAAAGCCTCGCAGGCTCGGGCGTCGACGGCGATCGAAGCCCTGCCGCGCGCCGAGCCCCGCGAACAGGCGGCAGCCACGGTTGAGACAGCGATTGCACCGGCCGAAGACTCCCACGATCGACTCGACGTGCTCGTTACGTTTCGAGGTCTGCCCATCGAAGGTGCTGCGGTCAGAGTCTGGGAGCCGCCGGACCAGATCGACGAGACGCCGCCGACGCGCTCGGCGAGGAGCGACTCGCGAGGCCGATGCCACCTCTCTGTCTCGGGTCCCCGTGGGAAGATTCGCGGCGAGCATGCCGGGGAGGGGGCTGCCACGACCGAGGATTGGGATCGAGCGCGCTCGTCCGAGGTCACGCTCGAGCTTCGGCCGGTCGTGCGTGTCTCCGGTCGCGTGCTTTGGCCAAACGACCAGCCCGCCCAAGAAGCAATCGTGCGAAAGGTGGGCGATGGCCGGCGCGGGCCGATCCCCTCGACCGGAATTCCGGCGAACGAGCAAGGTGAGTTCGAGCTCTTGATCGAACCCAACACAGCCGTCGACCTCGTCGCTCAGGTCGAGAACATCAAGAGTCCGCCGGTTCGGGTCTTCGGAGGGGCTGGTCAATGGGTGACCACGACTCTCTACCTACCGGGCGCCTTTCGGATCGAGGGCACCGTCGACAACGACGTCGGGTTCGTTTTGCCCGACGTCACGGTCGTCGTTTGGCACCTGGCTGCCGAGAACGCCTCGATAATCCAACTCTTCAGCGCGGGCTCGAGCGCCCAGCAATCCCGCCTCGAGACCGACCTCGCCGGGTACTTCGGTTGCGATGTCCCTGGGCCCGGTCGATACGAGGTGATCGCGGAGGGCCCCCATCGGATCTCGGCCCGCGAGCTCGTGACGCTCGACACGGGGCAACGGTCCGCACAGCTGCAGCTGACCTTGCCCACGCCTCAATCGATCACAGGGCGCGTCGTGCGAGCGGATGGCCGTGTCCTCCCGGGCGTGCGTGTTCGAGCCGAACCGGACGTGCTCGACAACCCGTACGCCGTCATCGATCAGGGTCCGAGTCGAGATCAGCTCTACCCGACTCGCTCCACCCAGACGGACTCGCTCGGCGCGTTCACTCTCGACCGTCTCCATCCCGGAGTCGAGTATCGCCTTCGCTGCCAACCCGACTCGAAGGACCGTGACTCGGTCGCTTGGGTCCGACACGTGCCGCCCGGGACGCGCGATGTGGAGATCGTCGTCGACGAGCAGAGCCTGCAAGGAGCACGGCTCCAGGGCCGAGTCGTCTCCGGCCGCACGGGGCAGCCGGTCGGAAGCTTCGAGCTTCAGGTGACGCTCAACATTCCGGCACCGCCGCCAATCTTCGCGTCCGGCGGCTTTCAGAAAGTCTCCGTGGACGACCCCAACGGTGAGTTTCTCGTCACGGGCCTCGTGCCCGGCGAACGCTATGCCCTGCGGGTGGAGACGGAGGGTTTTCCCGTTCGATGCGTCGACCCGGTCGAGGCCACTCTCGAGAAAAGTCCACTCGAGATCGTCGTCGACGTTGCGGGCTCCCTCGACGTCCGCGCCTCGACGTCGTTCGCCGGATTGGGCGTGAGCCTCTCCCTGTTGCCGCCGCTCGAGCCGAAAGTGAGCCAGAACATCGATGCGTCGGGGAACGCTCATTTCGACGAGCTCCCGTTCGGACGCTACACCGTGATGATCCGTCGGGAAGCCGAGCTCCTCTTCATGGGAGAGGTGGCGGTTGTCGCCGGCGAGGTGACAGTGTTCGAGATCGACTGAGGCCGGTCGCACGTCACACAGAGTGAATGCCCGGCATCTCTTCCCCGAGGACGACGCGACTCTCTCTCTCTCTCTCTCTCTCTCTCGAGGCGCCCTGCACGTCTTGCGGCCATGAGACTCTTCGCGATCTGCTTGACGATCCTCCTGCTGGCCGCGATCGGATGGTGGCTGAGCGATCGATCCGACCTCCCCCAAGAGGAGGGCCGCATCGTCGGACCGGAGCCCGTGAGATCGACGGTCTCATCCACGGACCTGGAGTCTTTGCCGGTCGACGTCGATCGCCCGATCGTGCCGGCAACCGAGGTCGAGGCACCTGCAGAGGCGGAGGACGACCTCTTCTCGCGGGGGATCGCCTCCGACGAAGCCGAGTGCACAAACGCTGACGGTCCAGGTGCCCTTGGCCAAAGAGCCCGCCCACGACGTTCCGGTCCAGCTCTGGGAGGCTCCGCTCGACTCGCGTACCGATCCGCCGGATCAAGAAGCACAAGGTGCTCGTGAGACCCCTCGAGTCGACGCGCGTCGAGCTGGAGATCCTCGGCGGCGAAAGCCGCTGACGTCACACGAGCGATCCGAGCCGCGGCCCGCCGTCACCCCTCGGCGAAACCAGCGTTCCGCCGCGCGGGTCGTCCGCTTAGAATGCTGGCCACTCGGGCCGGCTCGACGGCCCCACGACGCCGCTCTCGGCCCGACTGCAGGAAGCCATGCCGCCCCAAAAAGATTCGCGCCTCGCACTCACGATTCGTCAGTACGAGCCCGGCGATGAGACCAAGATCCTCGCGCTGTTCAATCGCGTCTTCGGCGACCAAGCGCCCGACGACTTCCACGTCCGCTCTCTCGAGCATTGGACCTGGAAGTACCGGCAGAACCCCGCCGGCATCATCGACCTCTTCCTGGCGTTCAACGCCGAGGGGGACTGCGTCGGACAGTATGCCGGCGTGCCGAACCGATTCTTGATGCAGGGCGAGCAGTACTTCTCGAGTCAATCGGTCGACAGCGTCACGGACCCTAAGTTCCGTCGCGGTCTGCAACGCCCCGGGCTGTTCGTGAATCTCGGCTACGAGTACGCCGAGACCTTCGGTGGCAAGCACCGCGACGTCATCATGTACGGCTACCCCGTGCCGCATCACTACCGGATCGGCAACAAGTACCTGAAGTACCACCTCATCCGAGGCATCAACTTCTTGGTCAAGGAGCATCTGCTGGGATACGGGGCGGAGCCGCCGAATCAGGAGGTCGAGGTCGTCACGGTGGACCGCTTCGGACCCGACGTCGATGCACTCTGGGAGCGCACGAAAGGCGAGTTCGGCGCCTCCCACGTCCGAGACGCGGCCTACCTGAACTGGCGCTTCGCCGACCATCCGGACATCGATTACACGCTGCTGCTGGCCAAAGATCGCAAGACCGGAGAGGCCCGGGGCATCGCGGCCCTGCGCGACGGCGGCTACGCGACCGAGATCGTCTCGCTCATCGAGTGGCTCGTGCCGTTCGAGGATCAGGCGACGGAAGACATGCTCCTCCATCGAGCCTACGAGCTCACGCGCGACATCGGTAAGCAGCTCCTCGTCGCCTGGTTCCCCGAGGCGACACCGCACTTCGAGCGCTTCCAGAAGACGCACGATTTCTACGTGAGCTTCACGCCCTACATCCAGGTGGTGCGACCCTACGAGTCGGCCGTGACCATCGAGTGGCTGCGCGCGAACTGGTACCAGACCATGGGAGACATGGACCTGTACTAGGAGAGGCGAGCATCCTCGAGAGGATCCGGGGTGCGTCCACGAAAGAATCCGGAGTGCGTCCGCGCAGCGAGCGCCTCTGGCTTCCGACTCGAAGTCAGACAACAACGCGAGTGGAGCTGACGCCGGACGACGTGCGCGTCAGCTCCGCTGCCTCGTGCGCATTCCTCGATTCGTGAATCGTCGCGGGCAGCTCCGCGGACGCACTCCCGGCTTCGACACTCCCTCGCGATTTCGCTTGAGCCCGGCCAGGTGGAGCGTCAGACTCGGGCCTTGCGGTTGTTCAGCGCCTTAATTGGCGAATGCGTGCGGGAGGGGACCATGCGCGTCGCGTTGTCGACACATGGGGTCGTCTATCGGCCCTTGGACGTTCCGACGATCGATCGGATCGCGGCTGCCGGCTTCGACTCGGTCGAGCTTTGGGGCATGCGTCCTCATCTGGACTACGGGGACGATGCCAAGCTACGCGAGGTCGCTCGCGCCACGCGTGACGCGGGTCTCCGCGTCGAGTCCTGGCACGCGCCCTTCTACAGCGATTTCGAGTCCTTGTACGCCGGGAAGCGTCTCTCGCTCGTCGCGGACAACGCGACCGAGCGCCTTCGCGCCTTGGACGAGATCCGTCGCTCGATCGACGGCCTGCAGCACTTCGGCGGCGGCATCGCGGTCATCCATCCTGGACGCACCAACGAGAGCGACGCTCCCCAGAAGCGTGGGTGGCTCTTGGACGGCCTCCGCAAGGTCGCCGCTCACGTCGTTGGCAGTACGACGCGGTTGGCCATCGAGAATCTGCTCTCGCCCTTCTCCTACCCCGAGCGCCTCGCCGAGATCGTCGACGAGCTGGCTC
This sequence comes from Planctomycetota bacterium, assembly GCA_029260795.1. Taxonomy (GTDB): domain Bacteria; phylum Planctomycetota; class OFTM77; order OFTM77; family OFTM77; genus OFTM77. Next base: position 19,396 of record JAJDCO010000057.1, on the reverse strand, counting down.
GCGACGGGACTCGGATCGGTATCTGTCTCGACATCGGACACGCCCATGTGACCGGGCACCTGGGCGACTCCCTGCGCGAGCTGGGGTCGCGCATCCTCACGACCCACCTGTCCGACAACCTCGGCGACCGGGACTCACACTTGGTGCCGGGCGAAGGCGCGGTGCCGTGGCGAGAGGTCCTGGCGACGCTGGATGCGACGGGGTTCGACGGTCGTTTGGTTCTCGAGCCGCGCGACGAGAGCCGTGGTGAGGAGCGCCCCGAGGTTCTCTTGCGTCGATACGCGCGCGGAGGCGAGGTCGTTCGCGACGCACTGCCGAGTCGAGCGGCGTCCCGCTGAGGAGGAGAGCGCAATGAGCTACCAAACGACGGCGGTCCTCGAGAACGGCCTGGAGCAGGTGCGACCGGGCGTGACGCTCGAGCGCCTCGAGCCATTGGCGGGCGACGCCTCGGCGCGGACGTTTCAGAGGCTGCACTTGAGCGACGGTAGCCGTCTCGTCGCGATGAGCACCCCCCCTCCTCCCCTGGGCGACGGCGGCGCGGAGTTCCAGACGGTGGGACGTCATTTGGCCGGAGCTGGCGTGGCCGTGCCGGTGATCCTGTACTCGGACGTGAAGGTCGGCCTCGCCCTCGTCGAAGACCTCGGGAACGACCTCCTCGAGAATCACGCTCGCGCCGACGCACCCAAGCGCAGTCAGCACTATCGGGCCGCACTCACCGAGCTCGTTCGCATCCAGCACCAAGCCCGCAGACACCCGGGCCTCAGCCCGGCGTTGAACCGATCCTTCGATCGAGCGACTTTCTTCCGTGAGCTGAAGTTCTTCGCCGAGCACACCGTCGACGGCTTGCTTCGCTTGCCGCTGACGGAGACGACGCGCACGGCTCTGAGCTCGGCTTTCGAGGACATCGCTGAGCGGCTCGCGAGCTTCTCGCCGGTTCTGTGTCACCGCGACTACCACAGTCGAAACCTCCTCGTCCATCGAGGCCGGGTTCGCGTGATCGACTATCAGGACGCCCGCCTCGGTCCCGCCGCCTACGATCTGGCCTCACTCCTCCACGATCCGTACGCCGAGCTGGAGCCGACGTTTCGCGCGACGTTGATCGCCGACTACACGGCACTCTCCGCCGAAGCGGGAGTGCCGATCGAAGATCAGAGCGCGTTCGAAGAGGAGCTCGCGGTGGCGACGGTGCAACGTTGCCTGAAGGCCGCTGGCACCTACGGCTATCAGGTCGTGCACCGCAAGCGACACCACTATCGGCGAGCGCTCGGCCCCGCGCTGTCCAGCGTTCGGGAGCAGCTGCCTCACATTCCGGAGCACCACGAAACGCTCTCCGAGCTGCTCGACGGCTGCGCCGAGCGCGGAGTGTGAGGGCATTCGTTCTGGCAGCCGGTGAAGGGCGTCGCCTGCGCCCGTTCACTCAGCACACGCCCAAGCCGCTCCTGCCCGTCGGGAATGTTCCCCTCCTCGAGCATTCGCTGGCGCTCGTCCACTCAGCCGACATTACCCGAGTCGGTGTGAACGTGCACACGCATGCCGAGCAGATCCGGGCGTTCCTCGGCACCGGAGAGCGCTTCGGAGTGGAGATCACGCTCTCAGAAGAGCCTCTGCTACTGGGGACGGGCGGCGGTCTCCGACAGCTCATCGAGCGAGTGCCGGGTGAAGGCGCCGTCCTGGTGGTCAACGCCGATGCGTTGTCGGGATGCTGGGACCTCTGCTCGGTGATCGAAGAGCATCGACGCTCGAAAGCGACGGCGACCCTCGTCCTGCGTCCCCGTGAGGACGACGCCTATACGCCGATCTGGCGAGGCGCGGACGGGAAAGTGGTCGGCATTGGCGGTGGCTCGATGGTGGGAGCCGACGCCTTCGTGTTCACCGGCATTCACGTGATCGAGCCTCGACTGCTGGCTCGCCTGCCTCTCGGCAAGGCGAGCTGTCTCATCGAGTCCGGTTACCGGCCGGCGTTGAGGCATGGGGAACGATTCTCCTCGGTCGTCACGTCCGCCTACTGGAGCGACGTCGGTACGCCCGAACGCCTGCTCCAAGCCAACCTCGCCGCCGTGCAGGGAGACTGCCGGCTTCCGGCAGGACTGCGAGGTGAACGCGCAGACAGACCGCGCGCTTGCCTCCGAGACCCGAGCGCTATACTGGACTCCTCGGCCGAGCTCGGACCCGGCGTCGTGATCGGAGACGGGGTCGAGATCGGGGCAGGTGCCTCGGTGCGGAGCAGCCTGCTGCTGTCGGGCGCACGCGTTCGAGCGGGTGAAGTGCTTCGAAATGCAATCCGAAGCGATCGGTCGGAGTGGAGAATGGAAGCGGCGATCGAGGAGCGACGGTGAGCCGGGGATTGATCATCTCGGCCGGGGTCCTGATCGGGGTCGGTGGCTTGATCTTCGCCCTCATGCAGAGCGTGCAATCGAGCGGGGATCGCGCACTGGATCGGGTCGCAGAAACGCTCGAGCAGTGCGAGCGCCAGATCGGCAGCTGCGAGGGCCTGGTCGAGCAGCTCGAGGGTCGTTTCGCCGCCAAGGCTCAGCTCAAGCTGATCGGAAACATGAACGCCCTTCGGGAGCAGCTGGCGGGATTGCGTGAGCGACGAACCGCGCTCGTTGGAGACACGAAGCAGGTCGAGCCGCGCCGCCGCCTCGGCGAGGACGCACAGCAGCTGCTCGAGCACATTGGCGAGCACCGAGGCTACCTGGATCAGCTCACGACGGCGGTGCGCGAGATATCCGAGGCGCGGGCGCCGGTCCAGGACCTGATCCGACGCATTCGAGGCGAGCTCGAAGCGCGCAAGGCCTCGCTCACACCCTCAGATTTCGCTCGCCTGCGGACGCGACTCGACTCGCTGCAAACCCGATTCGACCGGTTCCAGTTCTTGGCCAGCGACGGACTCAAGGTCCTCTACTCCGACCCGGATGAGAAGTCGGGTCAAACGGAAACCCGAGCCGCAGCTCAAGGCTTCCGTGATCTGAAGCCCGCGCTGCAAGAGCTTCTCGCCGAGACCGAGCAAGGCTGATCCCGTCATCGGATCACGCACGCCGTCGGAAGACCTCTCAGGACTGACCCGACTGAAGTCGGGCCTCCGAGGAGGAGGCGCTCGAGGCTTCAGCGCTGCTCGTTCAACAGCGGGTCGTGCAGTCGCTCCTGCCACGCACGGAGCGCTCGATCGAGCCGCGCGATGATCGGTCGGCTCGCTTCTTCATCGGAGAGGTCCTTCATCTCCCAGGGATCGCTCTCGAGATCGAAGAGCTGCACGCGTTCGACCTGCGGGTATCGGATGAGCTTGTAGCGAGCATCGCGCACCATGCGCTGGAAGTCGAGGTAGGCGCCGAAGACCGTCTCGTGCCCTTTCCCGGTGCCACGCAGGATCGGCACGAGGCTGGACGCTTGGACTGTCTTTGGCACCGGCAACCCCGCGAGCTCACACGTCGTCGCAAAGAGCTGATGGACGTACACCAAGTCGCTGCGCCTCGCCCCGGCGGGCACACCGGGGCCCGCCAGGATGAGCGGCACGCGAACCGAGTGATCGTATTGATTCTGCTTTCCCAGCAGCCCGTGCTCGCCGACTGCCAATCCATGATCCGAGGTGAAGACGATCAACGTTTGATCGAGACGTCCCTGCTGCTCGAGCCGCGCCATGATGTCACCGATGCGTGCGTCGAGGTGCGTGATCATCGCGTAGTAGATGGCCCGCTCTCGACGCACGGCGTCTCTCTCGCGTGGGAAGGGGAGCAGCGTCTCGTCACGAATGCGGTGGTGTCCCTGATCGAAGGGATGCTCCGGCAACACATTCGGCGGGAGCGTGATCTGGGCAGCGTCATAGCGCTCGAGCCACTGATCGGGAGCGTGACGCGGATCGTGCGGCGCCGTGAAGGCCAGGTAGAGGAAGAAGGGATGCGATTGATCGGGACCGTGACGGTCGAGAAAGTCGAGTGCCGCCTCGGCGAAGAGATCGGTCGAGTACCCTTCGACCACGCGGCTCTTGTCGTACAGGCCCTCGGGATCGTAGTCACTGAGATAGGCTCGGAAATGGCCGCCACTCTTCGGGTCATGCATTCCCCCGAAGTAGATGTGACCGCCGTCACTGAACGAGCGATGAAAGCTGGCCCGTCCGTTGTGCCACTTGCCGGTGCCGAAGGTCCGGTAACCGTGAAGACGAAACTGCTCGGCCCACAGTGGCTCGACTCCGACGAGCTGGGACGCCGCCTCGAAGTGATGCGGCGTCACGATCTGAAAGAGATGACGTCCGCTGTGAAGCATCGCGCGACTCGGGACACACACGGCCGCCGACCAAGAGCCCTGGTTGAAGGCGTGCGTGAAGGTGGTTCCGCGAGCGACCAGGCGATCGATGTTCGGGGTGTGGATCCCGTCGTGACCGAGCGCGGCGACCGATCGAAAAGTCTGATCGTCCGTGAGGATCACGAGCACGTTCGGACGAGCATCCATGGCCGGCTCGGCGCGGGTCTGCGCCGCGACGCTGCTCGCCATCAGCCAGCCGACACAGAAGAGTTTTCGAAGCCGGCTTCCGAGCATGAGAGTCCTCCATGGGCCGAGCTGCGACGATCCCGGTTCTTGACCACAGCCGCAGTCTACCGCCCGTCGACGGGCCGGCTCAAACGCGATCGCCGGAATCTCGGCTTCTGACGGGCAATTCACGCCGCCTCCCTTTCGGGCCGGCCGAAGACCCGTCGCAGGGCCCCCTTCAGGCGCCCTAAAATCACTGGGTCCCGGCTCAAAAACGAGTTAGACTTCCCGGCTTCGCGACGGGCCGTCGAGACCGGATCGGTCGCTCGCGAAGGGAAGAGGCCGGGAGCGCTTCGAGCCCTGGAATTCCCGGCGACCTCTCTGGGCTACGGTCCTCCATCGCAGCGAGAAACGACGCCTCGGAGTCCACTCCGAGGGTGATCTGATGAAATCCGAATCCCCAAAACGCCACTCCCTCCCAGCGCTCGTCGTCACGGTCCTCGGCATGAGCGGCCTGCGCCTGGATCGCCTGCGACTCGATGCGCTCAGCGTCACGTGGGTCAGCGTCTGGCTCGGCAGCACGATCGCGGTTCCGTTGATCTTCGATCGGCTCGGGCTAGGGACTTTCGAGGCGGCCGTGTACCTGACCGTCTCGTTCGTCGTCTACTACGGCGGTCTCACGCTCTTCCTCGGACACCGCGGACGCAACTGGCTCATCGAGCGGCTCGGACCGAAGCGCTCGGTGCGCTGGTTCGAAGCCGGTCTCGGCATCGCCTTCACGCACCAGGCCGTCTCCCAGGGCGTCCTCGCCTCGGTCACACGCGATTCGCTCGGCTTCGGCGTCCCGGCCGTCATCACGACCAGCGTCGGATTGGCCGCATTGGCCGTGGCCCTGCTCGTCAAGATCTGGAGCACCCACATCGTCGGGCTGGATGTCTACTACTACCGGGACATGTTCCTGCAGCGCGGCGGTCACACCAGCCACGACTCGGAAGAGTTCGTCGAGCACGGTCCCTATCGATGGCTGAGTAACCCGATGTACGGCGTCGGCAATCTGTCGGCCTACGGGATCGCACTCGTCCAACGCTCGTGGCTCGGCTTGGTGGCCTCAGCGATCGCCCAGATTTGCATCTACGCCTTCTACCTCCGCTACGAGCGCCCGTTCGTCCAACGCTACTACTTGGCCGACGAAGAAGGCTCCGCCAGCCAAGCCGCCTGATTCGAAATCGGAGGCCCGAATTCAGTCGGGTGAGAGGCCTTTCGCCGTTCCGAAGCACCCGTGATCGCCGAGGGCGTCTCCAGCGGACTGAAGTCCGCCCTCCGATTTGGAGGCCCGAATTCATTCGGGTGGGAGGTCTTTCGCCGTTCCGAAGCACCCGTGATCGCCGAGGGCGTCTCCAGCGGACTGAAGTCCGCCCTCCGATTTGCGAGATCGGCGCTCAGCCTTTGAGAACGCGGCGATCGCCGATGCGCTTCGTGAGACCCTCGCGGTCGAAGAGCTCGAGCAGCGGGATGAGGTACTTGCGGCTCGTCTGCAGAGCGTCGCGCAGCGCCGGGATGTCCACCTGCCCCCCGCTCGCCTCGGCCTGCTGAACCAGCGTCTGTCGGGCTCGGGCGACGATATCGGCATGGAGCACGATGTCGGAGCTGAGCCGAGTCAAGCGACCTTGCTTCTCGAGGAGATCGAGGAGCCGAGCAAGGTCGCGAGCCGCGACGTCACGCGAGATGTCCGCCCGCGACGGCGGAGTGAACCCGCTCTGGAGGAACCTGGCCTCGAGCTGGCCGAGCAGGCGCTCTTGACCGTCGTCGAGCTGCACTTGGAAGTCGGACCGTCGGATCCATCCCCCCTTCTCGATGACGATCGCGCCCCGGTGATGGAGCTCCTCGAGGACGGCTTCGAACAACGATCGCTCGAGGCCGGTCGCCTGGAGCAGCGACGCCTTGGAGTGAGTCGGTACGAGCGGCTCCCGCTGATGCAGCCGTGCCAAGACGTCCAGCACCCGTGACCGCGCCGCCTCCGCGACGTCACCGTGTACGGAGCGTCCTCCGGCGATCGTGAGGGCGGCGCCGCGTGCGCGCAGCTCCTCGAGATCCTGCTCGAGGGCGGCCTTCGTGCGATGAGCGCGGGCCCGAAGATCAGCGAAAGCGATCGGCTCGCGGCTACCCCGTAGGACCTCTTCGACGTAGGCCTGAGGGCTCCCGAGCGCGGCCTCACGTCGTTGGAGCCGGTCGAGCACCCAGGCTTTCTTGCGCTTGAGCGGGTACTCGGTCGTGCCGAGGACGACGCCACCGCCGAGCGTGACGAGCGGGGACGCACGCCGCAAGATGAAGCGGTCACCCGGGGCGACGACACAGGGCTCGGAGAGTCGGATCTCGACGAAGCAACTCTCACCGGGCGCCAGACGAGGGGCCTCGAGGAGCACGACCTCGCCGACGACCTCGATCGTGCCGACGTGAAACCGCACCGGCTCACGATCGCGCAGCAGCTTGGCGTTGGTCCCCAGATACTCGAGGCGCGCCTCGATACGAGACGCGACCGCGAAGGCGCCGGGCGTCGCGACGACCTGGCCGCGACGCACCGCCTTGTAGTCGATCTCGCTCAGGTTTAGTGCAGAGCTGTGGCCCGCCCGGACGCGCTCGACGACGTCGTTGTATGCCTGGAGCCCTCGCACCTTGCCGGTGGCGCCTCCGGGCAGGACCTCGAGCACGTCGCCGGCTTCGACGGAGCCCGACACCGGAATCCCGGTGACGACGGTTCCGTGCCCTTTCGAGGAGAAGACGCGCTGGATCGGGAGACGGAACAGATCGCCGATCTCACGCGACGACACGTGCTCGACGATGCCAGCCAGGGTGGAGACCAGCGAGTCGATGCCTTCCCCGGTGATCGCGGAGACGGGAACGATCGGCGCCTCGGCGAGGAAGGTCCCGGAGACGAACTCCCGAATGTCTTCGAGGGCGAACTCACGGAGCTCTTCATCGACGAGGTCGATCTTGGTCATCGCGATCATGCCGCGCTCGATCCCGAGCAGCCCGAGGATCTCGAGGTGCTCGCGAGTCTGGGGCATCACACCATCATCGGCAGCGACGACGAGCAGGACACAGTCGACGCCGCTGGCGCCAGCGACCATGTTCTTGATGAAGCGCTCGTGCCCGGGGACGTCGACGATGCCGACGCAGCGTCCGCCAGGAAGCGTCCAGGGCGCGAAGCCGAGATCGATCGTCATGCCGCGCTCTTTTTCTTCGCGGAGACGATCGGGGTCGCGGCCGGTCAAGCGTTGAACGAGGCTGCTCTTGCCGTGATCGATGTGACCGGCCGTCCCGATGACGACGCGGAGGATGTCGTCGCTCTTCATCGTGGCGGCCTCGGGCTCAGGAGCCCGGGTGGCCGCGCTGCTCGAAGTTGACGCGACCGGCTTCCTTGGCTTCGCGCAAGGCTTCCTTGGCGCGCTCGGCCAGGTCTTCGTTCGTCATGACGTGAATCCCCTGCTCGGAGGGAGCCAGAATGCCTTCCATGGTGGACAGGGCTTCCTCATCGAGGATCCAGCAGTGAATCTTGTAGCCATCGAGGACGCTCTTGACGACCTCGGCCTCGGCGAGGTTGGCGGCGACGTGAACGGTGACCTGCTTCTCGGACGTCATGCGCACTGCTCCTTTGTGAGCGATGAGGGGAGAGCCGGGATGGGACTCAGGGAACATAGAGGAGTCGACCACAGGAGCCGCATTGTACACCGGCGTGCCGAGCTCGGACCTTGAGCATCACGTTCGGTGGAACGCTCATGTAGCAGCCCTGACAATTGTTGCCTTGAAGGATGGCCATGGGCTCGCCGTCGAACTTGCCTCGCATGCGCTCGTACAGATCAAGGAGCTCGGCGACGTCGATCGTTTGGCTGACCTCCGCGCGCTCCTTCTCGAGCGCTTCGATCTCGATGCGTCGATCCGCCAAGGCGGCTTCGGCCTCGGCCTTGACCTCGGCCATGTCCTTCTCGGCAGCCTGGATCTTGGCTTGGAAGGCCGGCGTCTCGGCTTTCAGCTCTTCGATCTTCTCCATGATCTCGAGCGCGCCGTCATCGATGCGCTCCTTGTCGGCGCGCTCGCTGGCGATCTCGTTCTGAAGAGCGCTGAACTCCTTGTTCGTCTTGACGCTGTTGAGCTGGACCTCGTACTTGAGGATCTTGTCGTCGATTTGCCGGACATCGAGGAGCCGCTTGTCGAAATCGAGCTGCTGCTCCTGGAGCCGGGCCAGGTGCTCTTCGAGCCGGGCCTGGGCAGCGGCGACCTCCCGCTCACTCCGTTCGATGGAGCGCGGGAGGTCTACGAGGTCGCGCCGACAGGAGCGAATCCGCCGGTCGACCTCTTGCAGCGCGATGAACTGGTCGATCTTGACGGCCACGATTCGCTCCTTTCTGCGTCAGAGCGTTCCGGCACCATCGAGGAAGCCGGAGAGCTTCCTCGACCGAACCGGGTGCTGTAGCTTTCGAACCGCTTTGGCCTCGATCTGGCGGACTCGCTCGCGAGTCACCTTGAAGATGCGCCCCACCTCTTCGAGGGTGTAGGTGTAACCATCTCCAATTCCGTAGCGGAGCTTGATGATCTCGCGCTCCCGGAAGGTGAGGGTCTTGAGCACGTCTTCGATCTTGTCCTTCAGCATCTCGTAGGTCGCAGCGTGGACGGGGCTCTCGGCGCTCTCGTCCTCGATGAAGTCGCCGAAGTACGAGTCGTCGGACTCGCCGATGGGGCGATCCAGCGAGATCGGATGCTTCGAGATCTTCATCACGCGCTTGGCTTCCTCGATCGAGATCTGAGAGGCCTGGGCGATCTCCTCGATGGTTGGTTCACGCCCCTTTTTCTGGATCAGCTTCTTGGTCACGTTCCGAAGCTTACTCATCGTCTCGATCATGTGGACGGGGATACGAATCGTGCGCGCCTGGTCGGCGATCGACCGCGTGATGGCCTGTCGAATCCACCAGGTGGCGTAGGTCGAGAACTTGTAGCCACGGCGGTACTCGTACTTCTCGACCGCCTTCATCAGGCCGGTGTTGCCTTCCTGGATGAGGTCGAGGAACGAGAGCCCGCGGTTCCGGTACTTCTTGGCGATCGAGACCACGAGGCGCAAGTTGCCGCTCGAGAGATGCCGCTTGGCTTCCTCGTAGGCGTAGAAGCGCCGGCGGATGTCCTCGACCCGTCGCTTGAGCTTCTCGGGTGTCTCGAAGGCTTCGACCTGAAGCTCATCGAGCTGACGCTTGAGGTCGCGATACTTGCCCGAGTTCTTGTTGCCCCGGAAGCGCCGGATGCGGGTGTTGACGTCCAAGAACTCCTTCATCCGTGCCCGAAGCATCGGGATCATCGGACGAACCTTCTTGATCTGGACGTTGAGCTCCTCGATCAAGATGACCATCTTGCGACGGCGGTTCTCGATCCGGCGCAGCAGACGAGGCTTTTCGGCGGCCTTGAACTGCCCCTTGGTGAAGCGCGTGAAGTCCGCCTGATTGGCCTCGAACAGGGCGCGTAGGATCTCGATGTTGCGCTCGAGGCGCGCCGCGATCTCCTCCTTGTCCCCTTCGGAGCCGTTGGCGACCTTGAGCGTGCGGTCGAAGGCGAGCTCGCCGGCCTGGACGCCTTCGAGGATCTCGAGCGCCTCGGCGACGGCGAATCCCGAGCCGAGGATCAGCTTGCGGAAGCGCTTCCGCGTGAGCTCGATCTCCTTGGCGAGAGCGATCTCTTGATCACGCGTCAGGAGCGGAATCTCGCCCATCTGGGTGAGATACATTCGGACGGGATCATCGATCTTCTCGGAGGGTGTGGTCCGGAAGAGATTGTTGGGCTCAGCGCGCTTGCGCGGCTTGGCCTTGGTTGCCGCGCGGGTGACACGAGCTTCGGTGCTGGGAGTCTCGTCGAGAACTTCGATGCCCAGATCATCGAGCATGAGCATCAGGTCACCGACTTCATCGGGTTCTGCATCGGGGATCAGGCGAGTGAGGTCTTCTTGGGTGACATACCCCTTTTTCTTGCCTTCCTCGACCAGAAGCTTGGTGTTGGGTTCCATCCTGTTTCCGTCTCGCTACTTCTCATAATCGGTCGGGTGTCGGTCGCGGTCTTCCCGGTTTCCCGTGTCGGCCGTCAACCGCTGGGGTCGTCGATGACTCAAAGGGGGGTCGCCTCGCTCACGATCAGGCCAACCCAATCCCCAGCCACTCGCCCCGAAAGCGTTCGATGCGGCGCCGAATCGCTTCGGCCGCCCGCAAGTACTCGGCGATCTCGGTGTCGTCCTGTCGGGCGAGCACCTCGGATCGCTTCTCCTTCAGATCGCGGTAAATCGTCTCCATCCGTTCGAGCAGCAACCGTCCCAAGGCTCCGTAGAACTGAGCCTCCAGATCTCGCTCCTCTCCTCCGGGTCGTGCGAGAACTCGGCTCATGGTGCGCCAAAGCTCTCCGTCCTCGCTCACGAGCCGCTCGACGCTCACCGGATCGCCGGCCTCGAGGGCCGGACGCAGTCGGTCGAAGAGCGCCTGATGCGGACCATGCTGGAAATCCTCGCGTGTCAGCGGCTCGAGATCGAGGCGACAGGCCTCCTCGAGCGCGCGCACGTACAAGCTCGAATCGCGAACGAAGGACTCGAGAATCTCCTCCTCCGCTCGCATGCGTCTCTTGGTGACCGGGCTCGGCTCGAGCTCCGGCTGCGTCGCCGTCGCGGACATCCCCGCGTCGTCGACTCGTGTATCTCGGGGGCGCGCCGGTGCGCGCATCGCCTTGGCTCGGCGTCGCAAGACCGCCTCTTCGACCTTGAGCGACTCGGCGACGCGCTGGAAGTAGAGCGACTGGCGCAACGGATCGCGCACGCTCGTGACCAGCGGAATGAGCTCGTCCGCGGCGCGGGCTCGTCCCGCGACCGTGGTGACGTCGAAGCGCTCGGCGATCTGGATCAGCAAGAACTCGATCAGCTCGGCCGAACGATCCAGCTCGGCCTGGAAGGCTTCCGGACCTCCCTCCTGAGTCAAGAGGTCACACGGATCCTGGCCACTCGGCAGCACGGCGACTCGCAGGTCGATGTCGGCCTGGGCGAAGACTTCGCTTCCGCGCTCGGCGGCTTTCTTGCCGGCCGAGTCCCCGTCGAAGACCAGCACCACCGACGACCCGTAGCGCTTGAGCACGCGGGCATGGTCCGGCGTCAGGGCCGTTCCGAGCGTCGCCACGGCCTGACCGAAGCCGGCCTGGTGCGCCGCCATGACGTCCGTGTAGCCTTCGACGACCACTGGCGGGTGGTCGGGCGTGAACTGTTTGCGTGCCTGGTTCAATCCGTAGAGCAACCGTCGCTTGCTGAAGAGCGGCCCTTCAGGTGAGTTGAGGTACTTCGGCTCCTCGTCGCCGAGACTGCGGGCGCCGAACCCGACAATCTTGCCCGTCGCATCTGCGATCGGGAACATCAGGCGACCCCGGAAACGATCGTAATAGCCGCTCCCCTCCGATCTCGCCGTGACGAGACCCGCTTCTTCCAGCTCTTTGGGCTCGATGCCCTGCTTTTGAGCGCGCTGCAGGAGGTGGTCCCAGCCCGGAGGCGCGAACCCCATCCGAAACGTCTGCGCGACTCGCTCCCCCAGTCCTCGTTTCTCCAGATAGCTCCTGGCCTCCTGGCCCGATTCCGAGGACAGCTGCTGCTCGAAGTGGTGGCAAGACCACTCGAGAAGCTTGAGCAATCGACCGCGTTGGCTCGTCGATGCTCCATCCCGGCTGCGACCTCTCTCGATCGTGATACCGACCCGAGACGCCAACAAGTCGAGCGCCTCGCCGAATGTGAGCTTGTCGAAGTCCTGAACGAATCGGAGGACATCTCCTCCCGCGCCGCACCCAAAGCAGTGGTAGAACTGACGATCGGAGTGAACGTGGAAAGAAGGAGTCTTCTCGGCATGAAACGGACAGAGAGCGATGAAGCTCCGTCCCCGTTGCTTCAGAGGAATGCGGTCGCCGACTACGTCGACGATGTCGACAGCGTCCTTGACGCGGGCGACGACATCGTGGCTCGTCCCCCGATCCAAACCGCCACCTCGAGCTCTGTGTTGGCCTGTTGCGCTAAAGATCACGGAATATAAAAACTCGGAGTGTGAGAGTCAAAGTCGGAAGGAAAAAGATGCAGGCTCCCCGGTGGGCGAGAGGAGGCTGTCAGCCGCGGGCTTGGGGAAACGGCCCGGGCAGAGCGACAGCGCCCAGTACTCGGACGGACGTCGCCCCAGTTTTGTTCACTCCAGAGGTTTTCAGGGCGTTTTCTGGGTCGCCCCACCCGGATTTGCGCTCGCCACCGACGCGCACAGCGTCCATTGCTCCTCCGGCGTCAGGGACTCGATACGCGCCCGGGCGTCCTTTCCCAACGCCTCCAGCGACGCTCCCACCGAGCTCAGCCCTCGCCAAACCGAGGTCAACATCTTGCGCCTCTGACGAAAACCGCTCTGTACCATTGATTTATAGGCGCGATAGTGCGCACGATCGTCGGCGCCGCCCGACCGGGGCTCCAGCCGCAGCACCGTCGATCGCACCTCGGGCGCCGGCCAGAACCGGTCCGGTGGCACCTCGACCACCCGCTCGACAAGCGCCAGCCACTGGCACAGCACCGAGAGCGCTCCATACTCCTTGCCGCCCGGGGCGGCCATCAGGCGCTCAGCGACCTCTCGTTGGACCATGACGATCAGCCGACGAGGGCAGATCTCGGCCTCGAGCAAGCCCAAGATCAACGGCGCGGCGATCGAGTAGGGCAGATTCGCCACCACCCGCACTCGCCCCTCGTAGCGCGCGGCTCCCTCACGGATCGCTTCCAGCAGCGGCTCCGCCAGCCGGTGCTTGCCCGCCAGGCAATCGCCGAGGATCTGGTGGACCGACTCGAGCCCCGACAGAGCTTCGGCCGCGACCTCCGCGATCCGGGGGTCGATCTCGAAGGTGACGACGTCACCGGGCAGATCCGCGAGGACACGCGTCAGAGTTCCCGGCCCCGTGCCGATCTCGAGCGTGCGCCACTTCCCTTCCGCCGCCGCCGCCTCGAGGATGCGCGCCGCCACCCGCCCATCGGTCAGGAAGTTCTGCCCAAGATTGCGGCGAGGACGAAAGCCACTCTCTCGAAGGCGAGCCTTGCTCTCCCGCCAGGTGGCCGCGAATCGGCTCGCCACGTCCTCGCTCATCGAGGCTCGAGCTCGGCGACCCAGTCGGCGCTCGAATGGCGCCGGGCGATCGTCGCCGCCAGGGTGCGCGCCTCCGCCGGATGCCGCTCCAACGCCGCTCGGAGCTGCAGGCTCTCCGGGAGATCGGGCGCGCTGGACAAGTCCCCCATCACCGTCTCGAGAAACGCCTCGGCGTCGACGCAACAGCGGAAGCCCCGATCGGCCGATCGGTTCGCTTCCCCTTGCAGCCACAGGTCCCCGTCGCCGAGGAAGGGATGCACGGACGTTCGAGCCACCGAGCCGGCGGGCGTGTTGAAGGCGCCGCCGAGCTGGAGTCGGGTTCCGGGTCGCGGTCCGGGCGTGGCGCTCCACTCCCAGACGTTGCCGACCAAGTCGTAGCAGCCGATGTCGGAGCGTCCGCTCTCGAAGAACCCGACCGGCGCCGAGCGGAAGAATCGCGTACTGAGCACGTTGGCCCGAGTCGAGACGTCGGTGCTCCGACCCCACGGATACGGTCGCTCGGTATCCCCTCGCGCGGCGAGCTGCCATTCCGCCGCACGCGGCAGCCGCATGCCTCGCCACTCGGAGTAGGCGACCGCGTCGCGGTAGGAGACCCAGACGACGGGATCGTCCTCCCGATCGACCGGGCACCGGCGCTTGCCTTCGACGGTCGTCCAATGATGCAAGAAGCCGGGACCCGTGCCTTCGTAGCCCGTCGCCTCGACGAAGTCGGCGAAGGCGCGGTTGGTCACCTCGAAGCGGTCGATGAAGAACGGCTTCTCGACGCTGGCGGAGTCGAAGGCGAGCTCGGCCGCATCCCGAGCCGCGACGCCCGCACTTTGAAACGCCATCCGCCCGAGATCGTGGAGTCGCAACCTCAGCCGATCGCGTCGAACGTCTCCTTCCTCGCCATCGCCGCACGCGACCAACAGGCCCACGAAGAAGACGATCGGCCAAGCTCGAGCCATCAGAGCCATTCCGCGACCTCGCCCGCCCAGTAGGTGAGAAGGATGTCGGCACCGGCGCGCCGAACGCTGCCCAGAGTCTCCAGGATCACGGCCCGACGGTCGATGTGCCCGGCGGCGGCGGCCGCCTCGACCATGGCGTACTCGCCGCTGACGCTGTAGGCGGCGAGAGGGACGTCGAAGCGATCGCGCAGCGCGCGCAGCACGTCGAGGTAGGCGAGCGCCGGTTTGACCATCAGGACATCGGCGCCCTCTTCGAGATCGAGGGCGGCCTCACGAAAGGCCTCGCGAACGTTGGCCGGGTCCATCTGGTAACCGCGACGATCCCCCTCCTGGGGCGCGCTCTCGGCCGCAGCTCGAAACGGGCCGTAGAAGGCCGAGGCATACTTGACGGCGTAGGAGACGATCGAGCGATCCTGAAATCCGTTCTCGTCGAGCGCGTCGCGGATCGCGCCGACGCGACCGTCCATCATGTCGCTCGGCGCAATGACGTCGGCACCGGCCCGAGCGTAGGTGATCGCTTCCCGTGCGAGGAGTGGAAGCGTCGCGTCGTTGTCGACGTCTCCGTCGACGAGCACACCGCAGTGCCCGTGGTCCGTGTACTCACACAGGCAGACGTCCGCGAACACGAGCAGCTCGGGCACAGCGTCTTTCACGGCCGCGATCGCCCGCGCGATGATCCCGTCGGGAGAATGCCCCTCGCTGCCTTGGGCGTCCTTGTGCTCGGGAATCCCGAACAGGATGATCGCGGGAACGCCTCGCCGATACAGCTCGCGCGCTTCCGTGACGAGCGCCGTCAGCGAGAGCTGCGATTGCCCCGGCATGGAGGCGATCGCTCGCCGCTCCTCGGGCATGTCCCGAACGAAGAGCGGCATGACGAGCTGCTCACGGCTCAGGCGCGTCTCGCGCACCATCGCGCGCCAAGCCGCGCCGCGTCGCAACCGACGAGGTCGAGATCGGGGAAAGCGCATGACGGTTCGACGGTCCTCGCAGAGTCGTGGCGCTGGAAGCGTCGGTTGGTATCCGTCGCCAACTCGAAGCGGGAGTCAGTCTAGCCCGTCCGGTTGCCAGAAGACAGTACGCGCTCGCCCCCTGGGACGAGCGACGCCTTCACTGTGTTTGGAACGCCATCGGGCAGCTCACGGAGGAGATCGCCCCGGTGGTCGGGTCGATTACGACAGCGGCTGTCGTGAGCGTCAAGCCACTCGGCAGCTTGGGCATCGGGAACGTGGGAGTCGTCGCCTTTCCTTGGGCGTCCACGACGCTTCGGAAGAGGAAGCCTTGCCTCAGGGTCCAGAGGACGCACGGGTCGAGCGTCAGCGGTAAGGTCTCGCCGCCAGGTAGTGGAATCCCGGCATCGCCGCTACAGCTCACGACCACCTGGGCAAGCTGGCCGACCTGGCTCCGGGGAACCGATCGGACCCGGAAGCTGATGGCGTTGCCGCTGGCGGGTACGCCGTTCAGGTGAATGATCGGACCGAGCGGGACTCGGGCGAGGAAGGCATCCCACCAGTTGTTCGTCTCGTTGTAGGTGGGATCGAAGGCGTTCTCGGTCACCGGGAAATCGGTCCCCGCGGTGAAGCCACCGATCGTCACGACGCCGTCGGAATCGAGGTGAGCGGCGTAGATCTGGTCCTCGAGCGTGCTCCCGATGTAGGTCGAGTAGAGGAGCTCCTGACCGGTGGCATCGAGATGGGTCACGAAGCTGACGTAGCCGGCGCCGGCGCTCGGATGGGTCAACCGATAGGACCCGGGCACGACGGGAAAGTCCATGGAGCGGGTGCGTCCAACGACCACGACACTTCCATCGGAGTCGAGGAGGACCCTCCTTCCTCGGTCTTCTCCCGTGCCACCAAGAAAAGTCGAGAAGATCAAAGAGCTCCCAGTCGGATCGAGACGCGTTACGAAGGCGTCTTGCCACACCCCGCCACCGAATATCGTATCAAAAGCCCCCGACGTCGTCGGGTAGTCGGGAGACACGGTCCAACCTGTGACCGTCGAGCGGCCTTGGGAGTCGACGCAGATCGAAAGGGCTCCTTCCCCCGTCGAACCCGACAATAGCGTCGAGTATGTGAGTTGATTGCTGTGAGGATCGATGCGTGCCACGAATGCCGACCAAGCACCTTCAAAGGATCGATCGAAGGCTCCGGGCGTAGTCGGGAAGTTCGCCGAGGCCGTCGCGCCGGCCACGAAAGCATGACCCGATTCATGGAGCACCACTCCTATGGCGGTCTCGCTTCCCGAACCACCCAAGAAGGTCGAGTAGAGAAGAGAGCTCCCGGTCGTATCGAGGATGCTCAAATATGCGTCACCTGCCCCGAGGTTGTGCGTGCGGTCGAAGGCTCCAGGAGTCGTGGGGAAGTCGATTGAATTCGTACGTCCGACGACTGCGACATCGCCATTCGCATTCAAAGCAAGGTCCCAGCAGTCCTCGAACGTCGAGCCGCCGAGGAAGGTCGAGAAGACGAGTGCATCCCCCGTCGGGCTGAGTCTCGTCACGAAGGCGTCATGGAATCCCCAGGTTCGGTCGTAGGCACCGGGGGTCGTCGGAAAATCGGCCGAGAATGCGGCCTCCCCGCACACAGTCATGACATCCCCCGGTCCGACGACGACACCGGTGGCCAGGCTCTCCGTGCCTAGAAGCGTCGAGAACACCAGACTCTGCCCAGAAGGATCGAACCGCGTGATGAAGGCGTTGCCGCCGTCGTAGGCGTCGGTGTCGAAGGCGCCTGGCGTCGTCGGGAACCCCTTGCCGAATGTCATGCCGACGGCGACCACTCCCCCTTGAGAATCCATGCCGATCCCGAGGACCTCATCGCGCGACTTCCCTCCCAAGAAGGTCGACCACTCGAGGCCTGGATCGACGACCAGCGTTCTCGTGGCGTCCGTCCGCTCGACGACGAAGCCGAACCGCCGCTCGTCGACCCGCCGGTAGCGACAGTCGACGAGCTCGCGCTCGCCCGAAACGCTCTCGAACCAAGTCACGGGTGGCTTTTGGAGGATCGGCCCGATCTCCGTTTGCAGCGCGAGCGAGCCATCGGCTCGGACTTCGAGCGATTGGGCACCGTCACAGCGGATCACGACGTCTTCGAGATCCCGACCCGGTTCGAGGCGAAGGTCGTACTCGAACCCGACCTCTCCCTGTCGAACGATCACATCGATGCCCGAATACAGCTCGCGATATCGAATCGCGGCATAGCCGGATACGCCTGTGCGCCAAGAGCCCGGGTCCCGACTCTGGAAGAAGTTGTACTGTCCAGGAAGCGGTCGCTCCCCCTCGAGAAGAACCGATTCGGAAGCCCCTTCGAAGGAGAAGCTCACGAGAACACCGCGCCCTGCCGGCGAGTCGCCCGCAGGCTCCGCTCGCTGGAGCAGCATCCGATCCGGAGCGAAGCGAGCCGTCACACCCTGCCATTCCGCAACGAATGGATCTGGGCAAGGCCATTGGCCGCGGTTCTCGATGATCGCGAAGGGGGTCGCCGGCGCCTCGACGGTCTGCCGAGACGAGAGCGGCTCTCGTAGCTCGCTTCGAGCGCTCTCGTTGGGCACGTCAACCGGCTCGTCTTCGTGGGAGATCATCAAGAAGCTCATCGCAAGGACCAGTCCGGCCAAGGATCCGCTGACAATGATGAAGCGTCGCATCGATCTTCCTCTTCGTCTTCGCTCCAAGAGAGGGGAGCTCCAGGCTCCCCTCTCTCATTGCTGGTCGTGGGCTCGCCTACCGGCCCAGTGCCGCGATGCGGAACTTGGTCACGAAGCCGTCGCTCGTCCCGCCTCGATAGTTGACCTGAAGGGACCCGGCCGTGGTCGGGAATCCAGTCGAGGTCGTCTCGCCGGCGACGACGATGTTCGCCGCGCCATCGGGAGAGATCCCTCGGGCGCGCTCGATGCCATCCGAGCCCAGGAACGTCCCGCAGCTCGGTTGGCCCGTCCCGTTGAAGCGCACGGCGAAGGCGTCGATCGCGCCGTTGAACGTGCTGTCCCAGGGCGTGGGACTGACCATTCCGAAGGGACCGACCGGGAAGTTGGAAGAAGCCGTCTCGCCGCAGACATTGACTTTGGTCGTCGAGCCCGGAACGATGGCCACGTCGAAGATCACGTCGTCGTTCGAGCCACCGAGATAGGTCGACCAACCGATGCTGATCGTCGACAACGTCGAGTTGAAGCGCGTCGCAAAGCCGTCTCGGCCGCCGTTGTGGGTGGTATCGAATGACGAGGCGACCGTCGCGAAGTCACTCGACTGCGTCTCGCCCACGACGGTCACGAGCTGGGAGAGACCCGAATCGTGCAGCACGACTCCCAGGGCCCCATCGTCGTCGGTCCCTCCGAGGTAGGTCGACGCTTGCAAGTCGGCGATACCATTACCGCCAAACCGGACGCGGCTCACGAAGGCATCCAACCCACCGAAGCTCGACCCTGAGAAAGCGCCCGGCCTCGTCGGGAATCCCGTCGATGAAGTCGCACCGACCACGACGACCTCGGGCGCCGGCAGGCCCGCGTCTGGATTGACGACCACGGCCGTACACCGATCGTCGGCCTCACCGCCGAGGTAGGTGGAATACCTCAGGTCCGTGCCTCCGCCGCCGGCACCCGCCATGACGAAGTGGCTGACGAATCCGTCGGAGCCGAGACCAGGCGTGGCGCCTCCGTACGTCGGTTGAACCGGCCCGAGTATAGAGACGGACGGACGGACGGACTGGCGATGACATGGTAGCTCCTACATCAATGAGATGAGGGGCAAGTCCATCGGCAAGTTGTTCGACACGATGATGGATGGGCTTCCCGAATCAGTTCACTCCCCGCGGCAGAGACCACTCCAAAGCTAAC
>JAJDCO010000056.1 GCA_029260795.1 Planctomycetota bacterium | reverse complement strand
GTTAGCTTTGGAGTGGTCTCTGCCGCGGGGAGTGAACTGATTCGGGAAGCCCATCCATCATCGTGTCGAACAACTTGCCGATGGACTTGCCCCTCATCTCATTGATGTAGGAGCTACCATGTCATCGCCAGTCCGTCCGTCTCTCTCTCTCTCTCTCTCTCTCTCTCTCTCTCTCTTAGTAGCGCTCTGCTTCTTGATGAAGGAGAGTCCTGTCGAGCCTGACGAACCCTTGCTCGATCATGAGCAGCCCGTCGGCGCTGTGAGCCATCATGATTCGCCGTCGTCTCCGGACTCCATTCCGGGAGGCGAAGCGAAGCACTTCTTGGGGCAGCTGCCACTGACCTTCGTCGAGAACCGAGGACAGTGGGAGGGTTCTGCTCGCTTCTTGGCTCGTTGCCATGGCGTCGACATCGCACTGAGCCCACTCGGGATCGCCTGGCTGCTCACGGAGGCGACCGAGGAGAGCGATTCGCGGTCGGTTTCCTTCGGGCTCGAGTTCGACGGGGCACGACCGGACGCCCAGATCGTCGGGGAGGATCGGCTGCCCGGGACGCACAACTTCCTCTATGGTCCAGAGCCGGAGTCTTGGCAGACCGCGGTGCCTGGTTTTGCGCGAGTCGTGTATCAGGATCTCTATCCCGGCATCGATCTCCACGTTTACGATGGTGGGGCTGTGGCGGAGTACGACCTGGTCGTCGAGCCGGGAGCCTCAGCGGATTCCATCGAGATCCGAAGCCGAGGTATGGGCGAGCTTCATCTGGACGACTCGGGAGCTCTGGTCGGGAGCTTCGAAGGTCGGGAGATCGTTCACAGCCCTCCGATCGCTTGGGCGGTGACGTCGGAAGGTGTCCGCGAGGACGTCCAATGCACCTATCGGCTTCTGGGCGAGGGTCGATTCGGGTTCGAGGTCGGAGAGATGAGTCAGAATGTGACTCTCTTCATCGACCCGGTGTTCATGCGATTCAACTCGCTACAGTGGTCCACGTTCTTGGGTGGGAGCGCGCTCGACATCGCGCACGACTTGGCGGTGGCACAATCGGGTCCTCGCGCGGGTGAAGTGACCGTCGTCGGAGAGACGACGTCACCGCGAACGACGTTTCCGAGAACGCCCAATGGTCAGCAGCCGGTCCTCTTCGGGCAGAGCGGAGGCACGGACATCTTCGTCGCCCGCCTGGTCCCGGCAGGATCGGCCCTCGTGTATGCGACCTATATCGGCTCGACGGGGCCCGATCCCACGGTTTGCGATGAGGCTGCGTTCGCGGTCGACTTGACGATCGATCCTCTGTTGGCGGAGCCGGATCCCGACACGGTCGCGATCATCACGGGCTTCGCGGAGAACAATAGCCTTCAGTGCGCGTTTCCGACCACGAACGGAGCGTGGGATCGATGCGCGAACAAGGCCGGTGATGACGCCTATGTTCTCGCGTTGGCTCCCTCCGGGGCGGCCTTGATCTATTCGAGCTACCTCGGCGGAGAGTTCTTCGATCGTGGGCTCGACGTCAAGGCGATTCCGACTTCCCCTCAGACGCCATTAGAAGCCGTCGTCGTCGGCTGGACCGATGGCGGAAACACCATTGGCACCGCCTGCGGAGGATTCGGTGTTCCAGCGACGTTTCCGATTCGCCCCATTCCGGCTCCCCCAGGGATACTCGGACCGGCTCAACCGACGTACGGAGGCGCCACGCCTGGTCTCGGCTCCGACGGATTCGTCAGCCACTTCGTCATGGCGGGGGCCGGCGGCGGAGGCACGGACCTGAGGTACTCCACCTATCTCGGCGGTGAGACCGACGATCGGTGTACGGCCGTCGTCGTCAATCCGGACGCGGGCCTGCCAGCACCCGAGGTCGTCGTGGTTGGTGCGACCTCGTCGACGGGATTCCCGACGAGGCCGGGCGCTTTCGCGCCGTTCTCCTTCGGTGGTCTGGATGCCTTCGTCAGCCGGATCCAGTTTGGCGGTAACGGCATTATCGACCTACGGGCGTCGACCTACCTCGGAGGTACCGACGACGATGGGGCCCTGGGAGTCGTGCTCCATGACTCCGGTGCATTCCAGCTCGTGACCGTCGTGGGCGAGACGCAGTCGAGTGACTTCGCGACGGTGGCCTCGTCATTCGATACCACCCACAACGGCGGTCGGGATGGCTTCGCGACGCGGTTCAACTCGACCCTGTCGACGATCAGCGCCGGTTGGTCGACCTACCTCGGGGGCTCGAACGACGACGTGATCTTCGACGTGGCCATCGTTCCGGGCTCGACGACCAAAGTCAATGTCTGCGGCGAGACCGCCTCGTCCAACTTCCCGGTCGGTCCGTTCGGAATGGTCAGTCCCACACCCTGGGACAGCACGTTCAACGGCGCGGTCGATGCCTTCGCCGTGCGCTTCAACGGGACGGGCCAACCGAGCTGCGGGACGTTCCTGGGCTCGGATGGCACCGAGCGCGCCCGAGGGATCTCTCCCGATGGCGCGGCGAACATCGTCGTCGCCGGCGAGACGACCTCGACGGGCTTCCCGACCACGGCCGGGTCCCTTCAGGTCAACTATCGAGGCGGGACGAGCGACGGCTTCGTGACCAAGTTCCGCATCGCGGCACTGGGCCAGTAGGCGAACCCACGACCAGCAATGAGAGAGGGGAGCCTGGAGCTCCCCCTCTCTTGGAGCGAAGACGAGGAAGAAGATCGATGCGACGTTTCATCATTGTCAACGCGGTTGGGATCGGGTTGCTTCTCTCGGTGAGTCTGTTGTTCTCTGGCTCGTTCGATCGAGCCGGCGAGATCGAGGAGGCCGTCGGAGGCGAGATGCGTGAGCCCCTTCCGTCTCGGCAGAGCGGGCTGCACGAGGCGCCGGCGACGCCCTTCGCGATCATCGAGAATCGTGGTCAATGGCCTTGTGAAGAGCAGTTCGTCGCGGATTGGGGCGGCGTGACGGCTCGCTTCGCCCCGGATCGGATGCTGCTCCAGCGAGCGGAGCCCGCGGGCGACTCGCCGCGCGGTGTTCTCGTGAGCTTCTCCTTCGAAGGGGCTTCCGAATCGGTCGTTCTCGAGGGGGAGCGACCGCTTCCTGGACAGTACAACTTCTTCCAGAGTCGGGACCCGGGCTCTTGGCGCACAGGCGTATCCGGCTATGCCGCGATTCGATATCGCGAGCTGTATTCGGGCATCGATGTGATCGTTCGCCAGGGAGAGGTTGGGTTCGAGTACGACCTTCGCCTCGAACCGGGTCGGGATCTCGAAGACGTCGTCATCCGCTGTGACGGTGCCCAATCGCTCGAAGTCCGAGCCGATGGCTCGCTCGCGCTGCAAACGGAGATCGGACCGATCCTCCAAAAGCCACCCGTGACCTGGTTCGAGAGCGTTTCGGGCGAGCGCGAGCGCGTCGACTGTCGCTACCGGCGGGTCGACGAGCGGCGGTTCGGCTTCGCCGTCGAGCGGACGGACGCCACGGGAACGCTGGTCATCGATCCAGGTCTCGAGTGGTCGACCTTCCTGGGTGGCAAGACGCGCGATGAGGTTCTCGGTGTGGACGTGGACTCCCAGGGCGGTGTCGTGGCTGTGGGCTTTACCGGGGGCCGCGGATTCCCGACGACTCCCGGGGCCTTCGATACGGATGCTCACGACAACGGGAACGCCTTCATCACACGGTTTGATCCCTCAGGTCAAAGCCTCGTTTTCTCGACCTACTTGGGGACGGAAAGTTGGGCGACTGGCGTGGTGGTCGGCCCCGGAGACGAGATCACCGTGTGCGGCGAAGCCGGCTTCTCGGCCGACTTTCCGACGACCCCCGGCGCGTACGACCGAACGTGGGATTTTCACGATACGTTCGTATCCCGACTCAATGCGGTCGGTAGCACTCTGATCTACTCGACGTTCCTCGGTGGCTCGAGTGGCGAGGAAGCATGGTCCCTTGACCTGGACGCTGCAGGAAACGCCGCGATTGCAGGCATAACGAACTCGATCGACTTCCCGACCACTCCTGGCGCGTTCGACCGTACGCACAACCTCGGCGCAGGCGATGCCTACGTGAGCGTCCTCGATGCAACCGGGAGCACTCTCCTGTACTCGACGTTCCTCGGTGGCTCTGGAAGTGAGGCCGCCACCGGTGTGGCGTTCGACGACTCGGGGCACGTCATCGCGGTCGGATCGACCGCTTCACCGAACTTCCCCGTCACGGCCGGTGCCTTCGACCGCACCTTCGAGGGGAACTGGGCGGTCTTCGTCACCCGGATCGACCCGACCACCGCGCCGCTCGTCTACTCGACCTTCCTTTCGGGGAGCGTGGGCGAACTGGGGGAGTCTCTCTGCGTGGATCAGCACGGACAGGTGACGGTCACCGGGGAGACCCTCTCTCCCGACTTTCCGACGACGCCGGGCGCTTTCGACACCGTCTTCAACGGAGGTCGGGAGGATGCTTTCGTTACTCGTCTGGACGCGACCGGTAGCTCGTTGGTCTTCTCGACGTTCCTGGGAGGCACGGGATCCGACCGCGGCAAGCGCGTGCTTCTCGATTCGGACGGGAGCGTGGTCGTAGCCGGCCGCACCCGCTCCGTGGACTTTCCCGTCGTGCCCGGGTCCTATCGGTTGACCCATCCGAGCGCCGGCGGTGGATACGTCAGCTTCGTGACCCATCTCGATGCCACCGGTCAGGAGCTCATCTACTCGACCTACATCGGGAGCACGCTCGAAGATCAGATCTACGCCGCGCACTTGGACTCCGACGGCGTCGTGACGATCGGAGGCTTTACTTGGGGACCCGATTTCCCCGTGACCGAGAACGCCTTCGATCCCACCTACAACGAGACGAACAACTGGTGGGATGCCTTCCTCGCCCGAGTCCCGCTGGGGCCTATCGTTCGCTTGAATGGCGTACCCGCTACCGGCAATCCGGTCAGCTTCAGCATCCATTCCGTGCCACGAAGCCAGGCCGGCCAGGTGGCGCAGGTGGTCCTGAGCTGTAGTGGCGATGCCGGGATTCCACTACCTGGCGGCGAGACCTTACCGCTGACGCTCGACCCGTGCGTCCTCTGGACCCTGAGGCAAGGCTTCCTCTTTCGAAGTGTCGTGGACGCCCAAGGAAAGGCGACGACTCCCACGATCACCCTGCCCAAGCTGCCGAGCGGCCTGACACTCACCTCGGCCGCCGTCGTCTTCCATCCGTCGACCGGAGCGATCTCGTCGGTGAGCTGCCCCATGGCCTTTCAGTCTCAATGATCCAGCGCGGCATTCGAGTGCCCGTCGATTCGTGTGAAAAAGGAATCAATTCGAGTACGACTTGCGGCTCGACCCGGGGGCCGATCTCGAGCAGGTGGGGCAATGCCGGGGTTCAGTCCGCTGTCTCTCGAGCCTCTAAATCGGAGGGCGGACTTCAGTCCGCTGCATACGCCTTCGGCGATCACGACGGTTTCGCAAGGGCGAACGACCTCCCACCCGAATGAATTCGGGCCTCCGAGGGGCCGGGCCTCCGAGGTGTCGGGCCTCCGAATCGGAGGGCAGACTTCAGTCCGCTGGAAGCCCGGCCTCTGAGGGCGCTCGTCGTGCGTATTCGCCTCGGGTATAGTCCACCGACTTTGGCGTCATCGCGCGGCAGCTGCTTGGGACATTCGGTTGGATCTTTGGATGTATGTCCTCGTCGGCGGAGTGATCTCACTCCGCACGGCGAACATGTGGGCGCACGCCTCGCGGCCGTTCGCGTGGCTCCGCCCTTTCCGCACGGTAGCGCTGCCGTTTCGTGTCGGCATGATCTTGTTGGGGATGGCGCTCGGCGTGCTCTCGTTGATCGCGGGAGCATTGGGCCACGGCGTCGCCAACATCGCGATCGCGGCTCTGGTCGCGCGACCGTCTCTCGCGCGAGCGGGTGCTCGCTTCTTCCGAGCCCACCGCTCGATCCTGTGGATCTTGCTGATCGGGTTGAGCATCGTTGGCTGGCTGCTGGGCGGTGAGGAGCTCGAGGCGGCCCTGAGCCAAATGCTGAACGTTCTCGGCGGGGCGCTGCTCGTGGTCGCCATCGGCGCGATGATGGCCGACGTGTGGGGGAAGGACTCTCCGGACAGCCTGCCCTACATCTGGCTTTGCATCACCTTCGATTCGATGCTGCTGGTCTCGGTTCTGATCAGCGGGCTTCTGCCATTGATCGTCCTCGAGGTCTATGCACTCCTCATCGACGTGATCAAGCTGATCCACCGAACCATCTCCCATCGCCCGGCTCGGTGAGCTTCCTCGCCGTTGCCTCGACGCCACTTCTACGAGCTGTCGGCATCGATTACGATGTCGACGTTCCGAACGTGGGCTCGGGTGTCTGCGAGGTCGACATGAAGCTTCAATACGAGCATCGCGTCGAAGCGCCGCTCGACGCCGTCTTTCGGTTTCACGCCGATCCCGCCAACCTCGCCCTGCTGTTGGCGCGGTGGCCGACCTTTCGGTTGCTTCGGCATGACGGGCACGTGCGACCGGGCGCGGCGACATGGTTTCAGGAGACCGTGGCGGGCTGCATTCCCGTCGTGATGGGGTTCCGTCACACGATCTACGAGCCGCCGCATCGGCAGGCCGAGGAGATGTTCCATGGCCCCTTCCAGTGCTTCGTGCACACGCACGAGTTCGCGGCGCACGGTGGAGCGACGCTGGTGCGAGACCTTCTCGAGGTCCGCATCCCCTGGTACCTCGGAGGCGAGCCGGTGATGCGTGGAGTCCTGGCGAGGGCGTTCGATCGCTGCTTTCGTTTCCGCGGTCGTGAGCTGCAGCGGCTGGCCGTCGAGGGGCGCCTCGCGCCTCGCGCCCTGGCGGCCGAGGAGCACGGATGATCGCGACGACCTGGCTGCTGTTCGTCATCGCCTGTCTCGGCGCCACCGATATCGTGCTCTTTCACACGATTGCGCACGGGCTGAAGAAGCACGCGCCTTCACGCGCCGAGCTCGTGAGCCACAGCTTCCGGGGCCCGGTCTATGCCGCTCTCTTCTTGGCCGTGCCCAACGCGTCTCTTCAAGGCGCCTGGTTCTGGGGTCTCCTCGCCCTGGTCGCCTCCGAGATTCCGATCTCCCTCTGGGACTTCATCACCGAACGGTCCAGTCGGGCGCCCCTGGGAGGGCTACCGACGGGGGAGTACGTGCTGCATGCGACCATCGCGCTGCTCTACGGTGCCATGATCACGGCCCTGATCTTCGAGGTCGGCGACTGGGCGCACCGGCCGACGCGGATCGCCTACGAGCCAGCACCCGTACCGGACGCCCTACGCGGCGTGATGGCGGTGATGGCGATCGCGGTCTTCGTCGAAGGTCTCCTGAATGCCCGAGCCGCTTGGCGACTCGGGCAGGCGACGGGTGCCGATGCTTCAGTCCCGAAGCCCTAGTCTCTCGAACAGCTCGGCGTGTCGGACCTCGTCACCGGACTCGGCCCGGATCTCGAGAGGTACGCGCAGCGTCATCTTGACGGCCAGCTGGCAGCTCGAGTCATCGCAAGCCTGATACTCGAGATTCAGCTCCAGCGGCTGCTCGCCGGCTTCCTCTCCCACCTTCGCTTTTCCAGTCAGCCAGACCTCGCCCTCGTAGACGGACAGTGGAGCCGGATCGAGAGAGAGCTGCACGTCCTTGGGCTGCGGGTACTCGAGCCGCTCGACGGTCGCGCCGCTCAGCGAGAGGCGAGTCGGCACGAGATAGTCCTGGTGAGGCTCGGGCGAGTTCACGTGCCAGCCCTTGTCGATGACCAATCGGACGGCGAACAGAATCTCGCCACCCGGTGTGACGGCTCGTCGGCTGACGTAGGCTTCGGCGAGGACAGGGGGCTTCGCCTCGGCTGCATCGGCATCGGAGCTCGCCGTGGCTTCGACGCCCGAGATCGGCGCGCCTCCGCCGTCGAGGAACATCGCATAGGCGAGAATGAGGGACGTCACCGCACCGGGAGCCTGTGCCATCAATCCTCCGTACTCGCGAAACTGACCCATGGCCGCACTGCGGTAGCGCTCGCCGTCCTCGGCAGCACCGAGGCGAACCAGCACGCGCGCGAGGACGCCTTGCCCCGAGGGGATGGCTTTGTCGATTGGATCCTTGGAGCGCACCAAGAGAGCCTCGTGGTCTTCGGGCGTCAGGAAAAAACCTCCGTTGGGCGCCGCGTACTCGTTCAGCACGATGTCGATCAGCTCGCGAGCCGCGGCGGTCCAGCGCGGCTCTCCCGTCGCGTCGGCTAGCTCGAGCAGGCCGTCGGCCACGAAGGCATAGTCGTCCAGCATCGCAGTGAGCTTGACCTCGCCGGCCCGGTAGCTTCGCCGCAGGTGACCTTGCTCATCGCGCATGCGCGTGAGGAGGAAGGTGGCGGCCTTCCGAGCGGCGTCGAGGTAGCGATCGGAGCCGAGCACGCGTCCGGCGCGGGCCATCCCGCTCAGCATCAGCCCGTTCCAGCTCGACAGCACCTTGTCGTCGAGGTGAGGCCAGACGCGCTCGGCACGGTGCGCGTACAAGGTCTTTTGCCAAGCCGTCGCTGCGGCTCGGAGCTCGGCCTCGTCACGATCGAGCGCTTTCGCGCTCTCCGCCCACGTCGTGCGGCGATGGGGGATGTTGAGGCCAGTGTCTTCCCCGGTCGACTCCTCACGGAAGTTGCCTTCGGGTCGAATCGCGTAGAGGGTGCAGAAGGTCTCACCGTCGTCCTCGCCCAGGAGGGTCAGGATCTCCTTCTTCGTCCAGACGTAGAACTTGCCTTCGACTCCTTCGCTGTCCGCATCATAGGCCGAGAAGAAGCCGCCAGCGGGATCGGCCATCTCTTGGAGCGCCCAGTCGAGGATGTCCTCGGCGGTGCGGCGATAGGCATCGTCGCCCGTCACTCGAAACGCTTCGACGTAGGCCCAGGCCAGGAGGCCGTTGTCGTAGAGCATCTTCTCGAAGTGGGGGAGGAGCCACACGGCATCGGTGGAGTATCGGTGGAAGCCGCCGCCGACGTGATCGTGAATGCCGCCCTGGGACATGCCGTCGAGCGTGCGCGTGAGCATCTCGAGTTGCGGAGCGGATGCCGTGGCGTCACCGAGTCGCTCGATCTCGTACAGCAGCAACCGAAGGTTGTGGTGCGGCGGAAACTTCGGAGCGCCGCCGAACCCGCCTTCCTGTGCGTCGAAGCGTTGACGCAGGTTGGTGATCACCTCGTCGACGATCGAGCGCTCGAGGGACCCGGTCAGCCGGAAGTCGTCGCGCCCGGCAGTTTGGCGAATCGAGTCCGCCAGCTGATCGGCGACGCCTTCGACTCGCTCGCGCTCATTGCTCCAGATCTTGTGGAGCTCGGTCAGCACGGTCTTGAAGCCGGAGCGCCCGGGAGCATCGAATGGCGGGAAGTAGGTGCCGGCATACCAAGGTCGCGAGTCCGGTGTGAGCCATAGCGAGTTCGGCCAGCCGCCTCGCCCTCGAAGCGCTTGGGTCGCGTTCATGTAGATCTCGTCGAGATCCGGGCGCTCTTCTCGGTCGACCTTGATGCAGACGTAGAGCTCGTTCATCACAGCCGCGATCTGCTCGTTCTCGAACGACTCGTGCTCCATGACGTGGCACCAGTGGCAGGTCGAGTATCCCACCGAGAGGAAGATCGGCTTGTCCTCGCGGCGAGCGCGCTCGAAGGCCTCGGGACCCCAGGGAAACCAGTCGACGGGGTTGCGAGCGTGCTGCCGGAGATAAGGGCTGGTCTCGTGAATGAGGCGATTGAACTCGGGACCGCCATCCGGTGGGAGCTGGGCGATCTCCTCGGGGGAGGGGAGTGGCTTGCGAACCTGCGGCTCGTGTTCCTGCGGCTCTCGAGAGTCCGCGGCTGGAGGCGCGGTCGTGCTCGGCTCCTCCTGAGTGTGGACCTTCGTCACGGGCGAAGCGGGAGGGCATCCCGCGAGGAGGAGCACCCAAACGATCGACAGTGCTCTGACGAGCAGCCGGCAAACACGCATCATCGCCTCACGATGGCTGAAGTCCACGACGAGCCACCGACGCTCGGCAGCCGAGATTGAAGCTCAGAAGCTAGCACGCAGAGGAGAGGGAACCACTGAGAACACGGAGAGCGGGGCGGGGATGGAACGTGATCGATCCTCGTTGGCTCTCGGTGGCTCCGATCTCCTTGGCTCTCTCTGTGACTCCCTGGCCATCGCGTTCTTTGGTAGGGTGGTCGATGGGATACTTCGCCCGTCGCTTCTTTCTCACGGCCGCCCGGAGGTCACCCATGCCGAGCTGGTGGATCGCTGCCTTGCTCTTGACCGCAAGTGTGCAGGACTCGGGGTATGTCGAGCGGCACGTATCCGACGACGGTAGCTTGGTGTTGGTCCGGGAGTCGAATCTTCGCGGAGGGCGAGTTGCCTTCGTCGACCTGGTCGACGAGACGGTCCGACCGGCACACGACGCTCGAATCGGTCGCGGGGTCTTCGATGCGCGGGCGTTGGTCGGGGGACGGGGCGACGTGCTCAGTGCCGGCTCTCTCCTGCCCACGCGACGTAGCCGGAGGCGACGCCTCTTCGATGATCGGGATGCCATCGTCCTGGTGAGCTCGCGAGGTATTTGGCCGGCGGTGGTCGTGAGCGGTCGACGGATGGTGCTGCTCGACATCGAGTGTGTGCCAACGACCTGGGACCTCGAGGAGCGTTGGATTCGCGCCGGCGCGCGACCTTGGGCCGAGCCGACTTGGGCCACTCTTCGTCACGAGGACCGTGAGCTCGTCATTGGCGACGAAGCCGGACACGTCATGGTCTGCGACCTCCACCGCGCCCGTTGGAGCATCGGCACTACGGCCGATCTGATCGGTGCCTTGGAGCGGACTCCCTTGAGTGAGTGGGTCGAGAGGCTCGACTGGCTCCTCCAGCACGAGAGGCTGGACGAGGTTCGAGCCCACTTGGCCGCTCTCGTCGAGCCCACCGCCGATCAAGCGGCCGTCGCCTTCGCTCTGGGCGAGCCGGTGGATCGATCGCGGCGAGGCGCCGAGGCGGTCGTGCTGACCTGGAAGCGCTCGGACGGCCGGCTGACGGAGTCCGTACTGGATGCGGCTCAGATCGGGAGCTGGAAGCACGAGCGTCTGGCCGCGAGCCTGGTGGGCGCCGCGGGCCGGGACGCCCTCGAGCGTGCCACTTCGCCGGAAGGCGGGACGAGCATTCCGGCGTCGCGTTGGCTCGTGCGTCAGTTCCTCGACGTGCCTTCGGTCAGTGACGCTGCGCGTTGGCCGGGTCGCGTCCGGGCTCGACTCGGTCTTCTCCGCGATGAGATCATCGAGGGGCTTCCGAGCCGTGACGGGATTCGGGACCGCGCCCAGGATGCCGATCCCGGGGTCGTCTTGCTCGCCTTGGACGCCCTCGAAGCGCGCCTGGAGCTCGAGGGGGATGGCTGGACCGGCTATCGCCAAGCCTGTGAGGCCTTGGTCCGCAGGCAGGTGCCGCATCGCGGGCTGATCGCGTGGCAGGCGGTTCTCGTCACCGGGCAGCTCGATCCCGAGCTCCTGGTGGAGGCGCTGGCCGAAGAGCTGGCCGCCGCGGGACGAGAAGGCATCCGCGAGGACGTGGAGCTCTTGCGAGCGGCTCTGGTCGGATCGGTGCAAATCGACCACGGCTACGACATCGACGCTTGGCGAGCGGCCTTGGCCGACCTCGGAGATCGCTGACTCCCAGACCGTTTTTTGCTCCTGGGCAGTCGTCGAACATCGTAGAGACCACGAGCCGAGCCCGCGTGCTCGTACTGGCTCCCACTCCTCTTCGCGTATCCGGAGTCTTCGAATGTCACATCGAATGATTCTCACGCTGTCACTGCTGATCCTGACGCCTCCGGTACTCGCTCAGAGCGAAGCGGCTACCCAGGAGGCTTCTCAGGAGATCGCCGCGCTTCAAGCGCGCGCCCTCGAGATCGCCGAGGCCTACGCCTCCTTTCGTTGGCGTGCCACGGAGAAGAACGTCTTTCACGGCGTCGACGAGGATGGCGTGCCCGTGAACACGCCAGACCGCGGCTTCGTGAAGACCGGCTTCCTCCCCGATGAGGAGGCCGTCGGCGTGCCCTACCAATGGGGTGGCTTCAGCAGCCTCGAGGACTTCGAGAAGGGCATCGGGCAAGGACGCTGGGCCGGGCACATCCCGCGCAAGAGAAGCGAAGGTGCGAGTCGGTTTGCGGTCGGTGTCGATTGCTCGGGCTTCGTCGCCCGCTGCTGGAAGCTGGCCGAGAAGCAATCGACGCGATCCCTGGGCAAGCTCTGCTACCAGCTCCAGAGCTGGGGTGAGCTCGCGCCCGGTGATGCGATCAATCGATTCGATGCTCACGTCATGCTCTTCAAGGAGTGGGTCGACGAAGAACGAACGCGAGCGCGCGTGTACGAGGCGGTCACGCCGTGCGTCCTCGAGCGAGAGCACGACATCGCCACGTTGGAGACGCAAGGCTATCACCCGTTGCGCTACCGTCCGTTCGATGCGCGCTGGTACGAGACGCCTCTCACGTTCGGGGCCCCGACATTCGAGCGCCCCTCCGACTCGCCGCGGGACCCGGTCTGGACGTCGGACGGCACGGAGGGCGTGAGCGAGGGATGGGGCGAGCTCGACGGCGTCCGCCGCGATGTGCCGCCTGGAAGCTGGGTGCGATATCGCCTCCTCTCCGACGAGCCCGAGCGGGCTGCCTTGTTCGCCCTGCGCGGACTGGCGACGGCCGACGCGACGGAGCTGCGCACGCGGATCGAGCGGGGCGACGAGCAGATCGAGTCGGTCGAGCCTCGTGAAGCCGACGGCTCGCTGTTCGAGGCCTGGCTACGCCGAGTGGCTCCTCAGGGGCAAGTCGAGGATCTCGAGATCACCCGAGGATCGATGCGAAACGGCGTCTGCGAGTACGGAGGAAGACGATTCCCGGCCCGTCGAGTCGAAGCCGAACTGACGCTCGCCATGCCGTCCGGGAGCCGAAAGCTGGAGCTTGCAGTCTCGGTGGACGGACTCTGGTCGCCCGAGGTGCCTTTGGATGGCTTCGTCTCGCTCGACCTACACATCGCCGTGCTCGGCCCCGATGGAGTGCCGGTTCAAGAGGTCGATCAGGCCTACCGCCTCGAGGCGCTGCGAGTGCCACCTCCGTCGGAGCCGGGCGACTAGGACGAGGGTCTAAGTGTTGCCGACCGCCTAAACGATCCCGGCCCCTACGGCCCCCCGGCTTTCGACCGGCAGAACGAGCTGCTTCCAGACCGTGCTCCTTGGAGGCCCGAATTCATTCGGGTGGGAGGTCGCGCGCCTCGAATCAGCTTGTTTGGACGTCGGCCGCGCCTTTGAGACTCGTTTCGTCTCGCAGGGTGATCGGTCTGGGGAAAGGGAGGGCCCGTGATGGGCTCACCACCAGCCAGCGTCGAGGCGCACGAGTATCAAATGATGGAGCCAGAGTCGCCCGACCACCGTCGAGCCGCACGAGTCAGCAGCAACATCATTTGATGGCAGTGAAATGATGATGGCACGAATTCGCGTGCCGACTCATTGGTTGGGCCCTATCATCGACCGCGGTTGAAAAAATGAGGGTCGTTCGAATCGGAGCCCGTCATGATCTCTCTGAAGCAAACGCGCGTCATCGTGACGGCTGTCGTCACGTTGTCGGTCATCGCACTGATCGCTCAGAACACCGAGTCGGTCGAGACTAAGTTTCTCTTCATGAAGTTCTCGATGCCACGAGCCGCGTTGCTGCTCGTGTCGTTCCTCGGGGGCCTCGTGACCGGGATGCTCTTTGCAGGGCGCGTCCTGAGGAAGAAAGAGAAGTGATCCGCGCTCGTCCCGAGCGCGGAAGAGGCGAGGACTCCGGGGCAAAGGTGGAGAGCTGACGTGGCCCGTCACGAGGCGACGGGCCGCGCGGCCCCGGAGTCCGCTCCTCACTAGGCTTTGTTCACTCGAGGCTAGAGACGCTCCATCAAGGCGATGTGAGGCCCTGGAAGAAGCTCCCGTGAGGCCCGGCTCGGCCGAGGTCGGTGCCACCCCGAGCAACAGGGCGACACCGTCTATCGGATCAGCCTCTTGCGAGGCATTGGAGAGCGAGAGAGATCCGGGCTCGGCTTCCGACTCACGACGGTATCGATGCGATTGAGTCGAGATCGGTTCTCGTTCTTCTGTGCGGACTCGTCGATCCTTTGCCTCGATCGCGACCTCGACACTTTCCGGATGGCTCGACAACCGTCATCATCGCCCACCGAATGACGGGGCGCCGAGGCCGGCGAGTGAATCCTCGGCTCGCCATACCCCACGCGACCGCCGAGACCGGCTGGAGGCCGAAACCGATGATGTGTCCCAAGATCGGAATGCTGACGCTCGCCGCGCTGCTGAGCGCTGGGCTCGAGATCACGGCCAGCGAAGCTCGCCGTCCCAACGTCATCGTGATCCTGACGGACGATCAGGGTTCCGTCGATGCCGGATGCTATGGCGCAGACGACCTGGTCACTCCGGGCATCGATCGACTCGCCGAGCGTGGGCTGCGCTTCACCCAGTTCTATGCCGCCGCGCCCGTGTGCTCGCCATCGCGCGCCGGCCTGCTCACCGGACGCTACCCCGTCCGGGCGGGCGTGCCCGGCAACGTCTCGAGTCAACCCGGGCAACCCGGCATGCCCACCGAGCAGACGACGATCGCCGAGGTCTTCGGAAGAGCCGGCTACCGCACCGCGCACATCGGCAAGTGGCACCTCGGAACCTCGACCACGACGACGCCGAACGCGCAAGGCTTCGAGCACTCCTTCGGGCACCTGGGAGGCTGCATCGACAACTGGTCGCACTTCTTCTACTGGAACGGTCCCAACCGACACGACCTGTGGCGCAACGGCGACGAGGTGCAAGCGGCCGGTCAGTTCTTCCCGGACCTGATGCTCCAGGAGGCGAAGCGCTTCATCCATGCGAATCGTGAGGAGCCTTTTCTCCTCTACTTCGCGCTCAACAGCCCGCACTATCCTTACCAAGGCTCGGCCCGTTGGCTCGAGCGCCTGGCCGAGCTGCCGCATCCGAGGAACTTGTACGCCGCTTTCCTGGCGACTCTCGACGAGTGCCTCGGTGGACTGGTCGATGTCGTCGATCAGGTCGGGCTGAGCGAGGAGACGATCATCGTCTTTCAATCCGATCACGGGCACTCGACCGAGGTGCGCGCTCACTCGGGCGGTGGGAGTGCCGGACCGTTTCGGGGCGCGAAGTTCAGCCTCTTCGAAGGCGGCATCCGGGTTCCCGCCATCGTGTCGTGGCCCGGGCACCTACCGGCCGGTGAAGTCCGCGATCAGATCGGGCACGCCTGCGATTGGCTGCCGACGGTCGCCGAGCTCTGCGACGTTTCGCTCGAGGGCCTCGATCTCGACGGGCACAGCCTCGTTCCGGTCTTGAAGGATGCCCAAGCGAAGACGCCGCACGACGTGCTGATCTGGCACGGGGGCGGCCAGAGACCGCAATGGGCCGTGCGGGCGGGGCGCTGGAAGTTGATCGGCAATCCCCAAGATCCCACGCGGTCGGAGAAGCTGGGTGAGGAAGACCGCCTGTTCCTGGTCGACCTGGTCGCCGATCTCTCGGAGACGACCAACCGGGCCACGGAGCATCCCGACATCGTGCGCGAGCTACAGGCGCGGCACGAGACCTGGTGGAAGAGCGCGCGGCGCTGAGCGTCGGTCAGCGCGCGAGCGGCTTGCGCAGGACCGTGACCTCGGCGAACAGGTGCTCCTCCAGCGGTTGCTCGGCAGTCTCCCAACCGAGCGTTCGCCCTTGGCGTCGAGCCGCCGGGCCGTCATCGCGATCGAAGACCAGGATCTCGAAGCCGGTCTTCTCCATCAGCTCGCGTTCGAACGGGCAGCGGCCATCGGCCCAGGGAATGTAGGGCTCATTCGGCGGGCTTTGCTTCGGGCAGAGGTTGTACATCACCATCAGGCCGCCCGGATTCAGGATCGCGAAGACGCGCTCGAGAAACACCGCGTCGCTCACGCCGAGCTGAATCAGCCGGCTCGGATCGGCCTCGCGCTCGGGATGCAGGTAGCCGCGCTTGAGCGTGTTCTTCGACAGGAACAGGTCGAAGCCGCCGCCGACCGCCGTGCGCACGTCCTCGCTCGTCGGCCAGCGACCCTCGACCAGCTGCACGGAGCCACGCTTCTCGCCGACTTCCATTCGTCCCTGATCGGATTCCTCTGCGTACAAAGCGAGCAAGAACGAGTCGACGTCGACACCGACGACATCGGCCCCGTTGGCGGCCATCAATCGCAGGTGTCCGATGGTTCCGTAACCGAAGTCGAGCACGCGTCGACCCGAGAAGCTCTTCCAGCCGCCGGCCTCGGCGACGTGCTCGATCGCCCGGAGATAGGCGAGGGGCGATCCGTACTTCGTCGTGTAGAAGCGCTCGGAGGGCCAGGCGGTCTCCACGAGTGGCGCGCGGGCCGCTTCGTCGAGCGCGCGCGCGGCGGCGGCCGAGAGCCAACGGTTCGTGCTCGGGTCGCGAAACAGCGTCCTCGCCTCGGGCGCGGGTAGATGTGCGACCGCGGACAGCAGCTCACGGCCGAGCTCGCGGGTCGCTTGATCGGCGAGGGCGGCGGCTTCTTGCTTCAAGGTCGCATTGGCGACGACCGCGTCTTGTGGTGTGCCGAAGCAGGCCAGGATCCAAGCGATGACGACCATGTCGATTCCCTCTCAGTCGATCTCGTCGAGGTGGGATGGTAGCT
The DNA here is from genome assembly GCA_029260795.1 of Planctomycetota bacterium. Lineage (GTDB taxonomy): Bacteria > Planctomycetota > OFTM77 > OFTM77 > OFTM77 > OFTM77. The sequence goes on along the minus strand of JAJDCO010000056.1, from coordinate 5,265 downwards.
TGCTCACCGACGAAGGCCGGCCGGGTCGCGACAGATTCTCTCCCATTCTCGGGGATCTTCCATGTTCTGCCTCACCATGCTCGCGTTGGCCGGCTCCCTCGCCGTGACGATCCAGGATGCTCCGGCGAAGGCGATGACGCCAGAGCCCGTCGATTTAGAGCTCGAGCGCGATTCGGCGAGCGGTCTCGAGATGCTCCGGGGCGTGTACCGAGTCCCGGAGAATCGCGTCATGCGCACGGGCCGCACCCTGGGCCTGGACATCATCGTCCTACCGGCGAAGAGCGACCAGCCCGAGCCGGACCCGGTGTTCTTCATTGCGGGTGGTCCCGGTCAGCAGGCCACGACGCTCGTGGATCTCATGATGTCCCGTTACGGCTGGATGCAGGAGAAGCGCGATCTGGTCTTCGTCGACCAACGCGGCACGGGCGGGGATCATCTCCTGCAGTGCACGCCCGATGGAGTGCTCGATGTTCAGACGCTCCTCGACCCGCTGTTCGACTCCGAGTGGCTGGTCGATTGCGCCGAACGCCTCTCGAAGCGCGCGGATCTGAGGTTCTACACGACGCCGATCGCGGCGGACGACTTGGACGAGGTGCGCCGGGCGCTCGGCTACGAGAAGATCAATCTGATCGGCGGGTCCTACGGCACGCGGGCGACCCTGGTTTATCTGCGACGCCACGAGGCCACCGTGCGCACGGCCATTCTCAACGGCGTCGCGCCGATCGCCTTTCGGAATCCGCTCTATCACGCCTCGGGTGCTCAGGGTGCCCTCGAGGGCCTCTTCGAGCGCTGCGCATCGGACCCTTTCTGTGCCGAGGCTTTCCCCGACCTCGCCGGCGACTGGGACAAGGTCTGGAAGCACTTCGAGGCCGGACCGGTGTCGGTGACGGTTCGGCATCCCCAGACGCGCGAGCCCGTCGAAGTGCGGTTCAGCCGCGCGGCCTTCGCGGAGTCCGTGCGAGGCATGCTCTACAGCTCGCAGACGGCGGTTCTCATCCCACGCCTCCTCCACGCCGCGGCCGCCGGGGATCTCGCACCGTTCGCAAGTGCCGGGGCTCAACGCAGCCTCGCCCTCAGCCGGGGCCTCGCCTTGGGGATGCTGCTGTCGGTGACCTGTCCCGAGGACGTGGCTCGAATCCGGGACGACGAGATCGAGGCGCTGACGCGAGACACCTTCTTGGCCTCGGGGCGAGTGCGCTCGCAGCAGGCGATCTGTGCGCGCTGGCCGCGCGGCGAGCTGCCGGCGGGATACGGACAGCCCGTCCGCTCGAAGACAGTGCCGGTGTTGCTGCTCTCGGGCACGCTCGATCCGGTGACACCGCCGCGTTGGGGCGTCGAAGCGGCCCGCCATCTCGAGCGCAGTCGGCATGTCGTCGTGGAGGGGTCGCACTTCGTAGGCGGCGAGTGTCTGTCGGGGATCGTGCGTCAGTTCCTGCTCTCGGCGGACCCGAGCTCGCTCGACACGAGCTGCGCGGGAGACGTTCCGTGGCCGGCATTCGACCTCGGTGACTGATTGCTGAGGTCCGCACGGTGGACGTGATCTGAAGGACTGAGTAGCCTCTGGCAGACGATCGCTGCCGCGGTGTGAGGTCGAGTGGCTTCGGTGCACGAGGAGAGCATTTCATGTTCGGACGGATTGCGTTTCGCCTGCTGGGAGCGAGTGGCTGGGTGCTCTTCGGAATCCTGGTGGGATGCGCCGCCGACGGCACGCGCACCGACGACGGCACGGCCGGCTCGGCCCGGATCTCGGTCGAGCCCTTCGGTGTCGCGCAGGGACGGCCCGTCTTGCTCTACACGCTGACCAACGCCCAAGGCTGCGTGGCCAAGATCAGCACCTATGGCGCCATCGTCACCGAGCTCCACGTTCCGGATCGCGAGGGCAAGATGGCCGACATCGTCCTCGGCTTCGACGATCTCGACAGCTATCTGGCAGGCCATCCCTACTTCGGGGCCATCGCGGGTCGAGTCGCGAACCGCATCGCTCTCGGGAAGTTCGAGCTCGATGGTCAGGCGTACCAGCTCGCGACGAACAATGGCCCCAATCATCTTCACGGCGGAGACAAAGGCTTCGACAAGGTGATCTGGAGTGCGACTCCCCAGGTCGGCTCCGACGGCGTCTCCCTCGTCCTGACCTATCGCTCGACGGACGGCGAAGAGGGCTACCCGGGAAACGTCGACGTGCAGGTCATCTACACCCTCAGTGACGCCAACGAGCTGATCGTCGACATGTCGGCCGAGACCGACGCACCCACGCCGATCAACCTCGCCCATCACTCCTACTGGAACCTGGCCGGCCACGACTCGGGCAGCATTCTTGATCATGAGCTCGCCATCGCCGCGGCCCGCTACACGCCTGTCGACGACACGCTGATCCCGACCGGACAGATCGCGCCCGTCGCCGGGACACCCTTCGACTTCTCGCAGTCGAAGCGGATCGGACACGACATCGGACGCCTCCAAGCGGAAGATGGCGCGGCACACGGTGGGGGCTACGACCTCAACTACGTCGTCGATGGCACGAGCTTTCGGCTCGTCGCACGGCTCGAGGATCTCGGCTCGGGTCGCGTGATGAAGATCTACAGCGACCAACCCGGCATCCAGCTCTACACCGGGAACTGGCTGGGGCAGGAAGGCGAGATCCGCGGCAAGGGCGGCGCCGTCTATGCGCAGTACCAGGGCCTCTGCCTCGAGACACAGCACTACCCCGACTCGATCAACCATCCCGAGTTTCCACCCGTGGTCCTCCGCCCCGGTGAAACCTACACCCACCGCATGGTCCACAAGTTCTCGACCCGCAAGCTCGCGTCCCACTGATCGTGTCGAGCTCACCTGCACGCCGCGCGCTCGGAGTGGCCCTCCTGGCCGCTCTGCTCGTCGCGGCGCCCGCGGCTCTCACCGCCCACTTCGAAGCCGATGACTACATCCAGCTCGCGCTGCTGGCCGAGCGGCTGCCAGTCGAGGTCGATCAGTCCCGGCTCGACGTCTACACGTTCCTTGACGGCAGCCCCGATCGGCTGATCGTGCTGCGCGACCAGGGCCCCGTTCCCTGGTTCGCCCATCCCGAGCTCAAGATCCGATTCTGGCGCCCCCTGACCGCCTGGCTGGTCGCGCTCGACTGGGAGCTCTTTGGCACCTCGCCGACCGGGTATCATTTGATGGGCCTGGCTTGGTACCTGCTCGCCGTCCTAGCCGTCGGACTGCTCCTGCGCGAGCTTCTTCCAGCGCGGGTGTTCGGGCTCGCGATCCTGCTCTTCGCGGTCGCAAGCAGCCATCGACAGATCGTCACCTGGCTCGCGAGCCGTTACGCTGGCGTGAGCTTGACCCTCGGCGCGCTCGCGTTGCTGCTGCACATTCGAAATCGAAAGCGAGGCTCCTTCGGAGGCGTGCTCTCGACCGGGCTCTGGATCGGTGCGCTCTTGGCCGGCGAGTCGTCGCTGGGGTGGTTCGCGATCCTGATCGCTTGGGAGACCGTCGCGGCTTCGGACGATCGCGCTCGTCGGGTGCGGGCGTTGATCGCGCCGGGCGCGGTCCTGATCACTTGGCTGGCCATCTACGTCGCCCTCGGTTACGGCACCGCGGGCTCGGGCTCGTACGTCAATCCGCTGCAGGAGCCCCTCGCCTATCTGGCGCTCGCCCCGGCGCGCATCTTGGCCCTGCTCTCCTGCCTGGTGTTCGGATTCCAGGCGGACGTGTGGTTGTACCAGCCGCAGTGGCGAGGAGCCTTCGTCGTCGGCGGCGTGCTGGCGATCTTCTTGGGGGGCTGGCTGTGGCGACGGGCGCGCCGCGAGCTCGATCCGGGAGAGCGTGGTGCACTCGATGCGCTGGTGCTCGGCTCGATCTTGGCGCTGGTGCCGCAAGCGGCCGGACCGCTGGGTCCGCGCAGCCTGGCGATCGCCAGCGTGGGCGGTGCGGCCTTCGTCGCGGCGGTTCTCCACGCCGGCTGGCGCGCGTGGCGGGCGAGAGCCGAATTGCGCCCCGGCGTGGGCGCCAAGCTGGTGATCGCACTCGCTGCCGTGCTCTTCTTCTCCCACGCGCTGGTGAGCCCGGCTCTCTGGTTCGTGTGGAATGCCGTCTACGGACCGTTCGTCACGGAGTCCGAAGCCATGATGGACGGGGCCGACCTGAAGGCTGCGGAGATCGCGCAGCAGGACGTGATCCTGCTGCGGGCTTCGAACGTCCTGGTCGGGCTCTACGCGCCGGCACGCTGGGCGCTGCTCGAAGAGCCCACGCCGCGCTCCTGGCGCATCCTCACCATGCGGCCGGGAAGGCTGCGCGTGACGCGAACGGGCGAGCGGGAGCTCGAGCTGCAAGCTCTCACGGAGTCTCCGGCGACACCGTTCGAGACCATCCTGCGATCGCCGCAGCAGGCGCTGAAGGTCGGCGACCGTGTCGAGCTCCCGGGCCTTGCCGCCGAGGTCCTGGCCGTCTCGAATTCCCAGCCCAGCCACGTCCGATTCACGTTTCCCAAGCCGTTGGACGACCCGAGCCACGTGTGGCTCGACCGGGACTTGAAGGCCGTGAAGCTCCCGGCGCTCGGAGAGAGCCTCGAGCTGAGAGAGTGAGCACGCGGCCCCCTGCCGTTCCCTGGCGCCAGGCGCGACGCCGTCCGATCGACCTCATCGATCTCCGGAGGGCGGACTTCAGTCCGCTGGACGGTCCCTCCGAACGTGCGTTGACCACCGACCGGCCTCATCGATCGTGAAGGTCAGGCGCGTCGCCGGCCGAACGACCGATTCGCGGCGGACACCGTCGGCCGTGCTGATCATCACGAAGACGAGCTGCTGAGGGAGTCGGTTGCCCGACCTCTGTGGTGTCGATGAAGAAGGCCGAGGCGCTCGATGCAGCGCCTCGGCTCTCGCGGGTCAAGAGTCGATCGATGTCAGGCTGCTCGTTCACTGCGTGGCGATCGAGAACTGGTGGGTGGGCATCACGTACTTGAACTGCCCCTGCGACAGATCGATCGTGACGCCCGCGTAGAACACGGGCCCGAGGAACAGGGTGCTGTTGGGCAGGGTCAGGGTGGCCGTCTGAGCGAAGCCGTTCTGAAGCGTGCCCGTCAGGGCCGGCTGGACGGTCAGGCCGAGCTGGAAGAGCCAGTCGGGGGCGAGGTCGACCGTCTGGCCCTGGGATCCGGGCACCGGGATACCGCCCGAGCTCTCACCGTCGGCCGTGCTGATCATCACGAACACGAGCTGCCCGTCGTCGGCCGGAGGCGCCTCGCTGAAGAACCAGAACGGCTGCCCGATGACGGCGCGCGTGCCGGGG
>JAJDCO010000055.1 GCA_029260795.1 Planctomycetota bacterium | reverse complement strand
TTGGCGACCAGCTCGGGAGAGCGGAAGACGGCTCGGAGCTGACCCACGACGGCCCCTTCGATGTCGCCGGCCGGGACCGAGCGGACGGGGCACGCGCCGTAGCTCTCCTTGCCGGCCCGAGTGCACAGGTAGTATCGGTACTGCTTTCCGCGCCGCGTCGTGAACGTTGGCCCCATCGACCGGTCGCAGCTCGCACAGCGGATGATGACCTTGAGCAGCGCCGGCGTCTTCGCACGTGTGCGGTTGGAGCGCGTGGCGTAGTTCTCGGCGAGGATCCTGTGGACGTCGTCCCAGAGCTTCTGCGAGACGATCGCCTCGTGCTCTCCGGCGTAGACCTCGCCCTTGCGCTCGACCTCGCCGATGACCTTGCGGTTGTTACGCCATCAGCCGAGCCGAGAGGAACGAGGAGGCGACAGAGAGGAGATTCCTCTGCCGCCCTGCGGGGTCCGTCGATGCGGATGTAGGAATAAACAAATGAGGGCCATTCGTCGCCGAGGCTGACGCCTCGGGCTAGGATCTGCCGGCTTTGCGAGCCTCGCATTCGGCGTTCGGTCGTCGATGTGTTTGTCGTTCGACGTCGTCCCCGAGGCTGACGCCTCGAGCTAGGATTTGCCGGCCTTCCGGGCCTCGCATTCGGCGTTCGGTCGTCGATGTGTTTGTCGTTCGACGTCGTCCCCGAGGCTGACGCCTCGGGCTAGGATCCTTCGGCCCTGCGGGACGTTGTTGCGACTCGCGCTGACCGCGGGCTCTCATCTCACAAACCAACAAAAAAGGCGCCGAACACTCGAGGTGCCCGGCGCCGTGAATCGAATCGTCGAATCAGTTGCGCTCGAACTCGAGGATGCCGCCGCCGAAGGGCGACGACGTCTCGGTGGGAGTGGCATCGCCTGCGCCCGGGTGGAACGCCTTCTCGATGCGAGCCACGATGTCGTCCAGGTGATGACGGGTCATCGTGTCCTGGATACCGCGACCGATGGATCGCGAGACCAGGCTCCCGATCGTCTGCAGCTCACCGCGGGCGAGGGCTGGAAGATCGGACTCGGCTTCGCCGCTCTTGAGCGTCGTGACGAGCTGCTCGATGTGCGCGCGCTGCAGATTGCGTCGATAGAGGTCGACGCGCACGGGCAGCTCCTGGAGCTCGCTCCAGATGCCGTCGCGAATGTCCGAGCAGAGCTCGGCCGGCGTGTATACGTTCTCGGCACGCGCCTCGTACTCGCTCATCCGCTTGATGCGGCTGGGGCTCATCAAGGCCGATAGCACGCGCTTTTGACCTCCGAGAATGCGATCGGCCGCACCGGACGCCTCGAGGCGGGACAGGATGTCGTTACGCACCAGATAGTCCGGCACCTGGAAGGCATGCTTGTTCAGGAACGCCACCGCTTCGCGCTGCCGGTCCGCCCCGACGAGCTCGTACTGGCGCTCGCCGTCTCCGTACCAGACGTTGTCGCGCACGACGCCACCGACCACGTTGGCGACGTGGCCGAGCTCACGGCTTCGCTGGCCCACCAGCTGACCGTACATGTTCTCGAGGAGATCGTAGTTCTCGCCCGCCTTGCAGGTGGCCTGGATCAGGTAGCCGGCGACGCGCTCGAGGTTCTTGAGCCCCAGCTCGGTCGCGCCAAGGGGATTGGCACCGAGGTCTTCGGTCTGCTGGGTCGGATCCTCGGAAGGGTTCGGGTCCCCGAAGCGGAGCATCGCGTTGTCACGCTGGAGCGCGACCAGTCCGGACAGGCCTTCCTGCTCGGCCTTCTCGTCGGCGTACTGCGAGTAGCCCCACTGAACCGCAAACTTGTCGTACGGTCCGATCTTCGGAATCAAGGTCGCGCCATCGCCGGGTTGCGCGACGTAGTTGAAGCGGCCGTAGTCCATGATCGACGCTTCAGTCCCGTTCTTGGCCGTGAAGTCCGCATTGCGGAGCTGCTCGATCGAGTAGGACGAGCTGGCCTTCATGTTGTGCGGGAAGCCGAGGGAGTGACCGACCTCGTGGGCGACCACGTACGCGAGCAGCTCACCGAGGAGGTCGTCGGGAAGGGGAAGCTGCTGAGCGCGCTCGTCGTTCGGTGAAGCCTGGACGAAGTACCAATCGCGGCACAGCTTCAGGACGTTGTGATAGAAGATGATGTCGGCTTCGAGGATCTCACCCGTGCGCGGATCGTGCACGTGGGGGCCCATCGCGTTCTCGGTGGTCGAGGGCAGCCAACGGATCGACGAGACGCGCGCATCCTCGGCGTCCCAGTCGGGGTTCTCTCGCTCGGAGGGCGCGAACTCACCGACGATGGCGTTCTTGAACCCGGCCTTCTCGAAGGCGGGCTGCCACATCTCGATGCCCTTCTTCATGAAGGGCTTCCACTTGTCCGGCACGCCGCGGCCGATGTAGAAGACGATCGGCTTGACGGGCTCAGAGAGATCGGCCTCGGGTTCCTTCTTCTCGAGACGCCAGCGCGTGATGTAGCGGACGTTCTCGACCGCCTGTTCTTCGCTTCCGTAGTCTTCGAAGGAGACGCCGAAGAAGCCGACTCGCGAGTCGTGCTCGCGCGGCGCCATCGGCTTCTCGGGGAGCAGCACCATGCTGTGATGCAGCTCGACGGTCACGGCGCTTTGAGTCGGGTCACGGCGCGGGCCCGAGCGGCGACGCGTAGGACCTTGACGACCCGCGGTCGGGGACGAGCTCGAGAGCTTGAAGGTCGCGAGCACGCTCACGTTGATGTTCTCGGGGAAGACCTTGGTTCCCTCGATGAAGGTCCGACTCGAGTCCATTCCCGAAGCACCACTCAACGAGCGGCTCGGGCTGAACTCCTTCATGTCGCTCGTGAAGACATCCGTCACCTCGATGACGGCCGCTTGGTCCTTGCCCCAAGCCTGGACGGCGAAGCTCTTGATGATCGGAGCGACCGAGGTGGCCTCCACGGCGTTCTTGACCGAGTCGTCCGTGTCGGCGCGGATCGTGTACTTCACGTCGCGCAGGAGGATGTTGTCGTCTCGCCTTTCCCAGCGCACGACGCGATTGCCGACGCCGGTGCCTCCGTATCCGAAGCCCGCCTGAGTCTTGGCGAGCTGAACGACCCAGAGCATGTCGCGGTCGAGCGCGGCCGGGGGAATCTCGTAGAAGACCTTGCCGTCCTGCTGGTGAACCGTGAACAGACCCTTCTGGGTCTTGGCATCCTCTTGGATGATCTCGTCGTAGGGCTTGATCTTGGTGTCGCTGCCGGCGTCGGAGCGGCCTTCGGGCCGCGGTTCATCGCCACCGCCTCGGCGACCACCACCGCGGCGCGGCTGCGCCAGGAGTGGCTCGGCCACCAATGCCAGGGCCAGGATCATCATGGCCAGGTTTCGGCGCTTCATGGGCTCTCCTCTTTCACGAAGGTTGGATAGGGCACGGCCGACCGGCGAAAGGGGGGATGGGTGGCGACCGCGGATGGGGGAAGGGCTCGCCCTCGGGAGAAGGCGAGCGCCTCACGCCCCGGAGGACGGAGCGTGAGGCGAACGGAGGCAGGGCGAGTCAGACTTACTTGCCGTCTTTCTTCGTGACCTTCGCCATCATCTTCTTCGGGCTCTTCTCGAACCCGGCGACGCAGTCGTCGCAGCAGAAGTGAACGATCTGGTTCTGGAAGATGGCGATCTTGCCGGGGGTGACCTTCTGGCCGCTGCCCGGGCACTTGGCGTTCGCCAGATCCTTGGCCTTCGGGTACATCGCCTGCGTGACGACGAGCTTCGGGTCGGCCTTGAAGGCCTTCTCGCAGTCGGCGCAGCAAAGCGAGACCTGATTGCCCTGGTAGCTCACGAGCGTCGCCTTCTTGGCGTCGATCTCGTGGTCGCTGATCGGGCAGACCTTGTTCTCGAGCTTCTTGACGTCCTTGTAAGCGGTCGTGATCCACTTCTCAGGATCCGCCTTGCCCTTGCCAGCGCAGGTGTCGCAGCAGAAGAAGACGCGCTCGCCACCCTTCTCGACGAAGGACTCGGGGTTGATGTCGCGGCCCGACATCGGGCACTTCGCGTTGTCGAACGAAGGCACGATCACCTTGGCCGGCTGAACGAGCTGCGCCGTGACCTTCTTGACCTTGGCCTTCTCTTTTCCGGCGTCCTGGCCGAAGGCCGGCGCGACGAGAAGAAGGACGCTGAATAGTGACGCGATCAGGCTCTTTTGGATCATGGGGTTCAATTCCTATCGAGTGTCGGGGGAGGGGGCGGACTTTCCGCTATTCCCAAGTGAGTCCGCGGCCCGGGCCGCGCATTCTAACAGTGCGCGGCCCTTCGATCTACGGCCATCCGAGGCCAGGCAACGGGCCCAAGACGGCGCCGCACGGGCCAGGGGTTATCGTCAGAGAACACATACGGGCGTCACTCTCTTCCGGAGAGATCGGCGCCGCTCTGCTTCTTTCGAGGGCCGTCGCCAACGCCGCAACAGCCACGACGTATGAAGGACCATGAGAAACCACCGATCCCTCGTCGCTGTCCTTGCCGTCGGACTGCTCTTCACCGCCGATCTCCAGGCTCAGGGCGGGAAGCTCTTCGAAAGGGTGGCCGGCACCTTGCGATCGAAGTACTTCGACGCCGACTACCGTCGCCAGACGCTGCCGAGCCTGATCGAGAGCTTTCGTCCTTTTGCTCGCCAGTCGGAGACCCTCGACGATGAGCGCCTGGTCGTTCACGCCTTCCTCTCTCGAATCCCCGCCTCGCACCTTTCCATCTACTCCGAAGACACCCTCGACGAGCTCCTGGCCGAGCTCGCCGGCAAGGATCGATCGCGCTTCGGTTTGGCCCTCGTGGAGCTCGAGGGGTTGTACTTCGTCGGCATGGTGCTCGAGGGAGGCCCCGCGGAGCAGTCCGGGATCCGTCGCGGAGATCGCGTCCTCGAGGTCGACGGTGCTCCGATCGGCCAGAGTCCGAGGCTCGATTGGCGGGCCGACGATGCCTACTTGCCCGATCCGCCCGTGCATCGGCTGCTGGTCGGGGATCGACCCACCGTCAGCCTCGCCATCGAGCGCGAGCCGGGCAATCGTGAGGACATCGTAATCGAGGCGACTCCGTACTCCGCTTGGAAGGCGGCCCGCGCCAGCGTGCGGATCGAGGAGCACCAAGGCGAGCGCATCGGGTACGTGCACTTCTGGTACATCTTCCACTCGAAGATGTCGGCGATGCTCGAAGGGCTCTTCCGAGAGGAGTTCGCGGACTGCTCGGCTCTGGTGGTCGATCTCCGAGGCCGCGGCGGCAACGCGGCCACGGCACAGAAGCTCATCCGGACGCTCGAGGGCAAGTGGGACAAGCCGATCGTCGCGCTGATCGACCGGGGCACCCGCTCGGCGAAAGAGGTCATCGCGTACGAGCTCAAGCGTCGCAAGATCGCACTGCTGCTGGGGGAGAAGACGCCCGGTGCCGTCATCCCGGCAACCTTCGAGCGAGTCGGGTCCCAGACGGTGCTGATGTTCCCGAGCTTCACTCTCGGAGACTACACGCGCCTCATCGAGCACATCGGTGTGGCTCCCGACATCGTGATCGAAGACGTCCTGCCTTTTTCCGGAGGAAAGGACCCGATTCGCGAAGCCGGGTTCGTCGCGGCCGCCCTGGCGGTGAGGGGAGAGGATCCGCGCCAGCGATTCGCGGCTTCGGGTGCCGAGAGCCGCTGATTCGAGAGTGGCCTCGGTCGCCCTCTCACCCGATGAGGGCGAGCAGGAGGGCTTTTCAGCCCGGGGCGGCCTCGAAGCGCGTCTCGCGCTCGGTCGGACCGCGGGCGATAATTGTCGGATCATGTTCACGTTGTGTTCAGGGAGCTCCGGGTAGCCTTCTCGGGGAGGCGCCCGATGTATCGAGCGCCCTGACATCACCTGCCTGATCCGGAGGACACCACGATGAAGTGGTACCTGCTCTTGCTCGCGCCCCTCGTGTTGTGGAGCTGCCAAGCCTCGGAGTCCGATCCTTCCCAAGCCGCCCTGAACGGCGAGGGCCGCTCAGCAGCGATGGATGAGGACGACGAAGAGGACATTCCTCTCGCGGACGTTCCCTCGAACGTGCTCGCCGCAGCCGAGAAGGCCGTACCCGGCATCGTCTTCGAATCGGCCGAGCGCGAGACCGAGGACGGTCGACTCGTCTATGGCCTCGAAGGACTGCTGAATGGCGTTCGTCACGAGGTGGAGGTGGCAGCGGACGGAACCGTCATCGAGGTCGAGCAAGGCGAAGAAGACGACGACGTAGACGGGGATGACGACGAGGAGGAGATCCCGCTGGGCGACTTGCCCGATGTCGTCCGCCAGGCAGCCGAGAATGCCGTGCCCGGACTCGTGATCTCCAAGGCCTACCGTGAGACCGAAGACGGTGGTTTGGTCTACGAGGTCGTCGGTGAGGTGAACGGCGAGCGCCATGAGGTCGAGGTGTCGCCATCCGGTGACGTGCTCGAGATCGAGAAGGGCGACGACGAGGACGACGACGATGACGATGAGGACGACGACGATTGATCGGAGTCTTCCAGAACAACGAGGGCTGGCGAGCATCGCCGGCCCTCGTGAGTCTGTCATGCGCGTCCTGATCGTCGAGGACGAGGTCGACCTCGCCAACGTGCTGCGCCAGGCACTCGAGGAGGAAGGCTTCGTCTGCGACGTCGCCCTCGACGGGGTCGACGGCCTCTTCAACGCGGAGAGCTGGGACTACGACGCGATCGTTCTCGATCTGATGCTCCCCGAGCTCGACGGACGGGAAGTGCTCACGAAGCTGCGCGAGCAGAAGACGACTCCCGTGCTCATCCTCACGGCTCGGGACGCCTTGGGCGACAAGGTCGATTTGCTCGATCGGGGCGCCGACGACTACCTGACCAAGCCCTTCGCGCTCGAGGAGCTGATTGCCCGCCTCCGCGCCCTCGTGCGTCGCGCAGTGCACCATCCGCGTCCTGTAATCGAGCTGGGCGAGGTCGAGATCGACACGGTTGCCCGAGTGCTGCGTCTGTCCGGCGAGCTCGTGACGATGTCACCCAAGGAGTTCGCCCTCGTCGAGCTGCTCGCATTGCATCAAGGCGAGCTCATGACGCGCTCGCAGATCTACGAGCATCTGTATGGCGAAGACGATGCGACGCTCTCCAACGTCGTCGACGTCTTCGTCTCGAGGATTCGAAAGAAGCTGGGTCACGGCTTCGTCCGCACTCGCCGCGGAGAAGGGTACGTGATCGATGCCGAGTAGGTCGATCCGCACTTCGCTTCTGGGCTGGTTCGGTCTCTTGTTGACCGCCGTGCTGCTCACGTTCGGGACGCTCCTCTACTCGCAAGCGCGGAGCGCGCTCTGGTCCGGCATCGATGCGTCTCTCGAGGGGGCCAGCTTGGCGATTCTCGGCGCGCTCGACACCGAGGATGAAGATGGCTGGGAGCTCGACCTCTCGGACGACTACCTGCAGGGCATGACGCAAGGCGGCTACTTTGGGCTGTGGGACGACGAGGGCCGAGTACTGCGCCGAGGAGGCACCGGAGCGCCGGACCTCCCGGCGACCGAGCTCGGTTGGCACCAGCGAAACGGCCATCGTGAGCTTCGGAGCCGAGACGACCGCGGCGTCCACGTCGTCGTCGGCCGATCCGTCGACGCCGAGCTCGCCGAGCTCGCCACGCTGCGCTGGACTCTGATCGGAACCGGATTGGGTGTCCTCGCGCTGGGGATACTCGGCGGAGCCTTCCTCGCCCGCCGCTGCTTGGCGCCCGTCGAGCGCGTCTCGCGCGACGCCGAGGAGATCAGCGCTCGGGACCTCACGGCGCGCCTCGGACATCGCGACCGGCTCCCCAAGGAGCTCCGCGGTCTCGTCGATGCCTTCAATGGAACGATCGGACGCCTCGAAGAGGCCTTCGATCAACAGGCCCGGTTGACGGCGGACGCGTCTCACGAGCTTCGCACACCGGTCTCGGTGCTCCGGGCGCAGGCCGAGCTCGCCCTGCGGAAGAGCCGCTCACCCGAGGAATACCGGGAGGCGCTCGAGACCTGCTTGCGGGCGGCCGAGCGCATGTCGGGCATTGTCGAAGGGCTCCTGACCCTGGCCCGGTTCGATGCTGGCAAAGCCGACGTGCGTCGAGAGAGCGTGCTGTTGGCGCCCATCGTCACGGCGTCCATCGACTTGCTCCGAGGCGAAGCCGAGTCACTCGGAGTTGCCGTCGTGTGCCATCTCGACGAGGGAGCCCGAACTCAAGGCGATCCCCGCTTGCTCGCCGAGGTCGTCACGAATCTGGTCTCGAATGGCATCCGGTACAACCGCGTCGGTGGGCGCCTCACGGTTCGGCTGACCAGCGAGACGGACGATGTGACGTTCAGCGTGTCGGACACGGGGCCTGGCATTCCCGAGGCATCGCTTCCTCGGCTCTTCGATCGCTTCTACCGCGTGGATCGTGCTCGTTCCAGTCAGCGTGGTGGAATCGGTCTCGGCCTGGCGATCTGTCAGTGGATCATCAACGCGCATGCCGGATCGATCGAGGTCGAGAGTGAGACGGGCGTCGGGTCGACGTTCGTCGTCCGCCTTCCGAAGGATCGGGCGGGCCTCGCCCACACGGATTCGCTCGCCTGACGGGTTTCGGTTCGCCTTGCCGCCCACGGAGGGATTCCTTAGGTTGAGGCGATGAACTCCGTCGAGCCGATCGGGGGAGCCACCTAACCATCTCCCGGTGTGGATCGAGCGACGATGAGTCGAAGTAGTTGGAACGGACTCCTGGTGGCCGTGATCGGATGGGCCGCGTTGCCTTGCCAGGCTCAAGGACCGGTGCCCTTCTCCGACCTCGCCGATTGGGAGTCCGAGCCCACCGGGGTCAGCACCGGCGGCGCCTTCTTGGATCTCGACCGGGACGGCGATCTCGACCTCGTCGTCGCGAACGGCAACGACATCCTCCGCCAGACCGTCGACGTGTATTACAACGACGGCGCCGGACACTACCCGATCCAGCCCCAGTGGCAATCGAGCGACGTCGACTATCACGGGCACCTCTCGGTCGGGGACGTCGACGGGGACGGTTGGCCCGACGTGGCCGTGTCCGTGTTCCTGGGAGCGGGCGGCTTCGGGTTTCCCGGTCACGTCAAGCTGTATCGAAACGACGGAACCGGCACCCTGAGCTCGACCCCGGTCTGGCGTTCGAGCGACAGTTTCTTCTCCTTCAGCTGCGCGCTCGGTGACGCCGACGGCGATGGCGATCTCGATCTCGCTGTGGCGACCGGCGAGCCCTACTCGGATCCGCCGGATCGCAACCGGGTCTACTACAACGTCGCCGGTCAGCTCCAGACGACGCCCGGCTGGACCTCCCCTGCAGACGACCACGCGATGGACGTCACGTTCGGGGACGCCGACGGCGATGGCGACCTCGACCTCGCCTTTTGCCTCGCCCAAGGGTCGAACGAGATCTTCTTTCAAGGACCCGGCGGGTTGGCTGCCAATCCTGGCTGGATCGCGCTCGACAACCCGTTCCAGAATGGAAACTCGCTGACCTTCGGCGACGTCGATGGCGACGGCTTTCGAGAGCTGGTCGTTTCGGACAACAACCAGCTCGGAGGGGGAGCGGGTGTCTTCAAGATCTACGACAACGTGGGCGGGACGCTGCAGACGACGCCGCTTTGGTCGGCCCTGAAGGGGTACACCTCGGCCGTGCTCCTGGGCGATCTCCACCTCGATGGCTTCCCCGATCTTCTCGGCGGCATCTGGTGGGGGGGCACCGAGATCTTCCTCAACGCCGGAGGCCAGCTCTCCGCCACGTCGGCGTGGCAAAGCCGCCGCAACACCGTCGTCGAGGCTCTGTTTCTTGGAGACGTCAACGGAGATGGGCTGCGTCGAAAGATCGCCGAGGCGCATCCGGGCGATGGCGTTCGACGGACGTTCTATCTCGCACAGTCACCGCTGCATGCGATCGAGTCGGTCCAGGTCGATGGCCAGACGCTCTCGCCCTCTCAGTACTGCTCGCAGCTCGCCGATGGCTGGATCGCCCTCGACCGTGCGCCCCAGCAGACTTTGCAGGTCACCTACCAGTACTCGGAGTCCCTGGATCTGGGAGTGACGAACTGGGACACGAGCCGCGGCAACTATGTCTTCGAGCGCGTGCCCCTCGTGACCGTCGACGCCCAGCCGACGGGATCGATCGTGCTGCGGCCAGGCGAGTCCTTGCAGGCGCAGGTCGACTTGAACGGAACGACGGGACGCACCGAGAACGTGCTAGTGGGTGTCGTGATCTTCACGCCCGTCGGAATCACACTCTACCCCGACGTGCACTTCGACTCGGTCGGCCCGTTCGGGCAGAAGTCCCTGTCCTATTCCTTGCCCGTGCCATCGAATCTGCCCCCCGCCGCGTTCGGCAGCTACACGTTCGCGGCAGCCGTACTGAGGCGAGGAGCGCTCCTCGACTTCGAGTCATTCGTGTTCTCGATCATTCCCTGACCGCGGAGAGGGTGTCGTGACTGCCTCCTTGCTGCCCCCGACCAAGCCGAGCTTGATGGCCGGCTACGAGAGTGTTCGTCGATTCACCGAGCGACTTTGTGAGCCGTTGGAGACCGAAGACTACGTCGTGCAATCGATGCCCGACGTCAGCCCGACGAAATGGCATCTGGCCCACACGAGCTGGTTCTTCGAGACCTTCGTGCTTCAACGTGAGGTCGATGGTTACCGTCCACTCGACGACCGCTTCGCGGTGCTCTTCAACTCGTACTACGACACCGTCGGCGACCAGCATCCTCGGCCGCGACGGGGCTTGCTCTCTCGGCCGACCGTAGACGAGGTCTTCAAGTACCGGCGGCATGTCGACCGGCACATGGGCGAGCTCCTGGCCGAGGCTTCGGACGAGTGGGTCGAGCGGCTGAGCACGGTCCTCGAGGTCGGATTGAATCACGAGCAGCAGCACCAAGAGCTGCTCTTGACCGACATCAAGCACGTCCTGGCCGGCAACCCGCTGCGGTCCGCCTATCGGACGGACGGTCGCGAGCGCCCGAGGCGCGATGCGCGCGCTTCCTCCTGGGTCGACTTCGAAGGCGGTCGCCTCGAGATCGGGACCTCGAGTGAAGGGTTCGCCTTCGACAACGAGCGTCCTCGCCACGAGGTCTTGCTGAGGCCCTACCAGCTGTCGAAGCGTCTGGTCACGGCCGCCGACTATCTCGCCTTCATCGATGCGGGCGGATACGAGCGACCCGAGCTGTGGCTGGCGGACGGTTGGCAGACGAAGAGCGTCGAGGGCTGGAGCGCACCCCTGTACTGGCATCGAGAAGGCGAGGAGTGGCACGTTGCGACGCTCGACGGACCGCGCGCCGTCGAGCCGAGCGAGCCGGTCTGTCACGTCAGCTACTACGAAGCCGATGCCTTCGCGACCTGGTCCGACGCCCGACTGCCCCTCGAGGCCGAGTGGGAGCTGGCGACCGAAGGACGAGACCGGCGAGGAAACTGCGTCGAGAGCGGGTGGCTGCATCCCATCGCGTCCCTCGAGCCTCAGGACGGCCTGGAGCAGCTCTTCGGCGATGCTTGGGAATGGACGGCGAGCGCGTATGCACCCTACCCGGGCTACCGCCCTTACCCGGGATCGCTCGGCGAGTACAACGGCAAGTTCATGTGCAACCAGCAGGTCCTGCGCGGCGGCTCCTGCGCGACCTCCCGCGATCACGTCCGGCCGACGTATCGCAACTTCTTCTATCCCCACCAACGCTGGCAGTTCACCGGCATTCGCTTGGCGCGCTCCGAGTCGTAGGCGCGGCGCCCGCCGGGCCCGTGACGTGAGCGTCGTCAACTCGGTTCTCCGCCGGCTCGGGCAGTCTCACCCGAGGTGGTCGCCACGCTTCTGTTCCCGTATCATCTCGGCGGGCATGGGATCTTCGTTGGAGGCTGCGAACGTGCTGCGCTGTGTGCCGATCCTCGTCGGCTGGCTCTGCGTCTCGGGTGGGCTCGCTGTCGGCGATGACGAGATCGTTCGATTGTTCGACGGCTCCTCGACGGACGCTTGGCGTCACAAGGATCGCTACGACGTCGGTTGGCCGATCGAGGACGGTGAGCTCGTCGTCGCCCCTGGGGCGGGCTCGCTGTACTCGCGGGAGCTGTTCCAGGACTTTCGGCTGCACGTCGAGTTCGCGGTGCCCGAGAGTCCCGACGGCGTCCAGGGACAGGGGCGCGGCAACAGCGGCCTCTACCTGCAGGGCCGGTACGAGGTGCAGATCCTCGATTCGTACGGGAAGCCCACGTTCGAGAAGATCGACTGCGCCTCGATCTACCGCTTCAAGACACCCGACGTCGACGTGTCGCGTCCGCCCGGCGAGTGGCAGAGCTACGACATCGTGTTTCGCGCGCCGCGCTTCGACGGCGAAGGACAGCGGAGCGAGCATCCGCGCCTCTCGGTGTGGTGGAACGGAACGCTCGTTCACGACGACGTCGAGATCACCGTCGAGTACACGGGCGCGGGGCGGTGGGGGCATCCGAGCGAGCCGGGTCCGATCCAGCTCCAAGATCACGGCAACCCGGTGCGTTTCCGCAATCTGTGGATCCAGCGCCTCGACCACCGGCTCTCGGTCGATCGACTCTCCGGGCTGAGCGCCCGATCGATCGGACCCGCCGGCATGAGTGGGCGCGTCGCGGCGATCGCTGCTTCGGAGGGCCACCCGCGCGTCCTCTATGTCGGGGCCGCGACCGGTGGCTTGTGGCGGTCCGATGACGGTGGTCTCCGATTCCGCCCGCTCTTCGACGATCAGCCCGTGGCCTCGATCGGAGCGATCGCACTCGATCCGCGCGACCCGGATCGCGTCTGGGTGGGAACCGGTGAAGGCAACCTCCGCAACAGCGCCTCGGTCGGCAACGGTGTCTATCGCACTTGGGACGGCGGCCAAACCTGGACGCATCTGGGCTTGGAGAAGACCGAGCACATCCACCGTTTGATCGTGCATCCGACGCAGCCCGAGACCGTTTGGGTGGCCGCGACGGGCACGGCCTGGGGCGAGAACCCCGAGCGCGGGGTCTTCAAGACGACGGACGGCGGAAAGACCTGGCGGCGCGTGCTGTTCGTCGATGAGCGCACGGGAGCCGCGGATCTCGCCATCGACCCTCGGCATCCCGATCGCCTGCTGGCCTCGATGTGGACGGCTCGCCGCTGGCCGCATCGCTTCGAATCGGGCGGACCGGGCTCGGGGATGTTCCTGAGCGAAGATGGGGGAGCGACCTGGAAGCGTTTGACGGCTTCGGACGGTCTTCCGGCAGGCGAGCTCGGCCGCATCGGGATCGCGTTTGCACCGTCGGATCCCGACATCGTGTACGCGTTGGTCGAGGCCGAAAAGAGCGCGCTGCTGCGCTCGACCGACGGCGGTCGTCGTTGGCGATCGGTCAACTCGACTCCCGGCATCGCGTCGCGGCCGTTCTACTACGCCGACCTGCGCGTCGATCCGCTGGACCCCGATCGCGTCTACAACCTGCACGGCGTCGTCGACGTCTCGAACGATGGCGGCCGGACTTTCGAAACTCTGGTGCCCTTCTCGCCCGTACACCCGGATCACCACGCTCTGTGGATCGACCCGGAGGATGGTCGGACCTTGATCGATGGCAACGATGGCGGCGTCGCGATCAGCCGGGATCGAGGCGAGACTTGGCGCTTCGTCTCCAACCTGCCTCTCGCGCAGTTTTATCATCTGAGTGTCGATGACGACCTGCCGTACCACGTCTATGGTGGCATGCAAGACAACGGCTCTTGGCGCGGCCCCAGCCAGATCTGGGAGAACGGCGGCATCCGAAATCACCATTGGGACGAGGTCGGCTTCGGAGACGGATTCGCGACTCTGCCCCATCCGCAGGATTCCCTCTCCGGCTACTCGATGAGCCAAGAGGGCCATCTCAAGCGCTGGGACCTCCGGACCGGAGAGCGTCAGGACATTCGGCCCGTGCACCCCGATGGCACACCGCTGCGCTTCAGCTGGAACGCCGGGCTCGCGATCGACCCCTTTGCGCCCGATGGCCTCTACTTCGGGAGCCAGTTCGTCCACACCTCTACAGACCGCGGCGACACGTGGCGCCTGATCAGTCCCGACCTCACCACGAACCGCGTCGATCTCCAGACTCAGCACAGCAGTGGCGGCCTCACGCTCGACGTCACGGGCGCCGAGAATCACACCACGATTCTCACCATCGCACCGAGCCCACGATCGCGCGACGTGATCTGGGTCGGCACCGATGATGGGCGGCTCCAGGTCACCCGCGACGGGGGAGCCCAGTGGACGAGCGTCGAGGCACGGCTGCCAGGACTGCCCGAACCGACGTGGATCCCGCACGTCGAGGCCTCGACCCACGATCCCGCCAGCGCCTTTGTCGTCCTCGACGGCCATCGGCGCGCCGATTGGACGCCCTACGTCTATCGCACCGACGACTTCGGCGAGACCTGGACCTCGATCGCGACCGACGAGATCGAAGGCTACTGCCACGTCATCGAGCAGGATCCCGTCGATCCCGATCTGCTCTTCCTCGGCACCGAGCTCGGCCTCTGGGTCACCGTCGATGGGGGACAGCAGTGGCTGCGCTGGCGTCACGGCGTGCCGACCGTCGGCGTGCGGGCGTTGACCGTGCATCCGCGCACGCACGACCTCATCATCGGGACCCACGGTCGAGCCGCCTACATCCTCGACGACATCTCGCCGCTGCGCGATCTCACCGACCACCGCCTGGCGGCCCCTCTCGCCCTGCACTCTCTTCCCGCGGCACAGCAGTATCGAGTGAGGCAGACCGGTGCTTCACGCTTTCCCGGGCACACCGAGTACCGAGGTGTCAATGTGCCTTACGGGGTGGTGATGACTTACTCATTACTGTCTCCGGCCAGCCCGGAGCCCTCCGATGCCGAGAGGCTCACGCTCGAGGTGCAGGATGCGTCCGGTGAGGTCGTTCGGAAGGAAGATTTCCCGGCCAGGCCCGGCCTCCAACGGCTGGTCTGGGACCTCCGTCGTGACGCGTTTCGCTCCTTGACCGAGGAGACGGACGACGACGACCGACGTGGCCCCGAGGTGCCCGCCGGGGCCTATCTCGTCACGCTGCGCTTTCGTGAGGTTGAAGTCACGCGGACTCTGCACGTCTTTCCCGATCCGAGGCAGGACATTCGACCCGAGGACCGTCGAGCGAAGTGGGATGCCATCCTCGCCGTGGGCGAATGGCAGGAGCGCGCTGCCGAAGCGACTGCTCGACTCCGGGCGGTCCGCCGCGACCTCGACCTCGCGCTCGATAAGATCGGCCACCACCCGAAGGCGCCCCTCGCCGATCTCGAGAAGAAGGGGCGAGAGCTTCGGGAGCGGATCACCGAGCTCGAGCGGCTCTTCGTTCGACCCGAAGATCGGCAGGGAATCGAGGCCCGCGACTGGGCCGAGATGCGATTGCGCTTCGTCCTCGGCTCACTGAGGGCGTCGTGGGAGGCGCCGACCGAGGCACAGCGACAGGCCCTCACGGCCTTGGACCACAGTCTGACGAGCGAGCGGGCGCAGGTGGACGCCTTCCTCGCCGGTGCAATCTCCGAGTATCGTAAGCTGTTGACTGAGCACAGTATTAGCCTTCTGAACGGCCCAGCTCCTCGGGTCTCGGTCGATGGCCAATGAGGAGCGGAGACCGGGGAAAGGCTTGTCTCACGCCCCGTAGAGACGGAACATTCACCGTCCTGAGCTCGTCTGGACAAGCGGGAGAACGTCCGCCCCTTGGACCCTCGCCTCTCCCCCTCGCCCACCGTAAAAGACGCATACGCCTCCACTGCGTCCGTCACTCCCTCTCGACGGACCTCCTAGAGAGCGGTCACTCCATGCTCAAAACCTTGTCTGCATTGACCGGATTGCTGGCGGTCCTCTGCGGCGTCTCGTGCCAGGTCGAGAACCGGTTCTTCCGCGACCGCTTGCACGATGGCCTCGAGGTGCTGCCGATCTCGGTCGCGACCGGAGTCGGCGTTTACGGCGGATTTCGCATCACCCCGTTCTTCGGCACTGGCCTCGGCGTGGCTCAGACCTATCGCGCCGGTTGGAGCGATGGCGTCATCGGCGAGTGGGAAGAGCTCAACGCGGGTTGGGTGGTGGCCGCGATGCGAGACGGACCGCGCGTCGACCGCGATGGAAGCGGAGAGAATCTGCGCTTCTCGTATCCGGTCCAGGATTCGGAACGCCATATCGGCGGCGCCGGGAACTTCCTGTTCTTCATCCCGTTCCGATTCGGCGACAAGTCGATGTTCCGCCAAGACGAGACGCCCGCCTTCGAGCCCGTCTCGCTGCTCGACGTCGAGGTCAATCTGTTCCTGGGGGTCGGTGGCGTTCGACTGGGATTGTCTCCGCTGCAGTTCGGGGATTGGGTGGTCGGGTGGTTCGGCTGGGATCCGGCTGGAGATGATTCGGTCGAGGTGCAGCCCGATCCGGCGCCCGTCCCGAAGACGCCGAGCCCGGGCTCCCAGAATCGCGCGGGCGGACAAGCATCGCGTTGATGTTTTGCTCGTGGGGGGGCGATGCCTGAGCTTCCCGACATCACACTCTATCTCGACGCGCTCGAGGAGCGTCTCGTCGGTGAGAGTCTGCGCGGTGTCCGCCTCAAGAGTCCTTTTCTGCTTCGGACGGTCGAGCCGCCGCTCCGGGAGCTCTCGGACCGTCCCGTCACCGGCGTGCGAAGGCTGGGCAAGCGGATCGTGATCGAGCTCGAAGGCTCGTACTTTCTCGTGCTCCACTTGATGATCGCCGGACGACTCAAATGGAGGCCCGCCGGCGCCGGGCTTCCGGGCAAGATAGGATTGGCGGCGTTCGACTTCACCTCGGGCACGCTCATCCTGACCGAGGCGGGCACCCAGCGCCGAGCTTCGCTTCACGTCATGGCCGGCGAATCGGCTTTCGGTCAGCTCGACCCCGGCGGCCTCGAGGTGATGGGCTGCACCAGGGAGGCGTTTCAAGAGGTGCTGCTTCGAGAGAACCACACGCTGAAGCGCTCGCTGACCGATCCGCACCTGTTCAGCGGGATCGGCAACGCCTACTCGGACGAGATCCTCCACCGAGCTCGCCTCTCACCGATCGGTTGGACCAGCCGCCTCGATGCCGAGGAGCAAGCTCGCCTGCACGCCGCGACTGAGGCCGTGCTCCAGGAATGGATCGACCGGCTTCGTCAGGCGACGGGAACGAAGTTTCCCGAGAAGGTCACGGCATTCCGGCCGGAGATGGCCGTGCACGGAAAGTATGGGGAAGCGTGCCCCGATTGCGGGACGGTGGTGCAGCGGATCGTCTATGCGCAGACCGAAACCAACTACTGTCCCGGGTGCCAGACGGGGGGTAAGCTCTTGGCGGATCGCAGCCTCTCGAAGCTGCTCGGACGCGACTGGCCGAAGACCTTCGAGGAGCTCGAGGAGCGGCGCGGCGGCTCGTCGACGAGGGGAGACTGAGAAACCTCCTGCCGGAAAGCCACTGGGAACCACCGCCGCCCGCGCTCGTATCTCGGACCAACGCATAAACGGACGCCGCTCGGATTCGCCGATTCCGGCTCCGGTAAGATCCACGCGACATTTAGGGGGGAGGAGCGATCTCCGTCGCTCCTGATAGCTGATGATCCGAATTGGTTGTCTGCTGCTTCTCGGGCTCCCAATCCTGGGCGCCGCCGAAGATGAATCCGAGGCGCTGAGCGGGTTTCGCCGAGATTGGCGGAACGCCGTCGCCAGCGACGCGATCGACGAGATTCCGAAGCTGGTCAGCCGGCTGGCCGTCTACGACTCGGCAGACTCGGCCGAGGCCCTCTTGGAGCTGTTCGATCAGCTCGAGAAGCTGGCGCTCGCGATCGAGACCGAGCGGCGCGCGAATCTGCTGTCCGGCAAGGTCGCTTCGGTTTATGAGCTGCGCCAGCGCCTGGACCCGATTCGCACCGGTCAGGAGCGCGTGCTCGCCCACGTGGCCAAGCTTCGGAGCACCGTGTCCTGGGAGTGGCTCGTCGACGAGGTCTCCCGGAATGCCAAGGCGCCTCTGCAGCTTCGGATCTTGGTCGTCCAGAAGGCAGTGATGCTGCCCGAGCTGCAAGCCAGCTTGGAGAAGTCCTTCCTGCGCACCCGCGACGAAGGAGAGCTCGTCATCTTCCTCGAGGCATTCCGACATGGTGAGTCGCGCTGGTCGGACCGTGTCCAAGAAAAGGTCGTCGATCTGATCGATCACAAGGATCCGAGCGTTCGCGAGCAATCGGCGGTGCTGGCCGCTCGGATGGCACTGCCCGCGGCCGTCGAGCCTCTCGTCAATCGTCTCGAGGAGGAAGAGGGCCAGACCCAGCTTCGCATCGCCGGCGCGCTCGAGGTGCTCACCCGTCAGTCCCTCGGCACGAGCGTGGATGCTTGGAAGCGTTGGTTTGCCGACCAGGGGCACCTGGCGAGCACGGGCGCGTTGCCGTTGGGGGGCGGCCAGTCCGGAGCCAAGGTCGACTCGCGCTATGGGACCTATCACGGGATTCCTCAAGAAGGTCGCTCGATCATCTACGTCATCGATTGCTCCGGCTCGATGGCGGAGGCCGTCGACCACGTCGGACGACGAGGTCGGGGCGGACAGGGCCGCGCGATGGGCGAGCCGGCGAAGCCCGGCGAGACGAGTCGGATCGAAGCCTGCCAACGGGAGCTCAAGAAGGCGCTCAGCCAGCTCGATCCCGAGACTCGCTTCAACATCGTTCAGTATGCCAACGGCGCCGAGGTCTACTCGCCCAAGATGCTGACGGCGAGCCCGAAGCAGATCGAGCGAGCGCAGCGCTGGATCGACTCACTCCAGGCCGATGGTGCCACCAACATCTACGATGCGCTCGAGCTCGCCTTCACGATCGCAGGACGCGGGACCTTCGATCGTTACTACGAGACCAACGTCGATACGATCTTCCTGCTCACCGACGGCAAACCCATGCTGCCCGGTAATGGGGGTCGTGGCGCTTGGGACTCGACCGACCGGATCCTCCAAGGCGCGAAGCGTTGGAATCCGCACGGACGAGTCGTCATTCACACGGTCGGCATCGGCCAAGGCGTCAATGCCCGCTTCCTCGGTCGGATCGCCCGCGATCATGGCGGGCAGTTCAGCCAGCAGGATTAGAGTGCGGCGCCGCCCGGCTCCGTGGAGGTCGTCTCGGATCGCCGGCTTCACCCCAAGGTTGCAAGAATCGAGGCCTGTCGGGGCAGTCTTCGCCAGCCTTGTCAGGGGAGGAGGCCTGTTGTCTAGCCGCCACCCCTGCAGAGTCGCCGACTGACATGATGGCCAAACCGGAGGGCGGACTTCAGTCCGCTGGAGACGCCCTCGGCGATCACGACGGTTTCGGAAGGGGGAACGACCTCCCACCCGAATGAATTCGGGCCTCCGAGGGGACGGTCTGGAGCATTTCGTTTTTGCAACGCCAGGCTTCGGGCGGGATCACTGCGTGGTCATTCTTGGACCGCCGGCTTCAGCCGGGATCGTTACGCTTGCGGCCAAACGTTGGCGTTCCGGACGCTCGATCTCGGACTGATGCGGGCTTCGGACGAGAGGTCGCCCGGAGAGCTCACGTTTCAGGACACGTAACGTGCCGGCTGAAGCCGGCGGTCCGATTTGGTCTTTCTCACTCGCTGGACCACTCGAGCCACCGGTTCGCTGGACCGCCACCCGTTCAGCTGGGCGAGTTGGCATCCTCACCCAGCTTCAGTCCACGACCTCGACGCCGTTCCAGAACGCGAGGTAGCCTTCGATCGATTGCGCTTCGGGCTTGGCCTTCGGGTAGGTCCACACCGCGTCGCGGTTCACGGCCTCGCCGACGACCACGTCGGAGTAACTCGCCTCGCCTTTCCAGCCACAGACGGTCTTCTTCTTGCTCGCTCGCAGGAGCTTGGAGTCGACGGAGCTCGGCGGGAAGTAGTGGTTGCCGTCCACGACGACGGTCTCCTCGCTCTCGGCGAGGACGGTGTCCTTCCAGATCGCTTTCATCGTGCCTCTCGCGTTCTCATCGGGTAGCTTCGGTCTCGTCTGTTCCGAGACGCCTTCCTAGGATCGAAGTCGTTTCTCGTCCACCATCGGTCGTCGGCCATCTCCGACGACGTGGGTCGATTCGCTCCGGAGCGCGCGTTGAACGCCGACTCTCCATCGAACAACGAAGGCGCGCCTCGGGACTCGATGCCCACCGGCTCGCGTCGCTTCGCGACGACTCGTTGGAGCATCGTCATTCAGGCAGGCAACGAGTCGAAGGGGAAGGCGCGCACCGCTCTCGAGACCTTGTGCCAGGTCTATTGGTATCCGCTGTACGCCTTCGCGCGTCGTCGCGGGCAAGATCCTGAATCGGCGCAGGACTCGACCCAGTCCTTCTTCGCTCGATTCCTCGAGAAGCATTATCTCGGCGACGTCGATCGTGAGCGAGGACGCTTCCGGTCTTTCCTGCTCGCTTCGTTCAAGCACTTCCTCGCCAACGAGCACGATCGAGCGAACGCCAAGAAGCGCGGCGGTGGTCGCAAGAAGCTCTCGCTCGACGTCGACCGAGCCGAGCAACGCTACGCCCTCGAGCCTCGTCACGAGATCACGGCCGAGAAGATCTACGACCGACGCTGGGCGCTGACCGTTCTCGGAACCGTGCTCGAGAAGCTCGAGGCGAGCTATGGGCAAGACGGCAAGGCGGAGCTCTTCCAAGCCCTGAAGAGCACCTTGACCGGCCACGGCTCGGAGTCCTACCGGGACCTCGGTGAGCGACTCACCATGAGCGAGGGCGCCGTCAAGGTCGCGGTCCACCGGCTTCGACGCCGATACCGTGAGCAGCTGCGCATGGAGATCTCCGATACCGTCTCGGATCCTGACGAGGTCGATCAGGAGATGCAGCACCTCCTCGATTCGCTGCAGCTGTGAGGCCCCCGGACGTTCCCGGAGCGAATTCTCAGATTCTCCGGTAACCTCGAGCACTCGGTGCTTCAGAGCAGCGACAGACGAGTTGTCGTCAGAGGAGTTGCTCATATGCCGAGTTCACCTGATTGTGCCCGCTGCGGGTCGACCTGCCACGACCTGCACGCCCCCTTGGGACTGTGCCCGGGCTGCTGGCTCGAGGCCGGGATCGAGTCTCGATCGAAGTCTCCCCGGCGCCCAGCTCCCCGCGCCGTCGCCCCGGCGGTCATCGGCCGGCACTTCCCGGCCTACCAGATCCTCGGTATCGAGGGGCAGGGCGGCATGGGAACCGTTTATCGCGCTCGCCAGAAGAAGCTCGACCGCCCAGTCGCGATCAAGGTGCTGCATCCCGAGTTCGCCTGCGACGTGGATTTCACGGAGCGATTCGCCCGCGAGGCGCGGACTCTGGCAAAGCTTCAACATCCGGGAATCGTCGGCATCCACGACTTCGGCGAGAGCCACAAGATCTTCTACCTCGTCCTCGAGTACGTCTCGGGCGCGAATCTGCGTCTCTTGATCGAACGGGGCGAGCTGAAGCCGAAGGAATCGTTGGAGATCGCTCGTCAGGTGTGCCGAGCACTGGACTACGCTCATGCCCGCGGTGTCGTGCACCGGGACATCAAGCCCGAGAACATCTTGGTCGACGACACGGGACGCGTCCGTCTCGCGGATTTCGGCCTCGCCAAGCTGATCGGTTCCGGGGGGCGTCCCGCCAGCCTCACCGAGATGCAGGAGGTCTTGGGAACGGTCAACTACGTCGCTCCCGAGCAGTGGGACTCGCCGCGAACGGTCGACGGACGGGCAGACCTCTACTCGCTGGGCGTCGTGCTGTACGAGATGTTGACGGGTCACGTGCCACTGGGACGCTTCGATCCGCCCTCGAGCCGAGCCAGGATCGCGCGCCGTACGGATGAGGCCATTCTGCGGGCGCTCTCGCGGGATCCTCGGCGCCGCTTCCGGACGGCCGCTGCCTTCGCCGATGAGCTGTGCGCCGAGGAGGCAACGAAGAAGCGTCCGGTCGGCGTGGCGAGGCGAGCTCCTCGGGTGGCGGCGCCGCAGGCTCCTTCGCCGCCCCCGAGTCCCGAGCCGACACCCGCCGCTCGCACGACCCACGACGCTTGGCGTCAAGTGACCGGGCCCGTTTCCCGCGGCATGATGTTCTGGGGCGCGGTCGTCCTGGTGTCGGCTTTCTTGCCGTGGGTGACGATGGGCGAGGCCAGTCCGCTCGGCCCACACTTGCTCGAAGGATGGGGTCTTGCACCGGGCACGGCGATGCAGCTCGACGCGAGCGCCTTCAAGACGTCGGTGGACATCCTGGGATTCGGCGTCCCGAACATCGCCCTCGCGGGAGTGTTTCTGGCGCTCGTCTTTCTCGCGCACGGACGCGCTCGCGGGAAGCCGATTCACTCGGGCTGGCCGGGGGGATTGATCGTGTACGGCCTGGTGCACGCGACGTGCTTTGTCGTCTTGGTCTTGGGAAGCGGTGCCTCCTTGGGACTGGGCTTCGTCTTGACGGCGGTGGCCTTCCTTGCGGCCGGCGCGCATTTTCGACACGATCGCGCGCGCGGTGCCGCCGGGGAATCGGTCGAGCGCCCAGGTGCTCGAACTCCGACACCGCAGGAGCTGATGTGATGGAGCTTGAATTGACGACTTGTCCACGATGCGGCGCAGCGATCGCGACCGAAGATGCTCCCGAAGGGCTGTGCCCGTCGTGCTTGCTCCAGCTCGGCCTCGAGAGCGATCCGTCCCAACGCAAGGGGAGCGGTCGCATGGAGGAATGGAAGCGGTCGGGCGTCCCGACGATCGAGGCTCTCGCGCCGCTGTTTCCCGATCTCGAGATCCTCGGGATGATCGGCGAAGGCGGTATGGGCATCGTCTACAAGGCTCGCCAGCGCAAGCTGGACCGTCTCGTCGCCCTCAAGATCTTGCGTCAGGACATCGCCTCGGACCCCGCCTTTGCCGAGCGATTCATGCGAGAAGCCCGAGCGCTGGCTCGTCTGAGCCACCCCGACATCGTCTCCGTTCACGACTTCGGCCAGATCGACGGCGTCTACTACTTCGTGATGGAGTATGTCGACGGGACGAATCTGCGCACGCTGCTCGAGCGGGGTGAGATGAGCGAGGACCAGACGCTCTCGATCATGCCCCGACTGTGCTCGGCCCTGCAGTTCGCACACGATCGCGGCGTTGTGCATCGGGACATCAAGCCCGAGAACATCCTCATCGCCGAGGACGGTCGGGTGAAGATCGCAGACTTCAGCCTCGCCAAGCTCTCCGGATCGACTCGCCACGAGGTCCTCACGGGATCGAATCAGGCCATGGGCACTGCAAACTACATGGCGCCCGAGCAGTGGAAGAACCCCCTCTCCGTCGATCACCGCGCCGACCTGTACTCTCTCGGTGTCGTCTTCTACGAGATGCTCACCGGTGACTTGCCGATGGGCCGCTTCGCTTCACCTTCGCAGCGTGCGGGCGTCGATGTACGGATTGACGAGGTCGTCTTGCGAGCCTTGGAGCGGGAGCCCGACGAGCGTTACCAGCAGGCGAGTGAGCTCCAGACAGACCTGGAAGCGATTCGGCCCGACCTGAGTGTGGCATCGAGCCCTCCGATCCGGGCTTCCTCTGGTCATCGAGGCAAGAACGATCATCAGACGAACGTCTCGGGCTGGACGGTCCTGACCGCCGCCTTCGGAGCGCTCATGTCCTCCTTCGCGCCTTGGGTCCGGCTGGAGGCCGACCATTGGGACGAGGTCCAGGGGATGCGGCTCGGCCCCGGAATCGCCAGCTCCATTCTGTTCTTGGTCGCACTGACGATCGCCCTCGGTTCGCACTGGATCCGACCGGTTCCGCTGTGGAGGTCCTTCTCCCTGGTGGCCATCGGCTTCACGATCTTCATCGTAGTTCTGGCATTTGGAAGCGGCGACTGGGTCCACGTCATGGACCGTGGGATGTTGGAGGTCTCACGGCGCGAGGCCGGTATCTTCCTGACAGCATTCACCGCGATGGCGATCCTGGCCTGGGGCGGCTTCGAGCTAGGCCACTCCATCTCTCGCCGACCTCCCTCGACGGTGAGCCGAATCGTCAAGCCGCGGAAGGATCGTTCGATCGTCGACCGGACTCTGGGGTTCGCGATCCTCAGCATGTCGGGCATCGGGGCGGGCTTGATCGCCGCACCATGGGGCCGGAGCCTCGAGTCGTTCGAGGGCTACGCCAGCTGGCTGGGCGTTTCGATCGCTGGATGCTTCTTGGCCGTCTTCCTGGTGCGCCTCGCGACCCGGCACATGCCGAGCCCCACGTGGCGGCCGTGGGTCACGGGGACCTTCTCGCTGGTGGCTCTCGGATTGACCCTGTTCTTCCTGCAGTCGCGCAGCGTCCTCGCCTTTCCGACCGAGTACACCTACTTGGTCAAGCACCGGAACATGGACGGAGCCTTGGCATCACTCGGCATCGGGGCCCTGGTGCTCGTGGCGAGCACGCTCGAGCTCAGCCGGAGCCTCGGCCAGAGGGGGGCGTCCGCGGCGGTGGAGCCCGCGCGAGAGCCCGAGCTCTAGTATCCCCGGTCGAGATCGACTCGGTTGGGCACGGGGTCCTTGCGATCGGCCGCGTTGAGGAGTCCGGCGAGATGCAGGCCGCGGAGTCGGCCGGTCTCGTCGGAGCGACCGCCGCGATGCGGGCTGAGCACGACGTTGTCGAGCTCCCAGAACGGACACTCGGCCGGCAGCGTCGACGAGCGCGAGGCCTCGTCCTCGGGGTACCGCCACCACGCATCGAAGGCAGCACCGCCGAGCTGCCCGGACTGGAGGGCTTCGAAGCACGCCTGCTCGTCGACGATATCGCCGCGGGCGACATTGACGAGCAGTGCGCCGCGAGGCAGGCGATCCAGTGCCGTCGCGTCGAGAAGTCCGCGCGTCTCGGCCGTCTCGGGAACGCAGAGCAGGAGAACGTCCGTCTCGGCGAGCACCTCCAAGAGCGCGTCGCCATCGCGCACCGCGAGGCCATCGATCTGGGCGAGGGACGGTCGACGTCGCCGAATCGCGGTCATTCGCATTCCGAGCGCCTGGCAGAGGCCGGCCACGCGACGACCCACCGCGCCGAAGCCGATCACGGTCGCGTTCTTGCCGGAGAGCAGACGGCCGGGATCCGGACGGTAGCGCACGCCCCAATCACCGCGTCGCAGATCGCGATCGGCCGGCAGGAGATGCTTGGCGAGGCTCATCAGAAGGGCGATCGCGGACTCGGCGGTCGGGATCGCGTTGTGGTGCAGGTTGTGCACGGCCAGATCGGGTCGCACTTGGCGCACGAGTGTTCGAGACTCCGTGGGAATCCCGGCGAACGGGATGATGAGCGTTCTGAGTGCCGAGCTCGCCTGCAGCTGCTCGGCGCTCGGTCGGCCCGAGACGAGCACTCGAAAGGGAACGTCCGGGAGCGAGCCGCCCCGGTAGAGGCGGACCGTCGGGCGCAGGTGCTGCTCCAGCTCGGCGTGGCAGCTGTCCTCCCAGTCGTCGGGGAGGTACACCGAGAGAGCCATGGCTTCAAACCTTCAAATGCTCGAGGACGACGTCGTGAAGCAGACCGTTGGTGGTGACGGCGCTGTCCCCGAGATGGGTCGCTTCGCCCGACCAGCTCGTGAAGCGGCCGCCCGCTTCTTCCAGGATCGGCTGGAGTGCGGCATTGTCCCAGACGTGCATGGCCGGATCGAGCTGGATGTCGGCCCGCCCGGTCGCGACCAGCAGATGGCCATAGCAATCGCCCCATCCGCGGACGAGCGCGACTTGATCAGCCAGTGTGCGCGCCGGCGACGTGATGAAATGACGCGGGCTGGTGAGGCAGAGCGTCGCCTCGGCGAGTGCGGAGACTCGCGACACGCGGGCGGCGCGGCGGCGCGAGTCGGCCGAGGCGAGATCCCCGACACGCGGCCACCAGAAGGCACCCTCTCCGCGAGCGGCGGCGACGAGCTCGTCGAGCAGCGGCATCGATATCACGCCCACCACCGCTTCGCCGTCCACTTCGAGCGCGACCAGAGTCCCGCACAGTGGCACGCCGTGAACGAACGACTTCGTGCCGTCGATCGGGTCGAGGATCCAGCGGCGACCGCTCGTCCCGGGCTTTTCGCCGTACTCTTCGCCCAAGATGCCGTCGGCGGGGAAGCGCTGCTCGATCGCCACTCGCAGTCGCTCCTCGGCACCACGGTCCGCGATCGTGACCGGCGAGCCGTCGCCCTTCTGCTGCACGCGAAGATCGCCCGACTCGCTCACCTCGCGAATGAAGCCCGCGACCTCCACGGCCGCTCGCCACGCAAACTCCAGCTCGTCTCGATACATCGCGCCTCCCTTCGGGAGCCGATCCCATGAGGTCTTGTCCCGGTGATCCCGACGGTATCATGCCGAGCCGGCCGGCACGCCTCCCTGTCCGGAGGAGTCGAGTGGCGACGAGTGTACAGAGACGCGAACGGAGTTCGGCTCATGAGACGGTCGCTTGTCACAGAATTCGGCGAGCCGCCCGACGCGCGAAGCACGTGAGTGAGAGAGCGGTTCTTGCGGCACGTCGAGAGAGCGGGCGCGATGACGTGGTGTATCTCAACGATCCGCTCGCCAGAGGCGGGATACGGCACTGATCCTTGATGCGAAGTCGAACGCCGACGAGAATGCCGGGCAGTCCCAGGTGCTCATGATCCACACAGCGCCTGGGAGTGCCGCTTCGAAACCGTTTGTCGCCGGGAGCCCTTCATGTCGCGCCAGATCGATCGTCGTTTTCTCTTGGGTGCCGGTGCGGCTGCCTTGGGAACCGTTGCCACGGGCGCGCTCGCGAAGGTCGCTCCTCGCCTTGCGAGCCACGAGGGCTCGGACGACAAGCCGTATCGCAAGGCCGTCAAGCTCGGCATGGTGCAGGAGCAGCTCCCGCTGGTGGACAAGTTCCGTCTCTTGGCCGAGCTGGGCTTCGATGGCGTCGAGCTCGACAGCCCGAATGGCTTTCAGACCGACGAAGTCCTGGCCGCGCGTGACGCTTCCGGTCTTCCGATCCACGGCGTCGTCGATTCAGTGCACTGGTCGAAGCCGCTCTCACATCCCGACGCCGCGGTGCGCGACGAGGGGCGAGCGGGTCTGGAGACGGCCTTACGAGATGCGAAGGCCTACGGTGCCTCGACCGTGCTGCTCGTACCCGCCGTCGTCAGCAAGGGCGTGAGCTATGCCGACGCCTATCACCGCTCGCAGACCGAGATCCGCAGGGTGCTGCCGCTGGCGGCTGAGCTCGAGATTCGCATCGCGCTCGAGAACGTGTGGAACAACTTCCTGCTGAGTCCGCTCGAGGCCGCGCGTTACATCGATGAGTTCTACAGCCCTTGGGTCGGCGCTTACTTCGACGTCGGCAACGTCGTCCGATACGGCTGGCCCGAGCATTGGATCGAGGTGCTGGGCCACCGGATCTTCAAGCTCGACATCAAGGAGTACAGCCGCAAGAAGCAGCAAGAGGAGGGCATTTGGAAGGGCTTCAGCGTCGAGCTGCTCGAGGGGGACTGCGACTGGCCGGCCGTCATGAAGGCCCTCCGCGGCATCGGCTACCAAGGCTGGGGAACGGCCGAGATTCCCGGTGGCAATCGCGAGCGCCTCGCCATCATCGCCGAGCGCATGGACCGCATCTTCGCGAGCTAGCCGCGGAGATTGCGACCCGCCGAGGCGGCGACGATCATCGTGTTGCTCATCTCGAGACCACGGGCCCGTCGATTCGGCGAGAGGTCATGGCATTCCGGCGCGCCCCCAGGCTGCGGCGGGCTTCGCCCCGCCTTGCCTGGGGCTAGGTGCTGTCGGCCTTTCAGGCCGAGCCTGTTGCGTCGGACGGCGTCGCGCACCGGACGATGACGGTGTCGTCTATCCTGGGAGCGCGGCCCGCCCGGCGTCCCGCCCGCTCGATGCGGCGAGAGGTCATGGCATGTCGGCGCGCCCCCAGGCTGCGGCGGGCTTCGCCCCGCCTTGCCTGGGGCTACGTGCTGTCGGCCTTTCAGGCCGAGCCTGTCGCGTCGACCGGCATCGCGCATCGGACGATTACGGTGTCGGCACCCTGCGCCTCGACTAGAAGCGGTGGCCCTTTTGCGGTCCGTGCTTCGTCTTCGTCATGATCTCGGGACCGGTCTCGGTCATGAGGAGTGTGTGCTCGAACTGGGCCGAGAGCTGGTTGTCGGCCGTGCGGACCGTCCAACCGTCCGTGCGGTCCAGAATGACTCTCCAGGTGCCAATGTTGATCATGGGCTCGATCGTGAAGCACATGCCGGGCTCGATGAGCTCGGAGGCGTAGCGCCGGTCGGGGTAGTGGGGGATACCGGGCTCCTGATGGAAGCGGCGACCGATGCCATGACCTTGGTAGTCGCGGACGACCGAGTACCCGAGTGGCTCGGCGTGCTCGACGATCGCCTTGCCGATCTCGACGATGGGCCCGAAGGGCTTGATCGCTTCGATACCCCGCCACAGGCTGTCGAAGGCGCACTGCGTGACTCGTCGAGCGGTGTCGCTGACGTCGCCGACCAGGATTGTCTCCGATTGGTCCCCGTGCCAACCCTCGACGATGGTCGTCAGGTCGATGTTGACGATGTCGCCGTCTTTCAAGAGCGTGCTGTCCGGAATCCCATGGCAGACGACCTCGTTGACGCTCGAGCACATGTTTTTCGGGAAGCCGTGGTAGCCGAGGCAGGCCGGCGTGTGCCCGTGATCGACGGTATAGTCATGCACGAGCCGATCGAGCTCGTCGAGGCGAGCGCCCGGAAGGACCTGGGGTCGGATGAAATCCATGAGCTCGGCATTGAAGCGGCCGGCTACCCGCATGCGGTCCCAATCGGGGCGAGGCAGGACGAGCGAGTTCGAATGAACCGCGCCGATGAGCGGCTTGGAGACAGCGGGCTGAGTGGCTTGGCCTCGCTCGAGCTCCATGTGGCAGCGCTTGTACTTTTTTCCGCTGCCACAATGGCACGGGTCGTTGCGTCCCGGCCGCTGATTCATTCCTCGCTCCGTTTCGGCTTTAGTCGTTCGAACGCGCACTTATAATCGCGACGCGTGCGTTTTCCAAGCAAGACACCTCTCGCGGGCGGCGGCGAGCCAGGCACAGTGCCTCGGCCCGATCGCACGATCCGCCCGAGCCGCCAGGAGCCAGGACGTGACGACTTCCCCCGAGGAAGCCTCTGCCGCCCCCGTCACCACACCCGAGTTCGAGCCGACCATTCTCCCGCTCGTGCTCGCCATTCTCCTCCTTTCGGCGGCTGCGCTGGTGACCTGGAGGGCGCTCCAGCCACCAGAGCCGCGGGAGTCGGAGGAAGGGGTCACCGCCTTCTCGGCAGCGAAGGCCCGGACGCTGCATGCGGCGCTCCTGGGCGATGAGCCCCGGCCGGTCGGCAGCGCCCAGCATGAGCGCGTCCGCAGCGCCCTCATCACCCATCTCGAGAGCTTGGGGTACCGTCCCGAGATCCAGCGCACCTTGGTGACGACGCCCCGCGGTGCCACGATCGTGAACAACATCGTCGCCGGGCTCGCGGCCGGCGATGCGGAAGGGGACGCGATCCTCGTCGTCGCTCACTACGACTCGGTCGGCGCTGGACCCGGTGCTGCCGACGACGGCGCGGGTGTCGTGACGCTCCTGGAGATCGCGCGCATTCTGAAGTCGCAGAGCGGGCTGGCGCGCTCGGTGATCTTGCTCCTGACCGATGGTGAGGAAGGTGGCCTCCGCGGGGCGAGTGCTTTCGTCCAGGAGCATCCTTGGGCGGCGCGCGTCTCGCTCGTCATCAATCTCGAGGCGCGCGGCTCGCGCGGGCCCGTCCGCATGTTCGAGACCGGCGCCGACAATCTCGGCCTGATGCGACGCTTCGCCGAGGCCGTGCATCAACCGGCGGCGACTTCCGTCGCGGGCTTCATCTACGAGCGCATGCCCAACGACACCGACTTCTCGGTCTTCCGGCGAGCGGGGCAGCACGGCTACAACCTGGCCTTCATCGGCGGCGTCGAGAACTACCATACTCCGGGAGACACGCTCGAAGCACTCGACACCGGGACGCTCCAGCACCTGGGCGACCAGGCGCTCGCGCTCGTCCAATCCTCGGCGAGGGCGACCGACGAAGGCGAGTCCGGGCAGGCCGTCTACTTCGATGTTGCCGGGCGTTGGCTGCTCGTTTGGAGCGTCGACAAGAATCTTTGGCTCCTCGGAGGAGCTGCCGCGCTTCTCTTGATCGCGATCGCCGTGTTCATCCTGCGAGGGGGCGCTTCCCTCGGCGGCATCGTCGGAGGCCTGATCGCTTTCCTCCTGATTACGCTCGCCGGCTTTCTGGTCGGACACGGGCTCGAGTGGGCGTTCCGCTTCGGGGCCTCCCCGAGTCGCCCCGATACGGTCGTGCTTCCGAGCAGCCCGTGGGCTCCTTGGCTCGTCGGCGCGGCGACCGGCACGCTGCTCACGTTGGCGATCGGCCGGAGGATCTCGGCCTGGAGCCTCTGGCTCGGATTGTGGCTCGCCTGGCTCGTCGCGGCGGGCGGGCTGACATTTTGGGCGCCCGCTGCGGCTTATCCCTTCTTGGTGCCGTCGATCGTGGCTGCCGTGATCGGAGTGTTCGGATTCGGCTGGCTGGCGCCGCGCTCGAAGGTCTTGCTGACGCTCTCCGCCTCGATTCCGGTCGGCGTGGCCGCGATGCTGTGGATGCCCTTGCTGGACGGCGTGGCAGAAGGCCTGGGCGGCGACATGATGTGGTGTCACGTTCTACTCGCGACGGTGTTGACGTCCACGCTAATCCCGGCGATCGGTGCGGCCGGCTTGGCCGGGCGAGTGTTCATCGGTGGAGGGGCATTGATCGGCGCGGCTACTGCGGTGGCGATCACCTTCCTGAGTGCCGACTTCAACGAGCAGGCACCTCGCCAGGTCGGGCTCGGCTACGTTCTCGACGAGAGCGGCCGGCGCGCGCGCTGGCTCGTGATCCTCACCCAAGGAGCCCTGCACGAGGATATTCGCCGCACCGGACCCTTCAAGGGGGACGGCGCACGACCTTTCCCGTGGTCGCCGGCGAGCCAGCGAGCCTGGGAGACGTACGCCGAGGCGCTCGATCTTCCCGAGCCCGAGCTGGAGATCCTGGAGTCCGAGGTCGTCGAGAAACGGCTCCGTATTCGGGCTCGCCTCCGATCCCCTCGCGGCGCGACCGTCGCGGAGCTGTACTTCCCGCCCGATTCACCGGTGCAGTCCGTTCGAGTCCTCGACGCCGACGGTCTCTCGGGCGAGGCCGTGACACCGTTTCCCCTCCCGGGACAACCTTGGCAGGGGTTCCGCATCGAGGCGCTCCCTGCGGACGGCATCGAGCTCGAGCTCCAGTTCGCGGTCGAGGTCCCGACTCCGCTGTATCTTCTCGATCGAACCATCGGATTGCCGGAAGGGGGTGAGCTCCTCATCGAGCGACGCGATCGCACCTCCTCACCTGGACGCTGGGGCGACGGCACTTGGGTGTCCCGGCGCGTCCCTCTTGAACGATGACGACCGAACCACGACCGGAGCGTCCCGGAGCGCAGCGTCGAAGAATCGGCCGAGCGGCGATCGGCAGAACGACGCGGTTGCTGGAGGGGCTCGCCTGAGCTAGCTTTGGCAGCGATCGCCCCCAACCCCGCGGAGGACGTCATGTCCGTCTACCGATTGCTCCCCGCTCGCCCGTTCGCTTCGTACCGACAGTACCTCGAGCATCATGGGGGAGCGCCGATCGGTGAGTGGCTCTCTGAGCGCGACCCGCAGTCGATTCTCGACGAGATCGGCCGCTCGGGTCTGCGGGGGCGGGGTGGTGCCGGGTTTCCGGCGGGCGTGAAGTGGCGGACACTGTTCCAGCATCCCTGCCGCGAACGGTCGGTGGTCTGCAATGCGGCCGAAGGTGAGCCCGGAACCTTCAAGGACCGCGCGCTCTTGCGATCGAATCCGTACGCCGGCCTCGAAGGGCTCTTCGTCGCGGCTCATGTCATCGCGGCGAGCTCGATCCACATCGGGATCAAGGAGATCTTCGAGCCCGAGATCGCGCGGCTCGAGGGCGCGCTGCAAGAGATTCGATCAATGGGGGGGGACGGGCTGCCGCCGGTGACGATCGTGCCGGGTCCTCGCGAGTACCTCTTCGGAGAAGAGAAGGCGCTGCTCCGATTCATCGACGACGGGATCCCGCTGCCGCGAGAGCCGGAGTATCCTCCCTACCAGCAGGGCCTCAACTCCACACCGCTTTCGCCGAACCCGTCGCTCGTCAACAACGTCGAGACCTTCTCCCACGCCGCGGCGATCGCTCGCCACGGAGCCGAGGGCTTTCGCGCCTTGGGAACGGAGGACACGCCGGGAACGATCTTGGCGACCATCTGCGGAGACGTGAAGCGCCCGGGTGTGTATGAGGTGGCCGCGGGCACGCCGCTTTCCGACATCATCGACGAGCAGGCGGGCGGAGCGACGCAGGGCGGCGTCCAGGCCGTGCTGTCGGGCGTGAGCAACGGTGTCCTGATGCCCGAGCGGCTGGGGACCTGCGCCGACTTCGGATCGCTCGCACTGGCTGGGTCCGGGCTCGGATCGGCCGGCTTCATCGTGATCGGGAAGGGACGCAGCATCCCGCAGATCACCCGCGACATCGCGCGCTTCCTCTACGTCGAGTCCTGCAACCAGTGCAGCGCTTGCAAGCA
Organism: Planctomycetota bacterium; assembly: GCA_029260795.1. Taxonomy (GTDB): domain Bacteria; phylum Planctomycetota; class OFTM77; order OFTM77; family OFTM77; genus OFTM77. The sequence continues at coordinate 41,542 of JAJDCO010000055.1, read as the reverse complement.
CGGACTGCGACTGGCATCGAGCGCGATCGATGAGCTGTTCGACACCGAGCTCGCCAGCGAAGACGACATCGAGCGCGCGCTCTATGGGGCACGGTCCGCACCTCAAGCGAATCGCTGCTATCTGCCCGTTCAGGGCTCGATCGTGATCCCGAGCTTGATCGAGCGCTTTCGTGATCAGTTCGACGCGCAGCTCGAAAACCCCGAGCCACCCTTGAACCCGTTTCAGTTTCCCTCCCTTCGGGACCTCGATGCGACGGCGCACGTGTTCACGTACGACGACTCGCCCTATCGCAAACGGCCCGACTGGACCTACGAGGGTGAGGACGGCGAAGCCGGCATCGAGGCCGAGGCGACACCCGAGGCGGTGCGACTCTCGTCGGACGTTGCCGAGCTGCTGAGGGAGCGGGCCCTGACGTCGGGCACGACCGTCGACCGACTGGTCGATCGGCTGCTCCGAGCGGCACTCGAGGAGTGATCGGGGCGCTGGGCCACTCGCCGGACGCCGTCGTGCGCCGCAATCCGAAGGACGGCACGGTCCCAACCCGCTGCTAGCGGGCCTCATCCTGGCGGCCTGGCCGGTCGAGGGCGCATTGTCGCTCCTGGAGCCATCGGGTATGATCCGCGCTTTCGTCGGTCGGGCTACCGATCGGAAACGCCCGTCGCCGGCGGTTCGAGCACCCGCTCACCGTGCTCCCGGCAGCCTCCCCTCGAAGGATCGAAAGGCACCATGGGACTCTTCGACGTCTTCAAGAAGAAGAAGCCGGCACCGACTCGGCCACGACCGTTTCCTCGTCCCACCGCTCAGCGGCCGGATCCGCAGGGGAAGCACAACTTCATCGTCATCACCTTGGACTCCTGTCGCTACGACACCTTCATGGAGGCCAAGCCGGAGCGGATCGCGAAGATGTATGGAGGTCTCGACAAAGTCGAGCGCCGATACAGCTATGCGTCCTGGACTGCTCCCAGCCACTACAACCTCCTGATGGGGCTGTTGCCGCACACGAGCCCGCCCAATGTGTATGCCTCCGAGTACTACAAGGAGGACTTCGTCCGCTACAACCAGCGGCTGGGCGCCAAGTCGATCGAGTTCGCGAGCCTGGTTCCTAGCCTGTGGCTGCCGACCTTCTTGAAGAACAAGATGGGCTACAACACGCACGCGATGGTGTCGCTGCCGGTGCTCAACAGCCTGACGCCGGTCAATCGGGACTTCGACAGCTTCGAGCTGATGGGGTCCCACAACGACATGACGAAGATGCTCGACCGGATGGAAGAGGGCAAGATCTTCAACGACGAGCGCCCGAGCTTCGTGATGATGAACGTCGGCGAGACGCACTATCCGTACTCGTTGCCCAATGACGACCCGAACACGCTGCCGCGCATCTCGGGCGTCCACGGTGTCTTCAAGAAGCTGGACCAGCACGTCGACGAAGAGGGCCAGCTCAAGAAGGAAGAGGCACCGGCGTTCTTCAAGCCCGACGAGATGGAGTACCTCAAGAACCAGCAGATTCGAGCGGTGAAGTACCTCGACGAGAAGGTCTTCCCGCGCCTCTTCGAGCTGGTTCCCGAGAACACCTGGCTGATCGTGACCGCTGATCATGGCGAGCTGTTCGGTGAGGCCGGCTACTTCGGGCACGGACCGATCATGCACGAGAAGGTGCACGAGGTCCCCTACCTCGAAGGCAAGATCCGCTGAGTCACTTGGCGGCCGGTCGAGTGCCGGCCGCGGCTCGACTCGATTCGGGGTCCGACCCGACCCCGCGCTTGCGGCGGTGGTGGAGCGTCACTAGAGTAAATCGCTCGCCCGGGCCGGGCCGAGACGCCGTGATCACGAGGACTCCTGCCATGGACCGTTCGTTGGTGCCGTTTGCCTTTCTCTTGTCGTCGATCTTTCTCGGATCGCCACTCCGAGCCGATGATGAAGTCAGCCACCTGACGGCAGTGCGCGCGGCCCTGGAGAAGGGCGACGCCGCGTCGGCACTGGCGGCGGCGACGCTCGGTCTGGAGTTCTGGCCCGAGCAGGTCGATCTCCTCGAGCTCGCCTCGAAGGCCGCCGAGAAGGCGAAGCAGCCCGACATCGCTCTGTGGTATGCGCATCTGGCCTTGGATCTGGCGCGCCAGACCGAGGAGGCCGAGCAGGACGCCGAGGTCCTCGAGCGCTTGGCGAAGCGGGTGATCGAGCTCGATCCCTTGAACGACCAGACTGTCGAGGTCCTGGATGGCTTCGCCGAAGAGCTGATCAAGGTCGCGGATTCGGCTCAGGGGCGAAAGCTCTATGCAAACGCCGTGGATCTGTACACGCGTTGTGCGGATACCAGTCTCGCCGCCAAGGTCAACAAGAAGCTCGAGCGCTTCTACGGCAACAAGAAGGCGGTCGAGGTGCTCTTGGCCTCGGGCCTCGACGTTCCGGTGCGCCGCAAGGAGCGGTTCTCACCCGAGCGCCTCGCGTCCATGAACGCCAAGGCGTCCAACTGGGAGAAGGCCTTCGAGTTCAAGGGCAAGAACTACACCATCAAGACCAACATGGGGTACGAGATCGGCCGCGACATGTCGCAGGCCATGGAGCAGGTCTCGAGCTTCTACATCAAGGTCTTCGGGGAGAAGCCGGGTCGTCGCTGCTGGATCAGCGTCTACAAGCTTCGTGCGGAGTTCGACCAGCACGAGGGATCGATGTCCCCGAGCATCAAGGGCTTCTTCCGCCCCGGCAAGAACTACGTGGCGACCTACGACCCCGCCTCCGACGGGCGGCCCATCAACTCGCTCTGGTCGACTCTCTTTCACGAGGCCTCTCACCAGTTCACCGATCGCGCCCTCACCGGAACCGTGCCGACCTGGCTCAACGAAGGCACCGCTTCCTACTTCGAAGGCGCGCGGCTCCAGCCCGGCGGAACCGTCGAGACCAACCTGATTCCCGATACGCGGCTGCGCGGTCTGCGAGCGACTCACGAGGAGGACTCGCCGAGGCTGAAGGACGTCATCGCCCACAAGGCCGATGGCTCCTACCCGGGCTCCTACTATCCGATGGGATGGGGGCTGGTCTACTTCCTGCACAACTACGAGAACGACCAGTGCGAGCGGGTGTACCTGCCTCTTTACCAGGCCTACATGCGCACCTACCGTTCCGGCCGGGAGCACGACGTCGTCGATCGGTTCGAGGAGTACTTCATCAAGCGTGCGAAGCAACCCGAGGTGAAGAGCCTCGAGGACTTCGACCAGCGCTTCAAGACCTGGATCTCCGAGCTCTACGACATCCACTTCGGTCCGGCCAGCCAAGCAGACGTGCTGATCGAACGCGCTCGCAAGCAGCGGAAGTTCAAGACGCTCGAGGCGGCCGCCGAGAGCTACCAGTGGGCGCTCCGCAAGCGCTCGACCGACCCGGTCGCGGCCTTCGAGCTGGCCGAGGTGTTCGAGGAGCGCGGTCTCAAGGACGAGGCGATCTACACCTATCGCAAAGCCTGGCGATTGGCGCGTGAGCTCGATGATCCCGAAGGAGCTCTCGCTCTCCGTCCCACAGAGAGTGGCAACGACCTCGTGGCGTTGGCTCAAGAGCGAGTCGGCGCGCTCGACCGCGGGATCGCCGCCGGAGTCGCCGAGAGTGAGCAGCTCTTCGTGACCGCGACCGCCAAGCTGGCGACGGACTACGTCGAGAAGGGGCTCCCGAGACGTTCCCTGCGAGTGCTCGACGAGGCTCAGTCCTTGATCGGAGAGCATCCTCAGATCACCGAGACCCGAGAGTCGATTCTGGCTCAGAACGACGTCGACGTGCGCCGGTGGCGTCGACTGCCCCTCAGCTCGTCCTTCGACGGCTGGCTGGTCAGCAAAGGCGCCTGGACTTTCAAGGAGGAGACCCTCCGCGGTGAGTCCACGTCCCTCAAGTACGCGTTCTATCCGGAGCCCCTGCCGATCGGTGTCGACGCCCGATTCGAGGTCGAGGTCGACATCGAGTCGCCCGTGCCCGATGCCATGTTGGGACTGGCCTACGCCGTCGATCCGAACGGCGAGCCCCAGCTCTTGGTGATCGACGGCTCGGGGCTGATGCTGCTGTTCGAGCTCACTCCCGACGGGCCGGCCGCTGTGGAGCTGATCGGCCGGATCTCACCGGCGCGGGTCAACAAGCCCTTCGTGCTCGCCGTCGAGATCGAAGGTGGCACGGCGACGTACTGGCTCGGGGATCAGAAGATCGGCAGCCACGACTACGACCCGAGTGAGCTACAGGGCGGCGTTGGCGTGTTCGTGCAGGACTCGAATGCGGCGTTCCGGAACCTGAGGGTCCGGTACTGACCCGGCCGCCTCAGCCTTCGGAGGCCTCGAGCTCCCGGTCACGTCCCCAGTCGTAGGTCACGCGGACGTCGTTGCCGCGACCCTGAAAGCGGACCTCACTCGAGAGCGCCTCGACGAGTCGGATGCCTCGTCCTCGCACCAGGCTGTTCTCCTCGAGCGGCACTTGGTGGGCCGACCAGTCAAAGCCCGGTCCACTGTCCACCACGCGAATCTCCAGGCGCCCGCCCCGATCGGGTCCGGGGGCGTGTCGCACCTCGAGCTCGATGAAGCCGTCGAGCAGCTCGGCGAGCTTCGCCTCGCGTGCTTCGTAGTAGTCCGTGAAGCCGTCGAGCCCGTCCTTGAGCGTGCTGTCGAGCCCGAGCAGGCCGTGCTCGAGCGCATTCGAGAAGAGCTCGGTCAAGATCAAGATCAGGTTCTGCTCGTGGCCGGCCAGGTCCTGGAGCTTGACGATCTGATCGACCAAGAACGGGACCGGGTCGTTGCTGCGCAGGGACTCCGGCTCGAGGCGGAGCGACAAGCTCCAGCGCGAGGGCGTTCGGCGAGAAACCGACTCGGAGACGGGCTCGGCTTCCAGCAGTGCCGTCTCGTGGCGATAGACGACGAGCGTCATGTCGTCGGCTTGCTCGGTGCTCTCGATGAAGCGACTCTGCTCCATCAGGAGGCGGTCGAAGAGCCCCTCGGGCTCGCCGTCCTTTTCGAGCAGCGCCCGCAGGCGTTGGGCACCGAACAGGTTGCCGTCCTGATCGGTCGCCTCGATCAAGCCATCCGAGAACAGGACGAGGCGATCGCCCGGGGACAGCGACCGGATTCGGATCGCCGGGTCGATCCGATCGTTGCCCACGACACCGAGCGGGAGGTGGTCGGGGGCCAGCTCCTCGATGATGCCGCCACCCGGCCGGAGCAGGTACCCGGTGGGGACGCCACCGTTCCAGTAGCCGAAGGTGTTGCGCTCGACGTCGACATCGAGCAGCAGGGCGGCACAGAAGATCCCGGTCGGCAGCACGGCGCCGAGCTTGCGGTTGAGCTCGAGCACGATGTCGCGAATCGAGCAGCCCTTCTCGGTCATCGTGTAGAAGATGTCGGCGACGGGGACGGCGGGCAGCGCGGCCGAAAGACCGTGGCCGGTACAGTCGCCGAGCATGAGGTGGAAGCCACCGAGCGGCTTCTTGGCCTCGAGGAGGAGGTCGCCATTGAAGAAGTTCGAGGGCCGAACACTCGTCTGGAGACCGGGAGGAGAGACGGGCTCTCGCTTCAGCACGCGCTCGAAGACCGTGCGGGCGATCAGATGGTCGCGCTGCTGCTCGGCTTCGTGGATGGCGAGCTCGTCCCGCTGCAATCGGACCGTGTCGTAGAGCGTGCGCAGCCGGTCCAGGGCCGCGATCTTGGATCGAATGACAATGCGGTTGTAGGGCTTCGAGAGGAAGTCGTCCCCGCCGCATTCAACACAGCGCGCCAAGCCTTGCTCATTCGTGAGCGCGGTCAGGAAGATGACCGGAACGAATCGATCGCCAGCGATCTCCTTGATGATGCGCGTGGCGTCGTACCCGTCCATCTCCGGCATCATCACGTCCATCAGGACGATGTCGGGTCGAGTCTCCGAGAACTTCTCGACCGCCTCGAGTCCGTTGCAGGCCGTGACGACGCGTACCCCCGGCTCGGTGAGCATTCGCTCCAACAGCGTCCGACCGATCGCGTCGTCATCCGCGATCAGGAGGGTTCGCTTGGTTTCGACGAGACGCTCCGGCCGACTGCTGCCGGTCGTCGATGGATGCGGGGGGCGCGATCGAGTCATGGGCAGATCGGTTGGCGAGCCGCTCGAAGCGGTGCCCGCAAGGCGTTGAATCGTCGAATCATCTCGTCCAGAGACGCCGTCGCCCGGGTCAGGCGCTCACGATTCACACGCCCTCCAGGAACCGAGCCTCCGGCGCTCTGACGGAGCGCCTCGACGGCATCCGACTGTCGACGGCTGGCGTCCGCGATTTGGCCGACCCAGGTCGTGACGCTCTCGATACACCCGAGGATGCCCTCGAGAGTGGGGTGATCGAGCTCGCCGAGACGGTTCGACTCGGTATCCACGCCCGTGATGCCTTGCTCGATGAGCGCGTGCAGATCGGTCGTCGCCTGCCGGCTCGCGACCGGAGCGCTCGAGAGGTCCAGCGCCTTGTAGGGACCGACGCGACCGGCCGGTGCCGAGAGCTCGTCGATCTCGTCGACCAGGTCGAAGACCCGTCGGCTGATCGATTCGATCTCCGTGATCACGGTGTGCAACGGCTGAACAGTTCCAATGTCCGCGATCACGGGGAGTGGGGTCTCCGCCTCCCGCGGCGCGACATGTCCCTGAGACACGGTCAGTGTCTCGGAGACGGCATCGATGCTCGCCTGGACCTCGTTCCACAGACCGTGCGTCGTCTGGACCTCGAGAGACTCCATCTCAGGAGCGAAGGCACCGAGGATCTGCTGCCAAAGGCGCATCGAGACCCTCTGCCAGGCCGAACGAACCGGTGGAGTCCAAAGCGGGCCCGCCGTGTCGGCGAGCAGCTTCGAGAAGGTGTCGGCTACCGGACGCACCTCGGATTCGGGACGCCGTGCGTCGTGGGTGGCGGCTTGCCGGCGGAGCTCGTTGATCGCCGCCTTCAGCGCGTTCCACAGCTGTCGCCGCTGGCGCTCGGGGGGCGCGGCCCCGAAGAGCTGACGCGACCGGGGATGGCGAGAGAACAGGCGCTCGAAGAACCGTTCGACCAGGGCTTCGCCTCGCGGAGCGATTTGGGCGAGCGTCTGCTCGATCAGCGCGACTTCGCCAGTTCGGAGCGGTTCGAGCTGGATTCTGATCGATGAGTCGTTGTCGATGGGCCGGTTGGATGGATCGCCCGTTGTCATCGCTAGTGTTCCTTCATGGCCTTTGCGACGGACTGCCGCTCGACGAGCCAGACCGTGTCTCCGGATCGGTCGGCGGAAGGAGGCACCTCGCCTTCAGACCCGGCGCCGATCCCCTCTTCTGTTTTCTGCTCGCGAGCGGCGAAACCTTGAGCGTCTTTGTCTTCTTCCCCGCGAGCTCCGCCTCGAGCGCTCGTCTAGCGGGACTCCGGGGGCATCTCGAGAGTGACCGAGTCGGTCAGGCGGGGGGCCGGTACGGGCGGCGCGACGGAGAGGTGATCCAGCACCGTCGAAAGGAGATCCCGGAAGTACTGATCCATGTGGGGCCCGAAGAAGGACATCTGGGCCTCGTAGCCACCGCGCCAGAAACGCGCCTCTCGGCAGCAATAGCCGACATACCCTTCGGTGTGGCTGATCGCCGTGAGCTCGAAGCCTCGCCGGGAGGCCTCGGCTCCGAGCGCCTCGCCGACATCCCACCCGAGGTCGCAAGGCGTGCCGTAGAGAACTCGCCGGTCGAGGGCCAAGAGCTGCACTTGCGAGCGCTTCTTGGGCACCACCGGCTGCCCGAGCCAGCTCGGGAGCTTCACCAGGACACCGAAAGGCAGCACCCGGACTTGGCTCGGAGGGAGGTCGACCGACACCTCGATGGCGCAAAGATCGACTTCCTCACGCCAGCGCGCGAAGGCGATCGCCTCGCGAGCCCGTCGGGCGAGGAGGTGCCCGATCCAACCACAGGCGTCCAAGCGCTCGCGGCCGGCTCGAGAAGGCCGCTGCCCGCCGACAGTGCCCGGTGCAAACAGCGCGACCCCACCGTCGACCTCGAGCTCTCGGCAAGCCGAGGCCGGATAGTCGCCCGAGAAGTAGAGGTTCTCCGATGGTAAGACCGTGGGATGGGCCGAGTAGGTGAGGACCCACGCAGGCGGTCCGTCCATGCGGCGGCAGGCGATCACGTCGAGCACGGCGTTCACGCGGCCCGACTCACCCACTCGATTGGAGATCGCCTCGGGCACCCAGGTGCTCGCGAGCGCCAGCTCACCCGGTGACAGATCACTCCATGCGGCATCGGCGGCCGCCGCGATGCCTTCGGCCAAGTGCCCGAGCATGCCCTCGCGGTGCTTCCCCATTACGAGCTGCTCGAGGGCGAGTCGACCATAGCCGCCGGGACCCGAGTGGGTGTGCGTCGCACACAGGAAGATCTGCTCGGAGCGGACGCCGGGTCGACGCTGACGCAGTCGCCGCATCACCTCGCGCTCTAGCGGCTCGTTGATGATGAGCAGGTCGGCGCTCACGAGCACGGCGGTGTCGGTGCCGTCGCTGAAAGCGATGGCGCGGGCGCGAATCGGCTCCAAGAATCCGATCGCGGGCGCGCTCGCCCGGTTGCCGTAGCCGGCGAGGGGAGCTCCGAGCGGCGGGTCCAACGACACGTTCGCGACTCCGAACTGGAACGAGCCGCGGCTCGGCCTGCTCGCCTCCGCCTGGCGCGCTGCACGCTCCAGCGTGCGCTCGTATGGGACCGTGCCTTCGAGCGGACGCTCGTGGACTCGACAGCCGGCCAGCCACGCGATGGCGAGGAATGCCAACAGAACACTTGCAGCGCGGTGCCGTCTCAGCGGACGAAGATGGGGTTGGAGAGGATCCACAGCGTCTCGTTTCGATAGACCTCGAGGCGATAGGTGCCGGGGCCGGGAAGAGGGAGGCTCCACCGTCGAGCGGTGGCTAGGGCAAAGGGGACACCGTTGCGACGCACCTCGATTCGGGCGTCCGCCGGAACGTGGACGCGAAGACGCGTCGCCTCGTCCCAGGTCGTCTCGCCACCCATCTCAGTACGTCCGGAGCCATTCTCCACGCAGTAGCGGAAGCCGTCTGTGGTGCCGAAGACGTCCCAAGCGACGTAGCACCTTCCGTTACGAATCGCTGAGATCAGATCCGCCGCCGCTTTCGACTCGGCGAGGACGTGTGTCGTCAGGAGGGGCAGCGCCGTCTCGTATCCGATGTACCAGCGTGAGTGGGCGTCGCAAGCTCCCAGAGCGAAGACCGGGCGTTCGGCGAGCAAGCGGTCCCAGAGTTGGAGCTCGGCGGTCGGGCGATCCAGCAAGCCGCTGAGGGCGCGCGTCGAATCTATCAGGTAGAAGGGGAGTCGAAAGAGCGCGGCACCGATGTCCTCGGCGATGTCGACCGCTAGATTCGCGACCTCGAGATGCGTGATGAGCTCCTCCCGGTCGGACCACCGCCAAGAGTCCGAGCGCCAGAAGGGGTGAGCGACGATGGACAGTCCCCCCTGGGACCCGATGGCCGCGACCAGCTTCTCGGAGTCGCGGTGTGCGGGATGCAGCTCCCGATCACCCAGCGCGACGACGTGCCCTCGGTCGGTGCTGTACTCGACGCCATGGAGGAGCGTGACGCCGGTTTCCGGATCCGACTCGGAGGTGCGACGCGCGTTGTGATCCGACACGACGACGAAGTGGATGCCGACTGCATTCGCCGCCTGGCAGAGCTCTTCGAGCGTTCCTCCGCTATCGTGGGATAGCTCGGTGTGGACGTGCCAGGCTCCCCGGTAGTCCCTCAGCGGCGAGCCTTCCGCGGGTGGGTCCAGGGGAGGTGGCGGTCCCGGATGCCGTCGCACGAGCGGGGTGCAGCCGAAGGCGAACGGCAGCGTGAGCAGCGCCGCCGTCAGAAGCCTTCTCGCTCGTCGCATCGCACCCTCATCGGACCGGGACATACGGACTGGCATCGTCTTCAGAGAGCTTCGGCTTCGGTCGGGGGCCGGCTGGACCGAATCGCCGCAAAACGGGAGGATTGCCGTGGAGCCGCGAGGATCGCTCCGACGACATCGTAGCGCCAAGAGGCATCGCGTCGGACGCGTTTCTTCCCGATGGGACCGAGACCCGAACGGAGCTCGAGGCGAATTGCGTTCGGTCGCGTTTCGTGAGTTCGGGCCGGTTCGCATGGTTCGTCGTCGACTGAGAGAGCGGTAGTCCACGGCGGTCGATCGCGCCCTGCGCCCGCTCTCTCTTGCAACGCGTTCGAGATTGCGACGCAGGGATTCGCAGCGCCCAGAGGCATCCCGTCGGACGCGTCTCTTCCGTTCGTGTCTCTTCCGTTCGCGTCTCTGTCGCCGTCAGAGGTCGCCGTCGCGGGCGGCGCGATCTTGGCGTATCTCCCGGCTCCTTTTCCAGAGCCACGCCGTTTGGACCAGGCCTCCGGCGAAGAGCGCTCCGAGAGTCACCTTCAGGCCGGGAATCGTGCCCATGTTCACGCCGATGCCGAGGAGAACCGCGACGGTGATGAGGGAGAGGATGATGCCTTCGGGGATGGCGCGCGTGCGATGGGCGTTGACCAGGATGCCCTGGAGCCAGTTCTGAATCACGCTCAGGGCGGGCATCAGGATCGGGATCCAGATCGCCTGCTGCGCGAACGCCACGAGCGACGGCTCCAGATCCGACACGTCGTCGAACCAGAGACGCCCCAGTGGGGTGGCCGCCACGGCCAGGAGCAACCCGGACGAGACGAGGGCGAGGATCGTGATGAAGCGGCGGAGCGGACGCCACGAGTGAGGGCGATCGAGCTGAGCGACCACGACCTCGTTGCAGGCGTAGCCGAGCGAACGGAGCAGAAAGACCAGGCCATTGACCGCCGGCCAGAGTGCGAGCGAGTCGATGTCGCGCGGCATTCGACTCATGGCCATGCTGCCGATCGGCTGCGTCAGGAGATGAAAGAACGGCGTCAGTGCGAGGGGAATGTAGAACGACAGCAGCCGGGGCACCGTGAGCGGCGTCGCGACGGGCGGCGCCAGCTTCAAGGGGCCATGCAGGACGGGCCGGACTCTCCAGCCTGCGTAGATGGCTTCTGCAGTCACCGCGACTGCGACCGCGGTCGTGGCGACAACGGTTCCCGAGCCGATCGCCAAGGTCGTTCCGATCCAGAGCGTGAGCGCGTTCGTCCCCAGCCGAACGAGCGTTCCGAAGCCCACTGCTCGCGTTTGCCCGAAGCGGATCAGCACGCCTTGCTGGAACCGACGGTAGGCGATCATCCAGGTCCAGGGCATCATGATGAGCAGGCCGTGGCGAGCGGCCTCGAGCACGCGCTCGTCGACGTCGAACAGCGCGGGCACGATGAGGTCATAGAGCGGCGTCGCCGCGATCAGGACATGCACGACCGTCAAGGCGGCCCCGCTCGCCATCATGAATCGGTGAAGGCGACGGTAGCTCGCGAGGTCCCGACACAACGCCGTCGAAGCAGCCAGCATCATGATGATGGGCCCTTCGATCACTAAGCAGATCGGGAACACGATGCCACCGTAGGCGGCGAGGTGCAGCTTCTCGTCGGGCAACCGGGCGATGATGGCGCTGACCAATGGCAGCTCGAGCCCCATCAGCAGCCAGCTCGCCGCCAGGGGCCACCAAATCCGGAAGATCCCCCCGAGCGTGAGCGGCGAGGCATCGTGCGAGGAGGCCGAGCTGGCAGCGTTCATGGGGATCCGAGTCCGATGGATCGGCCAAAGCGCCGGATTCTAAGCGCCGACCGGACTCCTGCCCAGCATCAGGAAAGCGGACCCGAGCCTTCACTCTCGTCCTCGGCCCAAATCAGGTGGAGCCCACGGACCCTTCCTTCCGGTCACCGTCCGGTCGGCTGCGGGTGGATCTTCGGCTCGCGGTTGCCCTGAATTGCTGCGACCTGCATTGCGAACCGAACTATGGAGCCCCTCGTTCGTTCAGTCGGTCCTCGTGCGGCCAGAGCCGTCAACAGATCGAGAGTCTTACGGTGCCCGGGACCGCGCGCCGCATCCGCCGAGGCGACGCATTCCGGGAGGCCCGACGCTATACTGACCGCCTATCGGAGATCTGCGCGAGACCTCGAGGCCTGGCGCGATGATCCCGATCTTCCGGAGCGGGCGATGGCCGAGAGCGGCGGAGAATCCATGATTCTGGCGGGCGATGTCGGAGGCACGAAGACCAATCTGGCGCTGATCGAGCCGTCCGGAAACGTCGTCACGTCGCGTTCTTGGCGGAGTGCCGAGCGGGATTCTCTGGGTGGCCTCGTGAAGCGATTCCTGGAAGAGACCGAGGCGAAAGTGGTCTCTGCTTGCTTCGGAGTCGCGGGTCCGGTTCGTGGCAACATCGTCTATGCCACGAATCTGCCCTGGAAAGTCGAGGCCGGCGCGCTGCGTGCCGAAACGGGAATCGAGACGATCTGGCTGATCAACGATCTCGAGGCGACCGCCTACGGGATCGATCGATTGGGACCCGACGATTTGTGCCTGCTGAATGAAGGGGATGCGGCGTTCCCCGGCAACCGCTCAGTGATCGCGGCCGGAACCGGTCTGGGGGAGGCGGGCATGTACTGGGACGGTCGGCATCACTGGCCGTTCGCCTCCGAAGGCGGCCACTGCACCTTCTCGCCCCGCGACGATCGTGAACGGGCGCTCGCCCGATTCCTGGCGAGCGAGAAACATCCGGTCCCGCTGTCCTGGGAGCACGTGCTCTCGGGGCCGGGCCTGTTCGCGATCTATCGCTTCCTGCGATCGTGCGATGACGAGTCGGAGCCCGCAGAGCTTTCAGGGCTTCTGAACAAGGCCGCCGACCCATCCGCCGTGGTCTCCGAGCACGGGCTCTCGGGTCGCTTCCCGATCTGCGTCACGGCCCTCGAGCTCTTCGTCTCGCTCTATGGAGCGGAAGCCGGCAACCACGCCCTCAAGATCATGGCCAGCGGCGGCGTGTATCTCGGCGGCGGTATTGCTCCCAAGATCCTTCCCAAGCTGAAGAGCGCGACGTTCTTCGAGTCCTTCGTCGCCAAGGGGCCGATGGAGAAGGTGCTCCGCGACTTTCCCGTCCACGTGATTCTCGACGACCGCTGTGCGCTCCTCGGCGCCGGCGAGTTCGCCCGCCGAAAAGTGCAGAGCCACTGACGCCGAAGAATCAGGGCAGCTGACGCCCTTCGTCACGAAGGTGTTCGGAAGCGAAGCGGGATCGGGCCGTTCGGCACTCACCCGACAAAGCCGAGTCCGCGGTGCACACAGCCGACGCCGAAGAATCAGAGCCGCTGACGCCCTTCGTCACGAAGGCGTTCGGAAGCGAAGCGGGATCGGGCCGTTCGGCACTCACCCGACAAAGCCGAGTCCGCGGTGTCGCCGCTCCACAATCCGCTCCGACCTCCCTCAGGATTCTCTCACCCGGCTCTCGCTCCGTTGTTAAGCTGGAGCGCTGCGGACCGTGGCCTGCGGGCCATGCATCCCGACCCGAACGAGCCCAGGAGAATCCCATGTTCCGTGCGATCCTCGTCAGTCTCTCTGCCATCACGGTCTTGGCCGTCACGACCTTCGCCCAAGGTGATCGACCGGCGCCGCTCGGCTCCAAGCCAACGCAGACCTTCGTCGGCAACGGTCAGTCCGACCGAATGCTGGAGATCAAGTTCGTGCACGGATCCGACGTGCGTCTGCGGAGAGGCGAGCTCGCGAGCGAGTTCGGTGAGATCCGGCAGGTGAACGAGGTGCTCGCCTCGGCCGACGGCAACCTGAGCCGTCTGATGACGCAGTCGGAGGAGTGGCTCGATGCGTGGCGGCGGCAGGGGGAAGAGCGAAGCGGTGTCGTGCTGCACGATTTGAATCTGTTCTATCGCTTCGAGCTGGCTGAGCCCGGTCCGATCGGTGAGCTCTGCGACCTGCTGAATCGTTTCGAGATCGTCGAGATCGCTTATCCTTCCGCGGGCGTCTCCGACCCCACGCTCGTGCGCCTCGGGCCACCGCCGTCGGCGGGTGCCTTGATCGCTCCGGACTTCGAGTCGCAGCAAGGGTACCGGCAGGTCGCTCCACTGGGCGTGGACGCAGACTACGGCAACACGTTTCCCGGTGGACGCGGCATCGGCATCACGATCGCCGACGTCGAGACCGGTTGGACCGATGATCACGAGGACATCCAGCACCAGGCACTCGGGAACTTCGTGGGACTGACGCCGGCGCCGTATCCGTGGGATCACGGAACGGCCGTGCTCGGCGAGCTGGTCGGTGAGAACAACGCGACCGGCGTGCTGGGCATCTGCTCGGACAGCGACATCCTGATGTCGTCGCACTTGGGCTCGTCGTCGAACATTCCGACCGCGATTGCGAACGCAGCGGCCGCGGCCGGGTCGGGCGACGTGGTCGTGTTGGAAGTGCAGTGCTTCGCGGGACCGCCGGCTCCGCATCCCTGCGAGTACACCGACTCCATCTTCGCCACGGTGCAGACCGCGACCGCCAATGGCGTGCACGTGTTCGCGGCGGCCGGAAACGGGGACAACAACCTCGACAGTGGCGCCTACGGAGGCAAGTTCGATCGCAACGTGCGAGACTCGGGCGCGGTGATGGTGGGTGCGTCGAACGGCTCGTCACTCGACAAGGCGAGCTTCTCGAACTTCGGTACGCGCCTCGACGCGCACGGCTGGGGCTTCAATGTCGTGACCAGCGGCTACGGCGATCTGTGGTCCGAAGGCTTCCCGTCGGAGCCGCACGAGTACACGGCGACGTTCTCCGGGACCTCGAGCGCGACGCCGATCGTGACCGGCTCGGGCATCATTCTGAGCGCGATTCATCGAGCCATCTTCGGAAGCGACCTCGATCCGCTGACGCTGCGGTCGCTGCTGACGACGACCGGAACGCCTCAAGGGGCCGGCGGCCAGATCGGGCCGCGTCCGAACGTCCGCGCCGCCCTCGCCCAGCTCGGCATGCCCCGTATCGAAGCCACCGGTAGCTGGACCCCCGGGGGATTCGTTCAAGTCGACAGTGAAGGGGCCGCCGGCGATCCGTACTGCATTCTGCTCGGCTACTCGCTCGCGTCCGATCCGGTCGCCGTGCCGCCGTTCGGGTACCTGTTCCTGAACGCTCCGTTCTTCTGCATTCGCATTGGGAACCTGGATCTGTCCGGCCAGGCGACCGACATCGCCAGTATCCCGAACAACCCGGCGCTGATCGGTAAGGTCGGTTACCTCCAGGAGGTGCAGACGTTCTTCAGCGGACCGGGGACGGGCGGCCTGACCAACTGGGAGCGCATCGAGATCCAGTGAGCGAGGCGTCCCAGGAAGGCGCCCCGTCGAAGGCGCACGACGTGGCGCCTGCGCTCTCTGAGCTGAAGACACCCTGCGCGCTCGTCGATGCGGAGATCGTCGAGCGAAACACCAGCCGCATGGCCGAGACGGCCTCGCGGCTGGGCGTCGCGCTGCGACCGCATCTCAAGACGCACAAGTGCATCGAGGTCGGAAGGCTTCAGGTGCGTGGACACTTCGGCGGTGTCACGGTGTCGACCCTCGCCGAGGCACGCTTCTTCGCCGATCACGGGTTTCGCGACATCACGTGGGCGTTCCCTCTGCCGCCAGGCCAGCTGGACGAGGTCTTCGGGCTCGCCGACCGTGTCGATCAGTTCCAGGTCCTCCTCGATCACGAGGTCACGCGCGCTCGCGTCGAAGAGGAGACGGCTCGGCGCGGGCGACCGCTGTCGGTGCTGCTGAAGGTCGACTGCGGCTATCATCGCGCCGGCGTCGATCCTCGGGACCCCGAGTCCTTGGCATTGGCGCAACGGATCGTTGCAACACCGGGTATCGACTTTCGCGGTGTGCTCACGCATGCGGGACACTCCTACGATGCGCGCACACCCGACGAGATCCGGATCGTGTCGCGGCAAGAGCGCGACGAGGTGGTGGCCTTCGCCCGGAGGCTTCGCCAAGCGGGGATCGAGGTCCCGACGGTCAGCCTCGGCTCGACGCCGACGCTCTGCGTTCCGGCCGAGCATCTCGAAGGCGTGACCGAGGTCCGACCGGGAAACTACGCCTTCTTCGATCTGTTCCAGGTCGCGGTCGGTGCCTGCCGACGCGAGGACGTCGCGTTCTCGGTGCTGGCCACCGTGGTCGGACACTATCCCGAGCAACGCAAGCTCCTGATTAATGCCGGAGCACTCGCCCTTTCGAAGGACCTGGGTGCGAGCCACGTCTTTCCGGACGGAGGCTTCGGACGCGTCGTGTCGGTCGATGGCGGGACGGAGTATCCCGACTGGAAGATCACGTCGCTCTCCCAAGAGCACGGACAGGTGATCGTTCCGAAGGCTGACGCGCTGTCGGCCTTCCCCGTTGGCTCGCCGCTCCGTATCCTCCCGAATCACTCCTGCCTGACCGCCGCCTTGTTCGACGTGTATCACGTCGTTCGCGGCAACGAGATCATCGACGCCTGGCGTCCGATCCGGTGCTGGTAGGAATCCGAGCGGCGAGTGCCTCCGAGCCGATGACGGCTCGGATTCTCCGTCAGCGGTTCCGATACACCGCTCGCTCGGCGAGCTTTGGGAATCCATGGGCTTCGCAGAACGCGACGAAGTGCGGACCGGGAACATGAGCCACCGAGAGGTCTTCGACTCGCTCTTCGATCGCGGCGTCCGATCGTAGTGTCGCCAGGCGCTTGAAGAGCAACGCTTCGTCACGGTTCTCGCGCAGGGTCTCGGCGAGGCGAGCGGCGCCGCGGACCTTGATCGTCCACCTCTCGGCGTCGAGTGGGATGTCTTCGATGTGACCGTACTCGGCGAGCACGGTCGCGGAGCCTTTCGCTCCCCAACCCTTGAGGCCGGGAAAGCCATCTGCGGAGTCGCCCATCAAGGCGAGGAGGTCGGGGACAGAGGCGGGGGAAACGCCCCACTTCTCCCGAACTCCCGCCGTGTCGTACTCGATCGAGCGGCGTCGATCGACCAGCAGCACGCGGTCCTCGACCAGCTGGGCGAAGTCCTTGTCGGGCGAGCAGATCCAGATCGTCTCGAAGGCGTCGCGGTAGCGCGCCACGGCGCTCGCGATGCCGTCGTCGGCCTCGAGCTCCACCATCGGCCAGACCGTCACGCCGAGCGCGCGCAGCCCCTCTTCGGCGGGCTCGAACTGAGCCATCAGATCCTCCGGCACGCCTTCACCGGACTTGTATCCGGGCCAGAGCTCGTTGCGCCACGACTCGATGACGTGATCGGTCGCGCAGCCGAGGTGCGTCACGCCCTCGTCGCGAATCATCGCGATGAGGCTGGCGAGGAGGCCGTGAACGGCCCCGACCGGTGCCCCGTCGGGTGCCGTGCGCGGCGGCGCTCCGAAGTGGGCGCGGAAGAGCTCATAGGTCGCGTCGATCAGGTGCAGGTTCGGCATGGAAGAAAGCCCTTGGAGTCTCAGCTCAACGAGAGGTCATTCCGGATCGAGGGTGACATCGGGCCGCTCTCGGTGAAACAGGGATCGGGCTTCCGAGGAGATGCCGGTGCCGTGGATTCGAAGTCGCTCGAGCTTCGGGGCCGCGAGCAGCGCCAGTAGCCCGGTATCGGTGACGGGAGTCCCGCGCACGTCCAGCTCGACGAGGCCCTCGAGCGCGGCGAGGCGCTGGAGGGCGGCATCGTCGATGGACGCCCCCGACAAGTCGATGCGGTACAAGATACTTTCCTGCGGGCCCGAGTGCGGCTCCATCTTGCCGGCTCCGAGCTCTTGCAGCAGCGCTTGTGGCAGGCCTCGCTCGATTTCGTATGACAGCCAGTAGTGATCGAGCCCGCGCCCGCGCGCCCAGCCGCGCTCGTCGACGACTTCGACCCGATCGCCCGGCTGCGCCACGGCACGGAAGTACGCAGCGATCGTTCCGTGTGCCGGAGGGATGGGGACCTGCATCTCCTTCCAGAAGCCGACGCGTGCCCGAGTCCAGCCGGGGCGCTCGATCCAAGCCATCGGCTTGTTCTTCGTATAGAGGCAGAAGCAGAGATGCGCGTGGACGCCAGCATAGTAGCCCAGGGGCAAGACCAGCCAGGCGGCGGCGAGGGCTCGTGCCCAGTGGCGTGCGCTCCGGACCTGAGCCCGGAGGATCTGCGGCCAGCGCCAGAGGATCAATGGCCCAACGGCGGCGAGCACGAGGTTCCACGACCAGATGGATTCGTTGTGAAAGGCGCCGAGTGGCGAGAGCGTCAGCAGGATGCCCAGATGAAGCGCGAGGGCGGCCACGGCCACGGTGCGACGCAGCGCCGGAATGAAGACGAGCACGCCGATCGTGATCTCGACGAAGGCGATCATCGCGCCGGTCGCGGTCGCCAGCGCTTCGGGGGCACTCGGATAGAAGACCTTGAGCATCCAGCCGGAGACCTCGGTGAAGTATCGGGGGCTGAGAAGCTTGTGAAACCCCGAGTAGAACCAGAGCGCGCCAAGGTGCGAGAGGCCGAGGAGGCGAGCGCTCGGGGACCGGAAGGCCAGGAGCATCAGGAACGGGACCGAGATCATCTGAGGCTGCACGCGAAGCTGGTCGGACGCGGTCGCGGCACCGAGGCAGGCGACATGCAGCCACCACCCGAAGGCCGGTCGCCAGCCCATGACGGCGAGAGTGATCAGGAGCAACGGCCCGTAGGAGACCTGCGGCAAGTCGAGCCAGGGGAGGTTGGGAGGAGCGTCGCGCACCTGCCACAGAGGCCAGGTGATTCCGATCGTGATCGCCTGCGCCGCGACCGCGATCGCGAGGAAGACACGCCGAGGAAGGACCGCGGGGACGTCCGCATCCTGGCCGACCGATCGACCGTCGTCGTTCGCCCTCACCGCTTCTCCGCTCGGATGAAGGGGAGCTCGACATGGGAGGCTCGCCCGGTGCTCCGATGCAACCGAAGCTCGGGCGGCGGGTCTTGAGCGGGCGTGCGTGTATTCTCGGCGTCGGCGCCGCTGATCGTGATGCGGATCCGATGACCGCGATCGAAAAGGTTCGACAGCGGGATCAGGTCGAAGACCAGCTCGACCGGCTCCTCGGGAAGCGCGCGAATGTCCTTCTGCCGATGGGATCGATACGGCAAGCCGAGCATCGCGACGGGCGGCTCACTCGTCGCGCGATGCGAGGCGCGCAGCGCACCTTCGGTCACGTAGTGCGGGACGCCTTCGGCATCGACCTCCTCGAGACGTACGAAGACGTCGAGGTCATGAGCGGCGGAGTCGAGCCACAGCGTCACGATCGGGTGTCCGGTGATCTCGGCATCGGCTGGAAGCGGGTCGCTGGTGTACGTCACGCTGCGTCGTGAGCTCGGTCGGAGGTCGCGGTAGGCAAAGCCTTGGGCCCCATCCCCGTAGCCGTTGCTCCATCGGGACGGCTTGCCCGAGGTCGTCGAGTAGTCGACCGTGTAGCGATCGAGAGCCTCCTCCTCGGTGGGCGCATCCGGCCGCAGACGACCGTCGTTGACCGAGTCGATGGTCCCGGAGGGGCCGGAAGCGAAGTAGAAGCTCTGACGAGACTCCGTGGCGAGCGGCCACTGGTCGGTCGACTGCCAGGCCTGCCCCTCGGGAGCTCCCATCAGCCAGTAGTGAATGCTCGGCTCGTCCAGAATGCCATTGTCGACCCCTTTGAGGAAATGATCAAACCACCGCAAGCGCTCGTCCGCCTGGTCGAGACCCTGCTGCTCCGTATGCGCCCAGGGGCCGATGACGAGCTTCTTCGGTCCCGTGAGGTTGGCCGTCCACAGTAGGGCATCGCGTGTGAACAGGTCGAGCCAGCCTCCCATCGTGTAGACCGCGACTCCCGACGCGTTGATGTCCGCGATCCGCTCGGCCGGGCTCCAGTCTCGGTAGGGCCGCGCCTTCGAGACCGGGTCCCTGTCGTCGCGGAAGGCGAGGGGCTCGAAGATGTCGGCCAGGTCGCGATTGCGGAGATGCTGCTCCAGCGCGGCTTTCAGCAGCTCGGCTCCCTCGGGGCCGTCGACCGGTCGAACGCGTGTCAGGGACCAAGCGCCCGCCACCGACGAAGGACGCCGGGTCGAGGCACCGGGGCGGTCGAGCTGATGGACGATCGCGCTCCATTGCTCGAGCAGATCGTGGCGGTAGATGCCGCCCGGGTAGATGAAGTCGTACAGGTCGAAGGGCGCCATCTCGGGGAAGATCGCGACCAGGTGCGGCGGCTTCTCGGCAGCGGCGAGGTACTGCGTCACTCCGAGGTAGGAGCGTCCATACATGCCGACCTTGCCCGAGCACCAGGGCTGGGCGGCCAGCCATTCGGTGATGTCGAAGGCATCGCGCGCCTCGTTGGGCGTGAAGAGGCCTTCGTAGACGCCAAAGGACCCGCCCGTGCCCCGGATGTCGATGGCGGCGACGGCGTATCCGTGCTGCAGCAGCTCCTTCAGCCACGGTATCGTGTCGAGGACCGTGAGCGATGACACTCCGAGCGTCATGCTGCGCAGGTACCGATGATGCGTCCACACCACCGGGACCCTCTCGACGGCATGCTCGCCATTTCGAGTGGGCCGAAAGAGGTCCATGGCGAGCCGTGTTCGGTCGCGGACCGTGACGTAGCGAGACGCGGACGACCAGCCATCGTAGCGGGCGCTCGAGTAGCCCCGATACTCGCCCAGTCGCGAGATCCTGGTCTCCTGAGCGCGACCGACTTCGGCCACCATCGAGCAGACGATGAGGAGGCTGGTTCCGATTTGGAGTCGTGCGGGCGAAAGCATCATTCTTCGCAACCGATCGGTGATGGAGGACGCTGGAGGACTGGACCCATCTCACCGGAGGACGCACGTCAATGCCAGGGCTTGCTGGGGTGCCGGAGGCAGCCGCTCGACCGCACCGCCCGTTTGACGGCCGATCTCGCCTCGGATACTCTCGCGCACCATGTCAATTGCTCGCCAGAATTGTCCCATTCGCCGAGGGAGCTCATGACCGACCATGCCAGGCTTCTGGGCGAGGGACGCTATCTAAGGCTCATCGATCGAAACGGCTGGGAGTACGTCGAGCGAGTCGGGTCGAATGGTGTCGTCGTGATTCTGGCCGTGACACCCGAGGGCGAGCTGCTGCTGGTCGAGCAGCCCCGGCCGGCGGTCGGGCGACAGGTGATGGCGTTGCCGGCCGGCTTGGTCGGCGACGATCCGTCATTCGTCGGGGAGGATTTCGCGACCGCGGCGGCTCGTGAGCTCGAAGAGGAGACCGGCTGGCGGGCGGGTCGACTCGAGCTCGTCAACGTCACTCAGACGTCCTCGGGCTTGACGGCTGAAGAGCGCCATCTCTTCCGCGCCCACGATCTGACGCGAGTCGGACCGGGTGGGGGAGACGACTCCGAGGACATCATCGTCCACGCGGTCCCGTTGCCCGAGGTGGCGGCGTTTCTTCGATCCGCCGAAGCGCAGGGCATGGCCATCGAATCGAACCTCTTCGCCGGCCTCTACTGGCTGGCGCCCCTCACTTGAAGGAGAGCGCATCGTGAGAGCGGCGATGTCATTCGCGATCTGGGTCAGCGGCCTCGCCTGGCTCTCGATTCTCGCGGCCTGCGAAGCGCCTGCCGGCGCCGAGGCCTTCTCGGTCACCTCCGACGTCGAGATCTCACCGCCTCGGGAGGCGACGACATCCGTCACCGAGCCGTCGAGAATCGATGTGCCATGGATGGTCGGCGAAGAGGCGGCGGCGCTCACGGCGCTCCCGGAGCTCACCTGGTGCCGAGACGGGCGAGCCCTGCTCCTCGATCCGCGACGCCCGGCATCCGAGCGGACGCTCGAGCGGCTCGATCCGACCACGGGAGAGCGTACGCCCGCTGTCGACGCGTCGGCCGCACTGCGCTCGTTGAAGGCGCTCGTCGACGGTGATATCGGAGAGACGCTCGAATGGCCGATCGACTTCTCGGCCGATGGGAAGCGAGCCGCCTACCGATTCGGTGGGGACCTGTTCGTGCTCGACCTCGAAGCGAGCCGCTTCCGCCGCGTCACCTCCACCCGGGCCGAGGAGAAGTCGCCGCGCTTCTCACCCGACGGCCGGTTCGTCGCGTTCGTGCGCGATCAGGATCTCTACAGCTTCGATCTCTTCGAGAGCGTCGAGCACCGCCTCACGCGCGACGGCTCCGAGACGCTGCTCAACGGAACGCTCTCCTGGGTCTACTGGGAGGAGATCTTCGGGCGCCGGGACATCGGCTACTGGTGGTCGCCCGACTCGCGATCGATCGTCTTCCTTCAGACCGACGAGTCGGAGGTGGGCATTGCCTACTTCCTCGACCCCGAGCCCGTCTGGCCCCGCCTCATCGAGCAGCGTTACCCGAAGGCGGGCACGACCAACCCGAGCGTGCGCTTGGGTGTGGTCGGAGCCGATGGAGACCATCGGCATTGGATCGACCTGAGCGCGGTGCCTCACGAGTACGTCGTCCGCGTTCAGTGGCTTCCCGATGGCCAGCGCCTGGCCGTGCAAACGATGACGCGCGATCAACAGCGCCTCGACCTGTCGTGGGTCGATCCCGTCTCGAGCGAGATCACACCGATCTTGCACGAGACCGACCCCGCCTGGATCAACATCCACGACGACCTCGTCTTCCTCGATGGAGGCCGCGAGTTCCTGTGGTCGTCCGAGCGCACCGGGTACACGCATCTCTACCGTTACTCGGATCGGGGCGAGCTGCGGGCGGCGCTGACGCAGGGCAACTGGTCGGTCCGCAGCTCGGCAGGTGCGTTCTGGGTGAGCCAGTCGATCGCCGCCGTCGACGAGGCGCGCGGTTGGGTGCTCTTCACGGGACAAGCCGACTCCTCGATCGAGCGACATCTGTACCGCGTGCGGCTCGACGGCTCCGAGCGGCAGCGCTTGACCCGAAATGCCGGCACTCATCGCATCACGGCGCGACCGGACGGGGCCTACTTCGTCGACGCCTGGTCGGATCTGAGCACGCCGCCCCGCATGGAGCTGTGCGCGGGCGACGGGCGCCTGCTTCGCGAGCTCAGCCCGCCTCGCGTCGACTTGGCCCAGGATCTCGGCTTGGTATACCCGGAGCTGTTCACGATCGAGGCCCGCGACGGCTTCGAGATGCCGGCCTGCCTGATGAAGCCGGCCGACTACGACCCGAGTCGCTCCTACCCGCTCATCCTGGACATCTACGGGGGCCCTTCAGCGCCGAACGTCGCCAACGCTTGGAGTGGTTGGAGCCTCTGGGACCAGATCCTGGTGGGAGATGGCTTCTTGGTGCTGCGGGTCGACAACCGAAGCGCGACCGCCATCAGCAAGACGCTCGAGAGCACGGTGCTCGGCCAGCTCAATGGCGACGGTGAGCTGAACGACTTGGTCGACGCGGTGCGGCACATGAAGGCTCGTCCCGACGTCGATGCCGAGCGGGTCGGCGTTTGGGGCTGGAGCGGCGGAGGCTCTTTCACGCTGCTGGCGATGACACAGAGCGAGGAGTTCCGGGCGGGGATCGCCGTCGCCCCGGTGACCGACTGGCACTACTACGACACGAAATGGGCCGAGTTCGCGATGAAGCGACCGGAGGAGAACGTCGAGGGTTACGAGCGTACGAACTTGAATCGTTTCGCGGGTGATCTCCACGGGCGCCTCCTGCTCGTGCACGGCACCTACGACGACAACGTGCATCCGCAGAGCTCGTGGCGCTTCATCGAGGCACTGGTCCAGGCCAACAAGCGCTTCGAGATGATGTTCTATCCGATGCGCAAGCACGGCATCTCGGATCGGCCGGCTCGGATCCATCTGTACTCGACGATGCTCGAGTTCTGGCGACGCGAGCTCGGCACCTCCGGTGCCCGCCGTCTGGAGCCGCTTGCGGCCGGGCGCTGAGAGCGGCCTCAGGGCTGAAGGGCGGTCGCTCGTTGGAGGGCCGCCCGGATGTCTTGATCCTCGATCAAGGGACCACGCGCCAGCTCGGAGGCCTCGATCAACAGTCGATGGAGTGCGCTGATGTCGCCCGGCCACGGGCGTTGCTCGAGCAGCTCGAGGGCCTCGACCGTGAGCTGATATCGCGGCTGACTCCGCCTTCCCGAGATTCGAGCCAAGAATGCCGCGCAGAGCTCGGGCAGGTCGGCCGAGCGTTGTTCGAGGGACGGCAGCTCGATCTTGACCGTGCTGAGCCGATAGAAGAGATCGCGGCGGAACTCGTTCGTGTCGAGCTCTTCCTCCAGGCTGACCTCGGCTGCCGAGACGAGGCGGACGGAATGACCCCGTCCCTCGCGTTGAGAATCGGTCAGCAGGTTCTGGAGGATCGCCTGATGAGTGCGCGGCAGTCGATCCAGATGGTCGAGAAAGAGCACGCCCTCGGCGCTGGCCTCCAGAAGGCATTTCCAACGATTGCGAGCCACGGCGAGGGAGTCGTCCCAGCGCACTTGTCCGGGCTCGTCGAGCCGGCAATCGGCGTTGACGAAAGGACCGTTCCGATGCGGATCGAGTGCCTGGAGCTGACGAGCGACCGTGGCGCGCGGTGATCCGGCCGGGCCTTGGATGAGCACCTCGACGTCGAGGGGGCCCAGCCGCTCGATCATGTCGAGCAGGCTCGAGAGTGGCTCGCTGACGCCGACGAGCTCGGGAGGCGTCTTCTCGGCAGCGTTTTCGGGATCGTGCGGTCGATACGCGAGCCGGCGCACGCACTCGGTCAGCTGGTCGGGCGCAAAGGGAAGGACGAGCACCTCGTCACACTCGAATCGGGGCAAGGGACCTCGCCACTCGGACTGAAGGCTCGAGCAGCAGAGCCCGAGCACGGCGAGGCCCGGTCGGCGACGACGAGCCGTTCGCGCGAGGGAGGCGATGTCCGCTGTCATCGGAAGCTCGATGATCAGGACATCGACGGGCTCGCGATTCACCCAATCCAAGGCGGCGCGGGGATCGCTGAGGCGGCTGACGGCAATGCCGGGAAGAGCCTCGAGAAGGCGGGCGCCACGATCGGCGAGGCCGGGGGCCTTGGCAACGAACAGGATGCGGGGCTCGTTCATGGGATCGCTCGAAAGAGGCGAGGGCCGGTCGGTGATGTTGATCGTGCGCTTGGCAATTGGCGTGCCCCTGGCTCCGGATGGGCTCCGCGGGACCGCGCGACCGCGTGCCGCGCGGTGTCGACCGGTCGGATCTCTTTCGGCCAGGGGCTCGAGTGTCATGAGCACGTGACAGCTCGGTGAGTCAGTTTCTCCCGAGGTGACGCGCGACGCGTACCGGCACGGTTCCGATTCGGATTCGGAGGGTTGCGAGGGTCAGCCGTGCCGTCGTCCTCCTAGAAGCTTGGCACGGTGAGTGCTTTCGCCGCGAGCTCACGCAGTTCGATTCGAGTCCTTCATTCCGGCGAGTGATGATGTCCCGCGCCTTCGTCAATCTCCTGCTCGACCTCGTGTTGATGGTTCTGCTGGTCACGCTGGTCGGTGCGACCTTGATTCTGCGCATCGTGTTTCCTTCCGCGACCCAGGCCGACGGCTGGCGACTCTGGGGTCTCGGGTACGACGGCTGGACCGACGTCCAGTTCGCCTTGCTGGCGCTTCTGTTCTTGGGTGCGGTCGTGCATGTGATGCTGCACTGGACGTGGGTGTGCGGAATCGTCAGCCGCCGTGTGCTGCGCCGGCAGAGCACGGTCCTCGAGGACGGCACGATGACGCTCTACGGCGTTGGCCTGCTGGCCGTGATCTTTGGTTTCACGGCCGGGCTGGTGTTGGCCGCATCGTTGACGGTGATCCCTCGTGCGACGTAGAGTCTGAGCCCCAAAGAATCCGTGTCGACTGACTGAGCTGCTCTTTGTTCAGCGAGAGCAGTGCGCCGGGCCATGGGCCCCGGCGAACCCCGTGTTTCTGAGTGGGGAGGAGACCTCTTGGAAGGCGCTGATCGGCAGAAGCGACTCGACGATCTCCGTCACGAGATGGAGCGGATCGAGACCGAGATCGCGCGCGAGCAGTCGGCCGACTGGCCGCCGAAGGGATACTACACCGCCTACCATGCGATGGCGGGGGTGTTCCTGGGCATGCTGGGCGCGATGGCGAGCCTGGTCTTCAACGTGATCGGCTCGCTGATGATCGGGCAGGATCCACTGCGCATCGTCCGCGTGTATCTGACCTTTCCGTTGGGCGAGAAGGCGTTGACGCAGGCAGACGACATCGCAGTCGCTGCGGGCGTTTGCTTGTACATCGCGACGGGAATGGTGCTGGGAATCCCGATCCAGATGGCGCTCTCGCGTTTCTTCGGGAAGTCGAGCTTCGTGAAGCAGCTCGCGCTCGTCTCGGTCATCGGGGTGGGCCTGTGGGTGATCAACTTCTACCTGATCCTCTCCTGGCTGCAGCCGACCCTCTTCGGAGGCTCGTGGATCGTCGACGAGATCCCCCCGTGGGTAGCGGCGCTCACGCACCTGATCTTCGCTTGGACGATGCTGCTGATGTATCCGCTGGGCCGGTTTCGCCCGTATGGAATCGCGAGTCACGAGGGGAAATCATGACCGAGGCCTTGCCGGCTGCTGCTCCCAACGAGGCACGATTGCTCGTCAACCGCCCGATCGTGCTGGCGTACTTCGTCGCGGCCCTGACCTTCTTCGCCGTCTCGATGATCGGGGGCCTCCTGATGGCGCTCCAGCTCGTGGGCTGGAATCCCCACGACGGCATCGAGCTCCTCTCGCCCGGCCGCTGGCGCATGATCCACACCAACGCGATCGCCTACGGGTTCATCGCGAACGTGTTCCTCGGGGCGCTGCACTGGGCGATCCCGCGCCTCACGATGCATCGCGTCGCCAGCGTCCAGCTGTCGTGGTTCATCTACGGCGCCTGGCAGATCGTCGTGCTCGCCACGGCGGGCGGCATCCTCTTCGGACAGGCCCAGGGGCTCGAGTGGGGTGAGACGCCGGTCTGGATCGACCCGCTCGCGCAAGCTGGCCTGCTGCTGGTCGCGATCAACTTCTCGGTCCCGATCATCAAGATGAAGGGGCCGCTGTACGTCACGCTCTGGTACTTCCTGGCCGCCTTCGTCTGGACCTTCCTGACGTACGCGATGGGCAACTTCGTACCGGAGTACTTGGTGTCGGGCGCGAGTGGGGGCGCGATCGCGGGGCTGTTCATCCACGACCTGGTCGGCCTGTTCGTCACGCCCTTGGGCTGGGGGCTGATGTACTACTTCGTGCCGATCATGCTCAAGCGACCGATCTGGAGCCACGGTCTGTCGCTGGTCGGCTTCTGGGGACTGGCCTTCTTCTATCCCCTGAACGGCATCCATCACTTCCTCTATGCGCCGATCCCGATGTTCCTGCAGTACGGCGCCATCATCGCGACCATCGCGGTCGAGTTCGTGGTCACGACCGTGATCATCAACTTCTTCGGGACCATCTGGGGCTCGAGCAGCATCCTCAAGCGGCACCTCCCGCTGCGATGGTTCTATGTCGGGATGGTCTTCTACTTCATCACCTGTGCGCAGTGCGCTCTTCAAGTCACGCAGACGTTTCAGAAGCTCATCCACTTCACCGATTGGGTCGTGGGCCACGCCCACTTGGTCATGTTCGGTGTCTTCGGCTTCTGGCTCTTCGGCATCATGACGTACCTCTTCCCGCGGCTGTTGGGACGCGAGTGGGCGAGCCGCAAGCTGCTCGAGTGGCACTTTTGGCTCTCGGCCGGCGGCATGTTCGTCATGTTCATCGACCTCACGCTGGCCGGCATTCTTCAAGGCTGGTCCTGGAGCATGCTCTCTCCGTGGCTCGAGTCCATCCGGATCTCGCAGCCCTTCTGGATCGTGCGGCTCTTCATGGGTCTGGCGATCATCGCGGGCTTCGTGTGCTTCCTGGTCAATCTGAAGATGACCTGGTCGGCGGCGCGAGGCGACGCTCGTCAAGGTGAGCCGAAACCCGTCCCCGCGTGACGCGCTGAGCTGAGGAGCCATTCATGTTCGAGTCCAAATCAGGAATCCTGCTACTGGCTGGCCTGGGCTTCTTCCTGCTGGCGTTCGTGTCGAACGCCGTCGTACCGATCTTGATGTTCAGGGACCTCCCCGAGCAGAGCGTCGAGGAGCTCGTCGACCCGACCGTCAACAAGAACGTGATGGCCGAGCTGCGAGATCTCCAACAGCGCTATCCGGAATCTTTCGCTCAGTACGTGGGGGAGGCGACGGAAGAGAATTGCGCCGAGCTGCTCGAGCGCGGCCGGGACATCTACGTCGGCGAAGGCTGCTGGCACTGCCACAGCCAGTTCGTTCGCCCCGTCTCCAACGAGAGCAAGCGCTGGGGACCGGTCGCCGAACCCATCGAGTACCAGAACGAGCTCCAGCGTCCGGTCATGTTCGGCACCCGTCGCGTCGGGCCCGACCTGTCCCGCGAGGGCGGTCGCCGCGGCAGTGACTGGCACGTCGCCCACTTCTGGGACCCTCAGCTCACGTCGCCCGGCTCGATCATGCCCGCCTACAAGTGGTTCCTCGACGAGCCCGAGTCGGGCCCTCCGACGCCCAATGCCAAGGGGCTCGCGATCGTGCTCTATGTCCAATGGCTCGGCAGCTGGCTCGAGTTCCCGATCTCTCCCTACTACGAGAACGTCGAAGGCGTGCTCGGAAAGGCAGCCGCCCGATGAGCTATGGCAAGTCGAGTCGGACCCAGACCCTCACGGTCTGGGTCATGGGGATCCTCATTCTCGTGCCGAGCGTCTACGGCTTCGGCTCGAAGTTCATCGAGTTCATCAAGCTCGCCCAGACCGGACAGGAAGGCGCCTTCGCCCTGGCGCCAATCGTCAACTACCTCCTCGCCTCCACCGGCTTCTTCCTCCTCTTCTTTTGGGCGATCGGTCTCGGCATGTTCCGCGAGATCGAGCGTCCGAAGTTCGAGCTGCTCGAACGCGAGCAGCGACTCGACGCTCAAGAGGACCGCGACGCGGTCGTGGACTGGATCAACTGAGCTCGGCATCCGATTGAGGAACGACGATGGGACTCTCTGAAGACCACAGCCCGGAAGTGGAGCATCGCTTCCATACCTACATCGGCCACCGGATTCCGTGGTACGTGCGGCTCATCTGGCTCATGTTCTGGATCATCGCCATCTACTACACGCTCACCTACGCGATCCCGGACATTCAGCACAGCTTCACGAATCCGAAGTGACCGCGGCCGTCGGCGAGCGCGAAGCCTGCGCCTTCTGCCACCTTCCCCTCGGCGGACGCGCCGTCGAGGACGACGGACCGGCCTTCTGTTGCTTCGGCTGCCGGTTGGCCGCACAGATCGCCGGGACCGGAGAGGCGAGCGGCGAAGCGCGACGGCTCTTGGCGCGACTCGGCATCGCCACCTTCTTCACCATGAACGTCATGGTGTTCAGCCTCGTCCTGTGGAGCCAGGAGATCGACGCCGTCTCGCCCGAGAACGCCGGCCCGATGGCCGATGCGCTGCGCGACCTCTTCCGCGCGGTCAGCCTGCTGCTCTCCGTTCCGGTCTTCTGGCTGCTGGGCATCCCGCTGATGATCAACGCGTGGGCGCAGGTGCGTCGCGGCATCGTGGCCACCGATGGGCTCATCGCGCTGGGCGTGGCGGCGGCATTGGCCTACTCCGCGGCGTCCGTCTTCGGCGATCGCGATCGGACGTACTTCGAGGTCGTCTGCATGGTCCTGGTGCTCGTCACGCTGGGGCGCTGGATGGAGGCGCTCGGTAAGCAGCGCACGACCGAAGCGGTCGAGTCCCTCGACCGGCTGCTGCCCGAGACCGTGCGTGTCCGCCGGGGCGAGCATCCCGAGTCCGTCTTGCCCCTGGCCGAGCTGCGGGTCGGCGACTCGGTGCGCGTCCTGCCGGGTGAGCGCATTCCGTGTGACGGACGGATCCGGCGAGGGCGAGCGGCCATCGACGAAGGGCTGCTGACCGGAGAGAGTGTCCCGACCACTCGAGGTCCGGGAGACGTCGTCGCCGCCGGTACTTGGAATGTCGACGGTGCGCTCGTCCTCGAAGCCGCGGCCGAGGCGGACCGCGGTACGGTCGCTCGCCTGACCGAGCTCGTGCGAGCGGCGCTCGGTGCCCAGGGCCGATTCGAGCGTTTGGCGGATCGTGTCGCTCGTTTCTTCGTGCCGCTGGTCTTGGCGGTGGCCGGGGCGACGGCGATCGTTCACGGTCGCACGGGCGGCTTCGAGGAAGGGCTTCTCGCCGGTCTCGCCGTTCTCCTGATCGCCTGCCCGTGCGCTCTCGGCCTGGCGACTCCGATGGCCGTCTGGACCGCCGTCGGTACGGCCGCCCGACATCAGGTGCTCTTTCGAAGTGGGACCGCCCTCGAGCGATTGGCGCGAGTGGACTCGATCTTCTTCGACAAGACGGGGACGCTCACCGAGGCGGATCTGCAGGTCGAGGCCGCTCACCGCGTCGACTGCACCGAGGGAGAAGTCGTGTCGCGGACCGCGGCGATCGCGGCTCAATCGGAGCACATCGCTTCCCGCGCTCTGCTGCGTTGGGCGGCGGACCACGGGACGACCGACGAAGCAATTCAGGCCGAGGTGCGACAGGTCCCCGGACGAGGATTGATCGTCGTCGACGCGGCGGGATCGACGACGGCTTGGCTCGGGAGCCCGCAGTTTCTCGAAGAGTCGGGCATGGCCTGGCCAACAGAGCTGCGCAGGCGGGCCGATGCCGCGAAGGCGGCGGGGGATCCCGTGGTCGCCCTCGGATGGGAAGGCTCTGTTCGGGCGTTGTTCTCGCTTCGAGAGCGGCTGCGAGAGGGCGCCTTCGAAGCTCTCGCGGCATTGCGCGCCCTCGGATTGCGGGTCGAGATCCTGACCGGAGATCACCCCGGGCGCGCCGCGCGATTGGCAGCGGAGCTCGGGGTGCCGGTCCGGGCCGAGCTCGTGCCCGAGGCGAAGGTCGCCGCGGTCGCCGAGCGAGTCCAAGCCGGCCATTGCGTCGCCATGGTGGGTGACGGGATCAATGACGCTCCCGCTCTGGCGCGTGCCGAGGTGGGGATTGCGCTCGGGTGCGGAGCCGACGTGTCGCGAGACGTGGCGGATGTTTGCCTGCTCGCGAACGATCCGCGCCGCGTCGCTTGGGCGATCGAGCTCTCTCGACGAACGGTGCGGGTCATTCGACTCAACCTCTTTTGGGCTTTCGCCTACAACCTCATCGGGACGGGACTGGCCGTCGCCGGAAGGCTCAACCCGATCCTCGCCGCGCTGGCCATGGCGATCAGTAGCTTCCTGGTGGTGACGAACTCCTTGCGGCTGGCGGATCGAGAGGCCTCGGACGAGGCGGTCCCGTCGAAGGTTGCCGAGACTCTTCGAATGCCCGAGGAGGTCCCGGCATGATCGAGTGGCCCCTCGTGTTCGTCAGTGGGCTCTTGGGTTCGTCCCATTGCATTGGCATGTGTGGAGGCTTCGCGTGGTTGGTGTCGAGTGGGGCAGGGGGCTCGCGTGAGGGCTTGCGTCGGCAGCTCGCCTTCACCCTAGGACGCGTGTTCACGTACGCTTGCCTGGGTGCGACGGCGGGCTTCCTGGGTCATCGACTCCTGGCCGCGGTACCGAGCTGGGCGCGCTGGCAAGCCGGGCTGGCGATCGGCGCCGGGCTGCTGCTGATCGGCTTGGGGATCCAGATCCTCCGCGGGCGGGCAAACCGGAGCTCGGGCAGCGGCACCTCATGCCTCGCCTCGTCCTTCTACTCCGAGTTCCTGAAGCGACCGGGATGGGGCGGTGCGTTCTTGGCGGGCCTGTTCACGGGCTGGCTGCCCTGCGGGCTCGTCTATGCGACGCTGTCCTTGGCGGCCAGCACGGCTTCGGTGGGGGGAGGAGCTTTTACCATGGCGTTGTTCGGGGCCGGAACGGCGCCAGCCTTGATCCTTTTTGGTGTGGGCAGCCAGTGGCTGTCGCACGCCGCTCGTCGTCGCGTGTTCCAGGTGGCCGCACTCTGCATCATCGTGACGGGCACCGTCTCGATCGTGCGGGGGGCCACCGCCTGGCGAACGGCCGACCAGGAGACCGGACCGGCTTGCCCGGCCTGTGCGGCCGAGTAGCCCTTGTGGCGTGGAGCGCAGGCGCGACCGAACTGGCCCGGCTTTGCTAGAATGTCGAGCTATCGACCGGGCCTTCGGCTCGTATCAACGATCATCTCTACGGGGCGCCTGGAGCTCCCCATCTCGACTCGAGGAGCGAACTCTTGAAGCTGCATCGATTCACGCCGTGGGCCATTCTGGCATTGCTGGTGACCGCCCCGTTTGCAGTGGCCTGGGACGATTCGGCCAAGAAGGGCGACGACATTCCGGCGCTCGACCGAGCGCTCAGCTCGGTTTCACCGGAGCGGATGTCGGCCGATCTGCACTTCATCGCCTCCGACGAGATGGGCGGACGGGATACTCCGAGCCTCGGTCAGAGGATTGCCGCACGCTTCATTCGCAACCGTCTGCAGCGACTGGGTTGGAATCCTGGGGCGCCGAATGGCTTCTTCTACGAGTACGAGCTGGAGCGGAGTCGCCTCGATACCGCCAACACCTCGTTCACCGTGGAGATGGAAGGCGGGGAGAAGATCGAGCTGAAGTTCGGGGCCGACTACTTCTTCAACTCGCGGGGACTGTCGGACGTCGAGGAGACCGGCCCGGTGGTGTTCTGCGGTGATGGCGGGCGCGAGGAGTTCGAGAGCGCCGAGGTCGAGGGCAAGTGGGCCTTGGTCTTCGAGTCGGAGCTCAACTCGCGAGCCATCCAGGTCAACGCGCGTCGCGTCGGGGCGCAGGGCCTGATCGTGACGCCCGCTCCCGAGTCGGGCACGATGCCGTACGCGAAGCGATACGCGAGCTGGACCGAGCGGGCGAAAGCCGGTCGCGTCAGCTGGCCGTCGAATGGCGAGGGTCGCGAGCGCCGCGGTGGCCGTCGCGGTGCCGTGGTCGCGTACCTGGGTCGCGAAGCTGCGGCGCGCGCGTTTGGCTGGTCCGACGAGATCCCGGACCTCGAGATCGGGGCCGAGCTCGGTGTGACCGTGACCGACAAGCGCGCGGTGCTCTCCGGTGAGCGCGTGACGCTCGAGAACGTCTGCGGCTTCTGGCCCGGCTCGGATCCCGAGCTGAGCCAGCAGGTCATGATCGTCTCGGCGCACTACGACCATGTCGGCATCGCCGACGACGGTCAGGTCTTCAATGGCGCCGACGACAACGGCTCGGGCACGACCGGGCTGCTGGCCATCGCCGAGGCTCTGACGCACTACGGTCCGCTGAAGCGCTCGGTGATGTTGATCTGGGTGTCGGGCGAAGAGAAGGGCCTGCTCGGTTCGCGGGCGTGGGCCGACAACCCGTGGCTCCCCGAGGGCTGCGAGGCTGTCTGCGACCTGAACATCGACATGATCGGACGCAACGCGCCCAACGAGCTCCTCATCACGCCCACCGAGGACCGGCCCGAGTACAACGGCATGGTCAAGATGTGCGAGAAGTTCGGTGTCCTCGAAGGCTTCGACGTGCCCTTCAAGAGCGCGGACGCGTACTGGAGCCGCTCCGATCACGCCAACTTCGCCAAGCTCGGCATGCCGGTCGCCTTTCTTTTCACCGACGTGCACGAGGACTACCACCAGACGAGCGATACGCCCGACAAGATCGACTACGACAAGGCGAGCCGCGTCGTGCGCTTGGTGATTCGCATGCTGGACGCTTTGCAAGGCATGGAAACGATCGGCTGAGGCTCCCTCCGGAGGCCAGGCTTCCTCCGGAGGCCAGGCTTCTGCCTGGTGGGAGGACGTTGTCCGTCGAAAGGTTAGGCTTGCAAGGCCGACATCACCTAGCCCCGGGTGGAACGCCGGGCGAAGCCGGCGAGCAACCCGGGGTCTTCTGAGGTCCGCCCTCCGGAACGGCGACCGGATGGGTGTTGAAGGACCGTCCAGCGGACTGAAGTCCGCCCTCCGGGTTTACGGGCCGACGATGACGAGCAGCTCGGCGGGGCCGTGCATGCCCAGGATCAGGGAGAGCTCGATGTCGGCGGAGCGGCTTTGGCCTGTGATGACGGCGACGTGGCTGACGTCGGCGAGGGTCGGGCGGATCTCGGCGAAGGCTTCGCTGAGGCTGGCTCGCATCTGATCGCGGCGGACGACCGCGACGTGTCGGCGGGGTAGGAGCGACGCGGTCCGCGGCTCGCCGGCTCTTGGCACGACCACCAGCGAGCCAGTCTCGGCTACGGCCAGCGTCACGCCCGTGAGGCCGATGTCCGCGGCTGCCTTTTCCTCGCCGTTGGCGGAGTCTTCGAGGTATCGCGCAGCTGCGTCGAGGTGGTCGCCCAGTTCATACGGCAGTCGCGCGGGCTCCCATCCGAGCACGACGCGCTCGGAGATCTCCTTTCGAACGCGCTCCTGCACCGCCTCGATGGAGTCAGCCACGAAGCAGCTCGACTGCAAGGCTTCGAGCTCGGACACGAATCGCTCGACCCAAAGCTCTGGTTGAGAGGCGAGCGCCGGAGGCTGGAGCTCCGTCCGAGTCGACTCCGGGATCCGTGCCGTTCGGCAGGCGTCACGCACTCGCTGCAGGATCCTCTGCCGAGCGTCACTCATGACGACTTCCGTTTCCGCGCGCGCCACTCCTCGGTCAGGCTGCGCTTCGCAGGCACCGCGAAGTCCCGCTCCTTCGTCCAAGCGCCCAACGGTCCGAGCCCGGTGCGGAGCCAGCCGTCGTCGGCCATGCGGCGCAGAAAGAAGCGTCCGACGTTGCGGACCCAGCGGTGCAGGCGAGGATGCGTGGCGAAGAATGCGAAGCCCTTCATTCCGACTCGCCAGGTCCAACCCATCGGAGCGACGGCGCGGCTCTCGCGACGCAGGCTCAAGAGCATGCGGGGGATGTCCAGACGGACCGGACAGATGTCCCGGCACGCGCCGCACAAGCTGCTGGCCTGCGGCAGCTCGTAGGAGCTTTTCAGGCCGCGGATGCCGGGCGTGAAGATCGAGCCGATCGGGCCGGGGTAGGTGTCGCCGTAGGCGTGCCCGCCGATCTGCTGGTAGACGGGACAAGCATTGAGGCAGGCACCGCAACGGATGCAGCCGAGGATCTCAGCCTGATCGCCGGCGAGGACCTGGGAGCGACCGTTGTCGAGGAGGATGACGTGGACCTCTTCGGGGCCCTCCTCGTCGGGCGATCGCCGCGGTCCGCGAATCAGAGATGTGTAGCTGGTGAGCTTCTGTCCGGTGGCCGAGCGAGCCAGCAGCCGCAGCAGCTTCTCGAGCTCGTCGAGCGACGGCACCAGCTTCTCGATGCCCATGACCGCGACGTGCACTTTGGGCAGTGAGGTCGTCAGTCGGATGTTGCCCTCGTTGCTGACCAGGCAGATGGCGCCCTCGTCGACGACGCCGAAGTTGGCGCCCGTGATGCCGAGGTCGGCCTCGATGAACTGCTGGCGCAGCGTCGTGCGCGCCGTCTTCGCCATCTCTTGGGGATCGTCGGTGTAGGCAACCCCGAGTCGATCGTGCATCACCTGGCCGACGTCTTCGCGCGTCATGTGCAAGATCGGCAGGATGATGTGGGAGGGGGCGTGTCCGGCGAGCTGCGCGATGTACTCGCCGAGATCGGTCTCGAGCACCTCGAGGCCGGCCTCTTCGAGGGCGGCGTTGAGGTGGATCTCCTCAGTCGCCATCGACTTGGCCTTCACGACCCGTCGGGCCTTGTGCCTTTTTGCAATGTCGAGCACGATCCGGTTGGCCTGCTCACCGTCCTCCGCCCAATGCACCTGGATTCCGTTGGCGGTGAGGTTCTCTTCGAAGCGCACCAAGTGCTCGTCGAGATGGGCGATGGTCTCGAGCTTCACGGCCCGGCCGAAATCGCGGACGTCCTCGAAGTCGGGAAGCGAGTCGAGCGCCGTCTGACGCCGCCCTCGCAGCGCGGCTGTCGCTCGATCGATGGCGATGTGCAGGTGGTCATCCCGCACGGCGTTCGAGACGCGATCGCCGAAGTCCGTCATCCGTCGGCCGCTTCGTCGTCGGGCAGGCGCTCGGCGAGCAGCTCGGCGAGGTGACACACGCGGAGCTTCGATTGACGTCGGTGCAGGCCGCCACCCAGGTGCATCAAGCAGCCCAGATCGCAGCTCGCCAAGGTATCGGCTCCCGACGCCTCGACGGCGTCGAGCTTGCGGTTCATCATCGCGGCCGAGATGTCGGCCTGCTTCACCGAGAAAAGACCGCCGAACCCGCAGCAGTCCTCCTGACCTTCCACGGGCATGGATTCCACGCCACGCAAGGACTCCAGCAGCCGCTTCGGTGGCTCCGTGACGCCCAGGCCTCGGCTCAGATGGCAGGACGGATGGTAGGCCACGCTCGCCTCACGCCGTGGGAGGCCATCGCCGCGCCACCCGAGGTCCTCGTCCAGGAAGGCGCTGAACTCGCGGCACCTGGCGGAGACCCGGTGGGCCAAGGCGAGCCCCTCGGCGTCCTCGCGCAGCAGCTCGTGGCTCTGGTGAATCAGCATGTCGGCACAGGAGCCCGAGGGAATGACGATCCAGCCCTCGGTGCGATCGAGAATCGCGAGCACGTGGAGAAGGACACGTTGCGCCTCGGGATGGAAGCCCGCGTTGTAGGCGGGCTGACCGCAGCAGACGAGGCCCTCGGGCAGCTCGACTTCGAGGCCTGCGGCCTCGAGCACTCGCACGACGGCCCATCCGATCTCGGGACGGATCTCGTCGACGAGGCAGGTGGGAAAGAGCTGAACGCGCGTACCGCCCGCCGTCATCGATCTTCTCCCGGGCCCTCCGGTCTCACGCCTGCGGTGACGGTTGGCTCGCGAGGAGCTCAGTCGGAATACGTTTCCGCGCCGAGTAACCTTCTTCGAAGCCGTGATACCACTCGACGCGCTCTTCGTCGCTCCGCCAGCAGAGCAGGACCGGTTTTCCCTCGATGTCGGACGGGAAATCGACGAGTCCGACTTCGTAGCCGTTGTCCTTGTAAGAGCAACCGATCTGGTCGAGCTCTTTCAGGTTGCGCTTGAGTGTGGTCTCGAGGCGAAAGATGTGGGCCTTGTCCGGGTCGCGTCGCCCGGAGAGCCGGCGGATCTCCCGCCCGTTTGCGAGGATGTCGGCCACGATCCGCCGGACCAGCGGCAGAGTACATTCGGCTTCCATCGGGGTGAAGAGGCGTTTCATGGTGGCTGGCTCGCAATCTCCGAGGGACTTGTCGTTCGGGCTTCCTTGAGTGTGCGAGGAGCGTCGGCGATTGGAAAGCTTTTTCCTGAGCGGAGCTTACGTTCGACGCGCCAGGCTGATTTTACTCGGGATTCTCGAGCAGGAAGAGGATCCCGAGGACCCAGTCCATCGACTCGCTTCCCGCTCGATATACCTTCGCATGGGTCTCGCCCCGATTGTCCGTGAAGATGCCGTCGCGGAATCCGTCTCGGCGGTAGTTGTCACAGCAATCATTGAGGGGCGGGGGTCCCGTGCTCTGAACCTCCACGTTGTAGCGCACGTTGTCGAAGACCACATCTTTCACGTGCTCGAGCTCGTTTTGTCCCGGAACGAAGATCGCGCTCTCGGGCTGCGAGATGTCGAGCTCGAAGGCGAGTCCGTTGAAGTGCACCCAGCTCGCGACCTGACATCGATGCTCGCACTCCCAGTTCGTCACGACGTTGTCGAGGGAGATCAAGTACTCGATCGGGATCTCGGGTCGGATCGCCGTCGCCAGGTGGGCCCAGTTTCCACCATGGCTGTGGCAGACGAGCACGATGCGCGTCGGGCTCGCCTGGTCGAGGATCCACAGCAGGTAGGCTTGATCCAGGATCAAGAGCAGCTCGAGGAATCCGAGCTCGTTCAGGTCATCGGGGATGCCGTCGAAGTTCTGGTCTGAGGCCTGCAAGCGGTCCGAGAAGTTTCGCACCGCCACCTCGAGCCCTTCATTGAAGAAGAAGGTCGTGAGCGCGTCCACGGCGTTGCCCGAGTTACCCAGATAGCTGCGGTTCTTGTCCTCGGAGCACGTGAGGGCGGATGCGGATCGCGCGTGGCCCCCGACCGAGAGGATCAGGATGTCCGGCGGCGGTCCCGTCAAGTCGAAGCTGCCCGTCTGCGTGAGGGGGAGCTTGGGCGGGAACAAGCAGTGGTCGTCTCGATCGTCCTTCTTGCAGCCCCACGCGAGTGCGAGGAGGGTAACGAGTGCGGCGAGGATGGTGGTGCGGATCAAGCAGGGAGCGCCCAAAGTCAGCTTCTCTCCTAGGGGGCCTAGCATAGTCCGAGCTTTCCAAGGGAGGGCGAGAAGAATCGAGCGTGAGGTCCGGGGTGATTCTCAGGATTCGCAGCCGATCGTGTTTTTGGTGGAACAGGCTCGGGTCGCTTGCCGATACTCTCCAAGCGTTACGAGTCCGGGCCGAGGGCCCTTCCCAACGACCGATTCGGGACAGGTCGATTGCGCCACGATCTCGTCGAACATCTCGCATGCCCGACCTGTCGCCGGCCGCTGCAGGCCGCGATCCTGGAGGGAACGCGCCACCGGATTGAGCGAGGCCTTCTGAGCTGCGACACTTGTCAGGTCTCCGTCCCTGTCCTCCACGGATTCCCGATCTTTCACGAGCAGCTCTTGGGCGGTCGCGCGCCCGAGGACGCCCTGGCCGAGCTGGACACGCGGCTGTTCGGAAGCCGCCGCGAGGTCGAGGCCTTCCTGCGCGCCAAGCGACGGCGGCCGACGGTCGGAGTGTCCGGGCTCGGCAAGCAGTCGCCTCTGCGTCAGCTCCGCTCGCGCGAACGAGTCCGCCGAGTCGGACACCCAGGTGCGCTCGCTGCGCGGACGCGCCCGTTTCGCGAGTGGTCTGGCGCGCCGGGCTGATCGGGCTCCTGCTCATCTTTGCGGCCGTGAAGGGTTGGGCGACGCTCGGGCAAGCGAACGTCGGGGTCGCCTTGGCCGTCCCGATCGGATTTGGCTTCTACCTTCTGAAGCTGCTCCACTACGGGATCGACTCGGACGTGGCGAACTTCGAGCCGCACTCCGGTGTCGGCGCTATAACTTCACGCCGGCGATGGCACACTGGAGACGGCCCAATCTGGCCATCGTCGCGACGATGCGGACGATCGGACTCTGGCACGAGCTCACGCTGCGGTACGTTCTTTGGGGCCTCTATCATGGGCTCAGGGGCCTTGATCTCTCGCCCCTCGAGCCTCGGGGCTGGGTCGTCTGTGTCCGCCTCGCCGTCGCGGTGAGGCGTCAATCCAAGGTGTCCACCATCGCTCGAATCGCGGGCAGGTCGGGCTCGAGAGCCGTGCGCTCGCCGCCGGCCTCGACGATCTGCACGCGACCGGCGTCGGCCGTGATCGCGACCAGGTACAGGTACTCACGAAGCTGGTGCTCGGCGGAGAAGAGGATCTCGCGTCCCGGTGCTTCGTCCCGGCTCCGAATCTCACGCTCGCCTTGTACGGAGTATCCACGACCTTCGACCAGCTCACGGCGAACGGCACGCGCCCAGTAGTCGACGGTGCCTTCCTCTCGGTTCTCGTGCTCACGGATCTCGATCCGATTGCCGTTGGGAGCGACGGCGTGGTAGACGAGCTCACCGTGGGGCTCGAGGGGGAGGTAGCCCGTCGGCGACTGGATCGTGCGACAGGAGACGGGTGCAAGTAGCAGCAAGGCGAGGAGAAGGAGCCTCATCGGTCGCTCCCTTCCAGTCCCAATAGGTCGACGACGCCCAGCTCGTGAAGCCAGGGGAAGGGCAGCCCCGCTGCACGGGCGGCGGCGGCGACGCGCACGAGCTCGAGTGTCAGGGTGCCGAAGGCGACTCGGTTGCCGAGGAAACGCAGCCGGCCTTCGAGGCGCTCGATCTGAGTACGGACGCGGGTTAGCTCCGTCTCGATCTTGAGCGCGGCTTCGATGTCATCGGCGCGCTGCAAGAGCACTTCCAGGCGCTCGCGCAGAGCGCGCGCATTCGTGAGCTCGATCTCGAGGTCGGTGAACTCCTCGGTGACGTCTTGTACTTGGAGCTGTCGACCGACGACGCTGCCGAGCTGCTCGAAGCGCTCGAAGGCTTCCTCCCAGCGATCGCTCGGGATGCGCAACGTGAGCCGATCGTCGGTCAGGCTTTGGAGGTAACCCCCGAGCTCGGTCGTCAGCTCGCGGGCGCGTCGGGCCGTCGCCTCGAAGTCGCTGACGGCGAGCCGAAGCATACCGCTGTAGATCAGCCGGCGATCGGAATCGCCCGCGTCCTGGGGCTCCGGCTCGGTCGGCGGCAGCGTTCCGGTGTCGAAGGCGAGGGCCGCCAGCCTCGGCGTGTTCGCGGCTCTCTCGGTGTGCAGCCCGAAGCTGCTCTCGGCGTCGACCGACCCCGAGTGCAGATCGAGGTATCCTTCCTCCGAAGGAGCAGCCGAAGCGGGAAGACCGGGACTCTGGCAAGCGGCCAGGCTCCCCGCGAACAGAAGCAGCGCTGACATCGAGACCCACCGAAGCATGATCATCCTCCTCACCAAGACGACGTCGAACCGATTGCAGAGGACGTCAGAGTCCCCGGAAAGCTCCCCCGATTCCAGTGGCTCGTTCGCGACGCTACGATCGGAAGCCTCTGCCTCACTTGACGAAGGGTCGAAAGCGGGATACTGTTACACCTATGGAGGTGCATATGGAGCTCTCGAAGAAGACGACCATCCTCTTTCCTCCCAACCTGCATGACCATCTGGTCCAGCTTGCCCAGAGAATGGGAGTGAGCTTGGGCGAGCTTGTCCGGCGAGCCTGTGAGGCGCAGTACGGAATCCTGTCCGAGGAAGAGAGAGTCAAGGCTGTAGCCGAGCTTGCCTCTCTGGCTCTGCCCGTCGGGGAGACCGGCACCATGAAACGGGAGTCGACTGCAGAGCCGGATGAGCTTCTTCCGTGATCCTGATCGACTCAAACATCTTCATGTACGCGGCGGGAGCCGATCATCCCAACAAGAAGCCGAGTATCCGGTTCCTCGAGCAGGTCAGCCGTGGGCAAGTCCAGGTCGCCACGAACGCAGAAGTCCTTCAAGAGATCCTGCATCGCTATCGGGCGCTTCAACGGTGGGAAGCGGGGCGAAGAGTTTATGACCTGGCCCGCCGAATCGTTCCTGTCGTGATTCCGATCACAGCAGAGATAGCCGACGCCGCGAGGGCTCTTCTCGATCGCTACCCGACGATCATGGCTCGCGATGCCATCCACGCAGCCGTGGTGGTTTGCTCATCACTGCAGGCGATCTGCAGCTACGATCGCGACTTCGACGGAATCGTCGAAGTTCAGAGACAAGAGCCATGACGGGGACGCCGAGCGGCTGAAAGCTGGATGGCGGCGATACGAGGGCCTCTCTCGCCGTCGGTCTCCCCTCGCTCAGTCCATCCGATAGGCGTCGGGCGTCGGCTTGAGTGGGCGGTTCATCCAGAGGGGGCGCCGTAGGCCGCCCGGGCCGGGGGCGGGCTTGGTCTTCTTCAGCCACTCGGCGTAGACCTCTCGCGACTTGTCCGTGTCGACGAAGACGTCGCCGTACTGGTCGTCTGCGTCACCCGGCATCACCGTGACCTTCTGATGCCAGCAGTGCATGCCACTCGCCGGGTCGGGCTGGACGGGGAAGGTCAGGTTCTGGTTGACGCCGACCTCCTTCCACCAGATGCGCTCGGTGTCGCGGTCGCGGCTCTTGAACGGCTGCAGCCCGTGCTTCTGACGGAAGAGGAAGCGGCTGCCGTCACGTTGAATGTCGACCAGCGAAGTCGACGAGCGCTCGCCACCGATCGCCTCGTGAATGCGCCAGCGGCCGACGTGGTGCGAGCAGCCGACGATGCCGGGATGAATGCCTTCGGTGACCCAGACCCGCGGTACGAAGTAGCCGATCCTCGTCTGGACGCGCGCC